>CAYONY010000406.1:0-1514 GCA_964405415.1 uncultured Fimbriimonadaceae bacterium | reverse complement strand
GCAAGCTTGCAGCCCTTCACCGAGTCGAGAATCTGCCGGAAGAGCCCGACGTTGCGATTGATCAATTCGAGGCGGCTCTCATCGGGCTTGCGGCGCAGGCCGGCCGTGATGACCACGCAATCGCTGCCATTCACCGCGTCGTAGTCGCCGCTGGTGATCCGTTGACTGGCGGTAAGGGCGCTGCCGTGGCGCAGGTCCAGCGCTTCGCCGGCCGCCATGTCGGGGTTGGCGTCGACCAGGACGATCTCTTTGACCAGGCCGCCGAGCTGCAAACAAAAAGCCGCGTCCGAGCCGACGCGGCCACCGCCACCGATGATGCTGACTTTCATGAAACTTTCCGAATCCTCCATGCTCGGCCACGAGCTTCCGGGGCCGGGGTGATGGGATGATTATGGCAGGATTGGCTGGTCTCACTTTGAGGTCGAAATGGACGGCGAACGGGTATCACGGTCACCGATGTCCTCCATCACCCAAGAACGCATCCGCGTCCGCTACGGCGAGACCGACGCCATGGGCCACGCCTATTACGCCTACTATCTCTTCTGGTTCGAGCAGGCGCGCGGAACGTGGTGCCGCGACCGAGGCTTCACCTACCGTTCCCTTGAGGAAAAAGGGATCTTTCTTCCGGTCGTCGAGACCCACGTCCGCTATCGGGGGGAAGTGCTCTATGACGAGGTGGTGACGGTCAAAGTTTGGCTCGCTGAGATCCGCCGCGCCTCGATCCAGTTCATGTACGAAGTCGTGAACGAATCGACCGGCAAACGCGTGACCGAGGGCTTCACCTGGCACGTGGTGATGGGGACCCAGCGCAAAGCGATCAGCATTTCGGAGGAACTGAAAGAAATGCTGGGACGCGAGCCCCACCCTTAAGGGAGGGGTTGGGGTGGGTGAAGTCCTGTCGGACGCCCTCGCGCCATCCACCCCTCAATCCCCTCCTTCATAAGAGGGGAGCCCTACTTCCCAAACCCCTCCGGGAGCGTCATCCCGAGGTTCTTCACCAAGAAGCCCCACTTGTCCACCACTTCCTCGATCTGTTTCGCCGTCGGTTTGCCGGCGCCATGCCCGGCTCGCGTTTCAATGCGGATCAAGACGGGCTTCTCCCCCGCCTGGCACCGCTGAATCTCCGCGGCATATTTGAAACTGTGGGCCGGCACCACCCGGTCGTCATGGTCGCCCGTCGTGATCAGCACCGCCGGGTAGGAGGTGCCCGGCTTCAGATTGTGCAGCGGCGAGTACTTGAGGAGAACTTCGAAATCGGCCTTCTTGTCCGGGCTGCCGTAATCGCTCACCCACGCCCATCCGATCGTGAACTTGTGGAAGCGGAGCATATCCATCACCCCCACCGCGGGCAGCGCCGCCGCAAACAAGTCGGGCCTTTGGTTCACGCACGCCCCCACCAAGAGGCCGCCGTTCGAGCCGCCGCTGATCGCCAGCTTTTCTTTGCTCGTGTACCCGTTCTCGATCAGCCATTCGCCCGCCGCGATGAAGTCGTCGAAGCAGTTCTGCTTGTTCTT
>CAYONY010000405.1:0-1530 GCA_964405415.1 uncultured Fimbriimonadaceae bacterium | reverse complement strand
TCCAGGACCGGATGATCTTCTACGAAGCCGCCCTCATGCAGCTCGATGGGCGTACCCAAGCCCTAGAATCGGCCCTCAAAACGAAAGACGCCCAACTCGCGAAGCTTGAAAAGGAGCTCAAAGAGGCCAAGGATAAGTCGGCCGCCCTTGAAAAGCGCCTCGCTGCGCTCGAGAACACGCTCAAGAAGGTCGCCGTCGGCATCGAACGGGGCCCCGCGCCGCCGCCCGCCGGCTAGGGCGCATGCCGCAGGTGGTGGCCAAGGCTGAAGACTTCGTCAAGGTCATCGGAGCCTAGCCGCGCGGCCACATCCGGGTCTTGGCCGACCGCGGTGCGAAAGTCTTCGCCTTCCCACGATTTCGCCGCATTGCGCTGAGCGACCTTATACGCGTCCTCCCGGGACATTCCGGCGCGAATCAGCGCCACCATCACGTGCTCGCTGAACACGAGATCGCCCATTTGCCGCAGGTTGCGCGCCATGTTTTCCGGCAGCACACCGAGCCCATCGAGGATCGCGCCCATGCGGTTGAGCATGAAGTCGGCCAGGTGGAACGTATCGGGCAGCACGATCCGTTCAAGGGAGGAGTTCGAAAGGTCGCGTTCATGCCACGTCATCACGCTTTCCAGCATCGCGTGGGCATTGCCACGGACAATCCGGGCCAATCCGCACACGGTTTCCGAATTCCACGGGTTGCGCTTGTGGGGCATCGCCGACGACCCGGTTTGGCCCTTGGCAAAGGCCTCTTGAACCTCCAAGATTTCCGTTCGTTGCAAGTTGCGAAGCTCGGTGGCGATCCGTTCGAGCGAACCGGCCAGTACCGCGAGATCGCAAAGGAGGGCCGCCATGCGGTCGCGGGCGACGATCTGGGTGCTCGAGGGATCGGGCCGGAGGCCGAGGCGAACGCAGATGCGCTCCTCCATCGCCGGCGAAACGTGCGCGTGGATGCCCACCGCGCCGCTGATCTTGCCGACCGCGCTTTCCGCTTGGGCGGTCTGGATTCGATCGCGACTGCGAAGGAGTTCGTGCCGCCATCCGTCGAGCTTGTGGCCAAAGGTGATGGGCTCGGCATGGATGCCGTGGGTCCGCCCGATACAGGGCAGCTTGCCGTTGGCGGAGAACTGGCGTTCGATTGCCCCGAGCAAACGCTCCAAGGAGGCCAAAAGGACGTTGCACGAATCCCGCAGGATCATGCCCAGGGCGGTGTCGATGACGTCATAGCTGGTGACCCCAAAGTGGATCCAACGCGCGGGCGTGGGATCGGGCTCGCCCGCCCCGGCATGCACGCGCTCACTGAGGTTCCGCACAAACGCCATCAGGTCGTGGCGGGTTTCCTGCTCCAGCTCATCGCAACGAACGAGGTCGAAACCGGCATGTTTCCTAATCGCTTCCAAATCGGCGGCCGGCACGATGCCTTCTTCGGCCCAGGCTTCGACGATGGCGATTTCGACTTCCTGCCAGCGTTCATATTTGGCGTGCCGGCTCCAAAGCGCGGCCATGGCAGGGGTCTGATAGCGGTCGATCATGCGGAAGG
>CAYONY010000404.1:0-1547 GCA_964405415.1 uncultured Fimbriimonadaceae bacterium | reverse complement strand
GGCATTGGCATTTATCCCACCCCTCTGAAAGCTTGACTAACCGCCTATCAACCTCTTTCCATAGCGCTCGCCGGTTTTTGAGATGGTCGGGGCTCCTTTTTCAATTGTTGTGAATTTTGCGAGGTCCCAGGCATGGCTTCGCCCACGGCCAACGGTTGGAATGTGCCTACCTTTCGATCCCCAAAGGTACGTTTAACGGGGCAATTGTGCGGTGCCGATCCAGGGGTCTCGCATGTTCTACGCATAAGAAGGGGAAGGGGCCGCCGATGTTCCGCAGATGCCGAAAGTCCCACCTCTCCCTTGAGGGTCGGCCTAAAAGGAATCGGGAGTAAAAACCTCTGCACCGTTGGTCGCGCGGCACACATCGAATTGTCCGTCTCGCGCCGCCCTTTCTCGATATTGACGTCGAACAAAGGAAAGGAATTCGCTGAGCGCGCGATCATCGACCAGGGCCACGCAGGCGCCGCCGAAACCGGCCCCGGTCATGCGGGCGCCGATGCATCCGGGCGCATTCCAACAGGCTTCGGCCATCGCATCGAGTTCCGGCGTACTCACCTCGTAGTCGTCGCGGAGACTTTCGTGGCTGGCTCGCATCAGCGTCCCGATACGCAGAGCATTGCCGCTTTCCAAGGCGCCCACGAAGCCTTGGCATCGGCCATTCTCTGTGATCACGTGCTTGGCGCGAAGATAGGCAAGCCCGTCCATCTCATCCTGATGGCTCTGGAGCATTTCCAGCGTCGCATCGCGAAGGCTCGAAACGCCGATCGCTTTGGCCGCCGTCTCACATTGGAAGCGGCGCTCGTTGTATCCGCTCTCCGCCAAGGCGCGCGGCGTGCCGGTATCGCAAAGCACGATCCGCAGGGCGTCCGGGATCTTCGCATAGCGAATCTCAAGAGTTCGCGTATCGAGAAAGAGGGCATGTCCGGCCCGGCCCAGCGCGCTCGCCGCCGGATCCATGATCCCGCAATTGACCCCCACGAAGCGGTTTTCTGCGGTCTGGGCCACCTTCGCCAATTCGAGCGGCTCAAGCTCCAGGCGTCCCAATCGATTCCACACCGAGCCAAAGGCGACTTCGAGCGCCGCGCTGCTGCTGACTCCGCTGGCCACCGGCAGATCGGAATGCACGAGCGCTTGGAGGTTGGGAAGGTCCTCAAAGCCCAGGTCGCGCAACGCCCACGCCACGCCCGCCGGATGTTTGCTCCATCCGCCGACTTGCCCGATCTCGACGCGATTGGCGTCAAAGGGCTCGCCATGTCCGAGCTGCTCGCTGATCAGCTCCCCATAGCCCGGCGTGGCCCGGGCCGCCACCGTCACGACCCGATCGATGGCGGCTGGACAGACGAAGCCATCGTTGTAATCGGTGTGTTCGCCGATGAGGTTGATGCGACCCGGCGCGACCGCGACGACTTCCGGAGAGGCGCCAAACCGTTGCTCGAACAGGCGCACCGCCTCTTTGGCCAGCATCGAAAGATTCATACCCGAATCGCGAACCTGGTGACCATGCGTGGAGGCAGACGGCGGAGCCGAGGAATGTAGTCCTTGGCGCC
>CAYONY010000403.1:0-1571 GCA_964405415.1 uncultured Fimbriimonadaceae bacterium | reverse complement strand
GTGGCCTTCACGCGCAATGCGGCGACTGGCGAGAACCACGTCTTTGGCGAGTACCTCATGAACGCCCAGGGCGAAGACGTTGTGGCCGGCGTGCGCACTCCCGTTCACATCGACGAATTGGAGCGCCAGAACCCGGAGATCTACCGCCAATTCAAAGAGGTGTGCGACAAGCTCGAGCGGCACTACCGCGACATGCAGGATATCGAGTTCACGATCGAGCACGGCAAGCTCTTCATCCTCCAATGCCGCACCGGTAAACGCACCGGACCGGCCGCCATCAAGATCGCGGTCGACCAAGTCGCGGAGGGACTGATCTCCAAGGAGCAAGCGATCCAGCGCTTTGATCCGGAATTGCTGAACCATTGCCTTCTTCCGGTCATTGCGCCCAACACGAAGTACACCGTGCTTGCCAAGGGCTTGCCGGCGGGGCCGGGCGCGGCGACCGGGGTGGCCGTCTTTGACGCCAACCGGGCCGCTGAAATGGGCAAGGGCGGCAAAGGCGAGAAAGTGATTCTGGTTCGGGCCGAAACCAGCCCGGACGACCTGAAGGGCATGCTCGCCGCCCAAGGCGTGCTTACCGAAAAAGGCGGCATGACCAGCCACGCCGCGCTCGTGGCGCGTGGCTTCGGCATTCCCACCGTCGCCGGGTGTTCGGAGATCTCGGTCGACAACGCGAACCGTCAATTCACGGTCAACGGCCGGTCAATCAAGGAGGGCGACCTCATTTCGCTCAACGGTTCGCTTGGCGAAGTGATCGACGGGGCGGTTCCGGTGGTGGAAGCGACCATGACCGGCGACTTCAACGTCTTCATGGGTTGGGCCGACGAGGCCCGCTCCCTTGGCGTTCGCACCAATGCCGACACGCCCGAGGACACCGCTTTGGCGATTCGCTTCGGCGCGGAAGGCATCGGGCTATGCCGCACCGAGCACATGTTCTTCGAAGGCGAACGGCGTCCGGTCGTGCAGCGCATGATCCTCGCGGAAAACGATGCCGAACGGCAAGCTGCGCTCGACGAGCTTCTCGTTTTCCAGCGCGAAGACTTCAAGGGCATCTTTGAGGCGCTGAACGGCATGCCGGCCACCGTGCGGCTGATCGATCCGCCACTTCACGAGTTCCTGCCCAGCAAGGACCAGCTGATCGAGGAGGTTGCCACCCTCCACGCCAAGGGCCAATCGGACCCGGCCAAAGAACGGCTCCTCAAAGAGGTTGAATCGATGCACGAAATCAACCCGATGATGGGCCTTCGTGGCTGCCGGCTCAGCATCGTCTTTCCTCAAATCGTGGAGATGCAGACGCGGGCGATTCTGGAAGGCGCGGCCGCGGTCGTCAAAGCCGGCGGCAAAGCGGTGCCCGAGATCATGATTCCGCTGGTGGGGCACGTCAACGAACTCAAGTTTGTTCGCGAGCGGCTCGAGGCGACGGCCAACGAAGTGGTGAAAGAACAGGGCGTCGAGATTCCCTACAGCTTCGGCACGATGATTGAAGTCCCGCGGGGCGCGCTCACCGCCGACGAAATCGCTAACGAAGCTGAGTTCTTCAGCTTCGGCACGAACGACCTCACCCAGATGAC
>CAYONY010000402.1:1274-1652 GCA_964405415.1 uncultured Fimbriimonadaceae bacterium | reverse complement strand
GCATCCGGTCGATCATACGCTTGGCGGTCTTGATGTTCTGAGTGATTTTCTTCTCGACCAGCGTCTTCATGACGAACGGCTTGAAGAGCTCGAGCGCCATTTCTTTCGGAAGGCCGCACTGGTGCAGCTTCAGATAGGGGCCGACCACGATGACCGATCGTCCGGAGTAGTCGACGCGCTTTCCGAGCAGGTTCTTTCGGAACCGGCCTTCCTTGCCCTTGAGCATGTCGGAAAGGCTTTTCAGCGGCCGGCTGTTGCTTCCAACCACCGGGCGCGAGCGCCGGCCGTTGTCGACCAGGGCGTCCACCGCTTCCTGGAGCAGCCGCTTTTCGTGGTTGATAATCGACTCGGGCGCGTGGATCTCGGTGATCTTCTTGA
>CAYONY010000402.1:0-1264 GCA_964405415.1 uncultured Fimbriimonadaceae bacterium | reverse complement strand
GTTGTTGCGGTTGATGATGCGGCGATAGAGATCGTTCAGGTCCGAGGTCGCAAAGCGGCCGCCGTCGAGCTGCACCATGGGGCGCAGTTCAGGGCTGATGACCGGGATCACGTCGAGGATCATCCATTCGGGACGGCTTTTGGAGGAGATCAGGGCGTCGGTCACTTCCAGCCGCTTGATCGCGCGGGCACGGCGCTGGCTGGTGGTCATGATGATCTCTTGGCGAAGCTCACGGGAGAGCCGTTCGAGATCGACCCGGGTGAGGAGCTCCTTGATCGCTTCGGCGCCGATGTTGGCGCGAACCAGGCTGCGAAGGTCCTCGTTGAGCCGCATGCCAACCGCGTCGAGCATCTTGCTGACCGCGCGATACTTGTCTTCGTCGATCAGCTGGTTACGCTCGAGCTTTCCGAGGATTTCGACCGCGATATCGAGGTCCTTCAGGCGGTCTTCGGCATCACGATATTCGGCGCGGATGCGGTCGTTGATCAGCTTGGACCGCTCGCGGACCGTCGCCTCGTCATATTCGTCGCGGTTGCCTTCGAGCTCTTCGGCAAAGCGCAGAAAGCTCTCTTCTTCGAGCTCCCGCATCTGCTCCATCACGTTGGCTTTTTCGCCTTCGACGGCCGACTTGATCTTGGGCAGCGCCTCGGCAATCTTGTCGTTGTCGATGTCGATAATGATGAAGCTGGCGAAATAGATGACCTTTTCCAGGAGCCTCGGCGAGATGTCGAGCACCAGCGAAAGGGGCGAGGGGACGCCCTTCAGGTACCAGATATGGCAGACCGGGGCCGCCAGCTCGACGATGCCCATCCGCTCGCGGCGGACTTTGGAGCGGGTGACCTCGACGCCGCATCGCTCGCAGATGATGCCGGCGTACTTGATCTTCTTGTAGCGGCCACAGGCGCACTCCCAGTCTTTGACGGGGCCGAAGATGCGCTCGCAGAACAGGCCGTCGCGCTCAGGCTTGAAGGTGCGGTAGTTGATGGTCTCCGGCTTCTTGACCTCGTGGAAGGCGCCGTTGCGGAAGCTCCAGGACCGGATGTCGGTCGGAGCGGCGATGCCGATACGGATTTTGTCGAAAAGAGATACGTCTGCCATGATTCACGATATGGGGTCCAAACACGCAAAGCCGAACCTGGGCGAACCTCAGGCCGGCCGGGAGTGGTGGAGGGAGCGGGTCAGAGACAAAGAATACCTGATGAATCGGGCGCTTGGTGGTCTCTCCGATGATTCATTTTTTCGGCTTGATCGCCACACCGGAAAG
>CAYONY010000401.1:0-1673 GCA_964405415.1 uncultured Fimbriimonadaceae bacterium | reverse complement strand
AAGGCGGCTTGAGCCCGAATTGGCTATCATGAAGCCATGCCCCTGAACCGCGATCAGCTCGCCATGCGCGCCGCCCAAGAGCTGCGCGATGGCTACTACGTCAACCTTGGCATCGGCATTCCCACCTTGGTCGCCAACTACATTCCGGCGGGAATGGACGTCGTGCTGCAAAGCGAGAACGGAATGCTCGGCATGGGGCCGTTTCCCTATGCCGGAGAAGAAGACCCCGACCTGATCAACGCGGGCAAACAGACCATCACCGAGATTCCCGGCACGTCCTACTTTTCATCCGCCGATTCCTTCGCGATGATCCGCGGCGGCCACATCGACCTCTCGATCCTTGGCGCCATGGAGGTCTCCGCCGAAGGCGATTTGGCCAATTGGATGATCCCCGGCAAGATGGTGAAAGGGATGGGCGGGGCGATGGACCTGGTCGCCGGCGTCAAACGCGTCGTCGTCGTGATGGAGCATACGAACAAGGCGGGCGAATCCAAGGTGCTGACTTCCTGCACCCTGCCGCTGACCGGAAAAGCGGTCGTGGACCTGATCATTACCGATCTCGCCGTGTTCGAAGTGGCCCGGGGCCGAGGATTGTCGCTTATCGAGACCGCGCCCGAGGTCAGCCTGGAAGAGATCCAGGCGAAAACTCAGGCGCCGTTCACTGTCTCGCCGAATCTTCGTGCCGTCGCCCTCAGCGCCGGATAATTTCGTACCAAACTTCGAGCTGGCGGTTGTTCTTGGTAACCCGCGCGATCCCGCGCGAATGCAGCAGCTTGCCATCGGCAAGGTCGATGTAAAACGTGTAGGGCTCGACCGTCTGCACAAGCCCATTCGATTCGAAGGTGCCCGAGAACCGCGCCGCCGGCTTCTTGGCATACGTCCCATACCCATCAAATCGATACGCCATCACAGCCGGAGTGCCTTTTAAGTCCACCGACGCTTGCCACACTTCGCCCACCGAAATCGGCTTCTTGGGAAACACCAGGTCAGGCCCCGTTCCGCCGCCCAGAGCTTGGCCGCCCGACGACATCTGAAGCGTTTGGTTCTGCGCGTTGGCGTCGCGCTGGACCACCGCTTTGTCAACCTGGTGGAGCATCGCGCCGAGGCCCTCCAAAAGCCCGTTGTCGTCCACGCTCAGCACATCGAACGACATGGACCAGCGATGGGTCGAGCCCTTGGCGCCGATCAGTTTTTCTTTCACCTTGGCCGACATCGAGACGTCGCCGGATCCGTCGACCAATCGCATCTTCATATTGAAGGCATAGTCGTAGGTTTGCCCGACTTTGGCGGTCACGAAGAACTGGCGAGGCGCCGGCGTATCGGCGATCGCCGCGACCGAAGCCGCCAAGCCGGCAACGAAAAGCAACCGTTTCATAGCGTTGATTTTCGGAAGGGGATCACCCCCCTCGCCCGGAAGAAACGCGAGGTTGGCCCGGGAAAACCCGCATCCATTGTCCCAACCCGGCATAATGCGGATATGGCAGATTCCGGGGATGTAATCGCGACGAAACTCGCGCGGCGCGAATTCAATAAGCACTTGGTGGACGTGTCGATGGCCGACATTCGGGTCGCCCACGGAATCGTCCACGTTCGGGGAACGATTCAGGCGCAACGAACCGCCCACTATGCCGACGTCGAAGAGGAGTGCCAGAGAATCGTCCGCATCCTGAGGC
>CAYONY010000400.1:0-1674 GCA_964405415.1 uncultured Fimbriimonadaceae bacterium | reverse complement strand
AACATCGCCAACGTCAACACGCGAGGCTATTCGCGGCAGGCGATCGACTTTGTCGCCAGCGACCCCACCAGCTTCTACGGATTGAATTCGCTGACGTTGGGGACCGGCGTCACGGTAGCCGGCGTGAACCGGATCCGCGACATCTTCCTGGATAACCGGATGTTCGCGGCAGGCTCCGACCAGAGCCGCTATCAAACGCTGCAAGCGAGCCTCTCCCAAATCGAGCCCAGCTTCAACGAGCCGGGCCCGGGCGGGATCTCGGCGGCGCTGAATGGCTTCTTCAACGCATGGTCGGGCCTGGCCAGCAACCCGAGCGAGCCGGCCGCGCGCATGGCGGTTCAGCAAGCCGGTGACACCCTCGCCACCCGCATCCGCACCGCGTTTCGCGATATGCAGGGGCTTCGCACCCAGTTTCAAAGCAGCATCTCCGCCTCGCTCAACGACGTCGACCGGCTCACCCAGCGCATCTATGACCTCAACGCCGAGATCCGGGCCCGCTCCGTTTCGGGGGAAACGCCGGGCGACCTCTTGGATCAGCGCGATCTGGCGCTCGAAGACTTGACCAAGCTGGTCGATGTGAGCATCCAGCGTAAAAACGACGGGACGCTCAGCGTGTTTTCAAACGGTTTTACGCTCGTCGACGACGTGAAGACCTATCCGATCCCCAAAACTTTCGACCCCGCCACCTACACCCTGACCGATGGCAGCCGAACGATCGCGCTGCGGTCGGGCGCGGTTTATGGCGCGATGGAGGCGGTCAACCGGATCGTGGCGTACCAGGGCCAGCTCGATACGCTGGCGAATACGCTCCGAACCGAAATCAACGCGGCCCACATGTCCGGCACGAACCCGAACGGGACCACGGGAATCCAGTTCTTCAACGATGTCCTGACGCCGCCGCAGACCGGCGCATCCGACTTCGATTTGAGCGCAGCGGTGCGGGCTGATGCCCGCAACATTTCGGCGGGCGTGAGCGGCAACTCGGGCGACGGCTCGCTGGCGCTGGCGATCGCCCAGACCCGCGATGCGAGCAGCGCGCTCTTGGGCAACCGCAAGTACTCCGAGTTCTACGTCGAGCTGATCGCCACGATCGGACGCGATTCGAACGACGCCCAAGCCCGGCTCGACACCCAGTCCGCAATCATCGAGCAGATCGACCAGATGCGGCAGAGCGTGAGCGGGGTCTCCATCGACGACGAAATGGCCAACATGATGCGCTTTCAAAGAAGCTATCAAGCGGCGGCCAAGGCACTTACGATCTTCGACGAAGTAACCGAAGATTTAATCAACATGATTCGATAGCCCCGCAAATAAGCGGGGAATGGAAAGCCGATGCGGATCAGCACGCCTTACCAATACGGAAGCTACGCGAGCGACGTCGCGAAGGCCCAGGAACGCTACCTGGCCCTTCAGCGGCAGATCTCGACCGGCAAGCGGATCAACTCGCTGGGCGACGATCCGTTGGGCATGGCCAATTCCCTCAGCCTCCGGCAGCTTCAAGAAGGCCTGGTCCAATACCAAAAGAATTTGACCGCCGCCAAAGGCCAGCTCGGGCTTTCCGAAACGACACTTGCCGAGATGCACACCCTCACCCGCCGCGCCTATGAGCTGGCGGTGCAGGGCGCCAACGGGGCCACCGACAACCAAGCCCGCATGGCGATGGTGAGCGAGTTG
>CAYONY010000399.1:0-1676 GCA_964405415.1 uncultured Fimbriimonadaceae bacterium | reverse complement strand
GGCGGCAATAGGCGGCCATCAGCCGAGTGCAATCCTCGACGTCTTTCAGAGAAAGCAATTCGCACGGGGTGTGCATATAGCGAAGGGCGACGCCAAGGATCCCCACCGCCATGCCATCGCGATTGAGCTGCATGGCGTTGCCGTCGGTGCCGGTTCCGCCCGGGGCGACGTCCACCTGGTAGGGGATCTTGTCCGCCTTGGCGGCCTCGAGGATCATCTTGAAGACGATCGGGTTGGCATTGGCGCCCCGCATGACACTGGGGCCTTTGCCGACGTCGAGCTGGCCGTAGCGGCTCTTGGAGACCCCCGGATAGTCGATGGCATGGTTGACGTCGACCGCCAGGCCGGACTGGGGCGCGATGCCAAAACTGGCCGTCCGCGCGCCTCGCAGGCCAATCTCTTCTTGTACGGTGGCGACCGCGTAGACTCCGACGCCCTTATCAAGTCCCCCATCGGTCTTCAGGAGCCGGAGGGCCTCCGCGACGATGAAAGAGCCCATCTTGTTGTCGAAGCCACGCGCCGTACAACGGTCGCCCATGAGTTCTTCGAATTCGTATTGAAAGGTCACGACATCGCCAAGGGAAACCACCTTTTCGACCTCTTCTCGCGACGATGCGCCCAAGTCGATCCAAAGGTCCTTCAGTTCCGGCTTTTTCTTGCGCTCTTCGTCTTCCAGCAGATGAATGGCCTTGCGACCGATGATGCCGGGAATGCGTTTTTTGCCGTGGACCCAGACCCGCTGGCCGACCGGGATCACGCTGTCGTGGCCGCCAATGCCGGAGAAATAGAGAAACCCGTTTTCATCGATGTAGTGGATGATGAAACCGATCTCATCCATGTGGCCGGCGAGCATGATCTTCTGCTTGGCGTCCGGGTTCAGGATCGCCCAAACGTTGCCATGGACGTCGGTGTGGACCTTGTCGGCAAAGGCCTTGGTGTAGGTTCGATAGACCTCCGCCGCCCGCTCCTCATATCCCGAAGGCGAAGGCGTGTTGACGATCTCTTTGAAAAACTTGAGGGATTCTCGGCGCATGGGGCCCGAGTTTAGCCCGCCAGCATGTCGGCTTGACGCTGGAAGACGTGGTGCACGTACTCCACCACTTCCGACTTCTGCTCATGGGTTTCCGGGACGAAGCGCAAACCGGTTTGGAAAAGTCCGGACCCGTTCATCGGCTGGCTGAAACGAACCTGGCCGGGAACGGTCAGCCGCGACCCATCGGCTTTTCCGATCTGGAGACTGCACTTGTCGCCGATTGGATACTGTTTGCGGGCCAGCACCTGCATGCCGCCCAGACCGACATCGACCACAACCGACCGGATCGGCTCGACGCAGCCGTCGCTGTAAATCAGCGCGTATTCCATGATGTGGAAGCGCGCATAGCGTCGGGTGTCGGCTTTTCGTTGCTTTTTCACGTTGAAACGCCTGCTCGTCCGTAAAGGGGCGTTCTACGACCCCACTTTGGATGGTTGGCGATTGGAGCGCAAATCTCAAGCTTTGGGAATCTCGCTGGCACAAAACTTGTTGAGTCAAGCGAAACCGCGCATCGAACGCAATTCATTTCAGCGACCCTACCGGGAGTTCCCGGGCCGGCCGTCTCAGATTCGGATAGGTATACTCGCGCGCGGCATCCATACAGGGAGGTGTGCGGCCTTTGGGCGTTGCCATCGAAACGAAA
>CAYONY010000398.1:0-1691 GCA_964405415.1 uncultured Fimbriimonadaceae bacterium | reverse complement strand
GAGCTCGGGAAACTCATTGCGTATGATCTTCACGAGGTCTTTCTTAAGCGCGCTCATCTTGCGAATGCGGCCATCCGGCGGCTCCATCAGGTCCCACTTGTTCACCGCGAGCACGCAAGCCTTGCCCGCGTCGTGGGCGATCTTCGCGATCCGCTTGTCGCCATCGGTGAGCCCCTCCGGCCCGTTGATCACCACGAGCGAACACTCCGCCCGTTCGATCGCACGGGTGGCCCGGTTCGCCATGTAGTACTCCACCGTGCCCTGGATCTTGCCTTTCCGCCGAAGCCCTGCCGTATCGATCAGCCGTATGCGCTCGCCACGGTACTCGAGCATCGTGTCGATGGCATCGCGCGTCGTGCCGGGAAGGTCGGAAACGATCGAGCGCTGCTCACCCGTAAACGCGTTGAGAAGCGACGATTTGCCGACATTGGGCCGCCCGATGATCGCCAACCGAATCTCATCGACCTCGTCGCCTTTCGGATCGGCCGCCGGCAAAAGCTCGACCACCTCATCGAGCAAATCGCCCACCCCGCGGCCGTGGAGCGACGAAACCGAAAACACCTTCTCAAATCCCAATTCGAAAAACTCGCCGGCAAACGCTTCGCGCTGCGGATTGTCCGCCTTGTTGGCCACGATGAACACGGGCTGCGGGATGCCGCGCAACCGTCGGGCCAAATCGCGGTCGTCCGGATTCACACCGGCGGTCACTTCCGTCAGGAACAAGACCACGTCGGCCTCCGCGAGCGCGACTTCGGCCTGAACGCGGATTTGCTCGATCAGCGGGTCGTCATCGGAGAAAAGAATGCCACCCGTATCGACAACCGTGAACCGTTTCCCACGCCACTCCGCCTCCGCATAGAGCCGGTCGCGCGTGACACCCGGCTGATCCTCGACGACCGCAATGCGGCGGCCCACGAGGCGGTTGAAGAACGTGCTCTTGCCGACGTTCGGCCGGCCCACGATGACGACGGTCGGCAGTTTGCGGCTCACGGTTGGGGGACCTCCGAGGCGTTTCGGAGAGGGACAAGGGTACCCGTTCCGCCCCCCTCCCGTTGCCGCACCCCAAATGGAGCGCGTGGCTTTAGCCCGCGCCCAGGCCCCCGGGCTTCAGCCCGGAGAACACCGACCTATCGCCCTTATCCCTCCAATAACGCAAGCCGCCTAATTGAAGCGCGTGGCTTTAGCCCGCGCCCAGGCCCCCGGGCTTCAGCCCGGAGAACACCTCACATCGTTCCGCCTCAACCTGACGCGAGGGCTTGACCTCTTGGCCTCCATGCCGGCCAAACGCCATCGGCGATCTTACGCGGTTTGGCCCCGCTCCGGTCGGCCACGAAGATCGACTCATCGGGCCGTCGTCCATTTGAGAACACAAGCTTTTCGCCATCCGGCGAAAGGTCAAATCCGACCCATGCGTCAAAGGCAACCGCCACCCATTGGGTCGCGGAACCATCGAGCCCGATCCGCCAAAGGGCTTGGGTGGGCGCATAAGATCGCGTCACGACAAACCGCCCGCGCCGATCCCACACGAGATCCTCAAACTGCCGGCCGGTTCGAACCGTTGCCAACGGCGTGCTCTCCTCGACTTTGCGCAATACCAAATCCGCATGGCCCTTCCCGCGAGGAAGGGCGGCCATTATCGTTCCGTCAGGCGAAAGGGCAAAGCCGGGGTCGCGCCAGGTGAAACGAGGTCC
>CAYONY010000397.1:0-1745 GCA_964405415.1 uncultured Fimbriimonadaceae bacterium | reverse complement strand
ACGACCTGCCGTTTCTCACCCTCGGCGAGGTCATCGCCAAGGAGCAAGGCATGGACAGCACCACCCCGATTCCCGGACCCGCCATGGACGACGACCTCTTGGGCGGAAAAGGCAAAGAAATCGCCAATCGCTACCTGAAATCGGAAGTTCAGAAGGCCAGCAAACGCCCGACCCCGGCAACCGTTGCCGACTTCGAAATCGAGCGCAAGCGGCGGAAAGCGGAACTCTTGCGGAGCCTGGGACTCGACCCGATGCCCGCGCGCGTACCCCTCAAAGCGTGGGTGAGCGGCACGATCCAGAGGCCCGGCTACCGAATCGAGAAGATCGTCTACCAAAGCCGAACCAACTTCTGGGCCACCGCGCACCTCTACCTTCCCGACCCCATGCCGGCCGGAAAGCTCCCGATCGTCGTGCACGTGAACGGCCACTGGGCCCACAAGAAGAACGAAGACCGCATCCAGCTTCGGGCCGCCTTCTGCGCGCGGCAGGGCTACGCCGCCTTCGCGATCGACTCGCCGGGATGGAGCTTCGAAGGGAACAACCTGATCGAGCGGCGCGCCGAGGGCGACCACAACGACTGGATGCTCGCGATGGCGACGAATACCACCGGCATCTACGTTTGGGACGTGATGCGCGGGCTCGACTATCTGGAAACCCGCCCGGAGATGGACATGACGAAGATCGGGCTGACCGGAGCTTCGGGGGGAGGTCTCGCCACCCTCTACGCCTTTGCCGCCGACGACCGCTTCACCGCCGCGATCCCGGTGGTTTACATGTCGAGCATGGAGCTGGCCCCCGACAACGGGTGCCTGTGCAACCACGTTCCCGCGACGTGCCAGGTGGGCGACCGGTCGGATGTGATCGCGATCCAAGCCCCTAAGCCGGTGTATCTGTTCGGAGCCGAAGTGGACGGGGAGTTTCCGCCGGATGCGATGCGGCTGACCGGTTACAAGATGGTCGAAACGTGGTCGCTGTTCGGCAAAGGTGACGACGCCAAGACGCGGATCTTTCCAGGCGGCCATGACTACAGCCAGCCGATGCGCGAAGCGATGATCGGCTTCTTCGATAAGTACTTGAAGGGATCGGGCGATGGGTCGCCGGTGGCCCAGCCTCCGCTGGAGGCGATCAATCCCGAAGATCGCCAGCTCCTGGCCGCCGATCCGCCGATCGCCAATGAGCGGACGATGCGGGCGTTGGTCAGCGAGTACTTGGAACGTGCGCCACAAGAGGTCTCGCTCGAGCAGGCGTTTGCGGTGAACGGCGGAAAGCCCAAAATCGCCCCAAAAAACTATAAGACTTCGCCGCTCGGTCCCCGGATGACGGTCACGTTCGAGGCGGAACCGGGCCTCACGACGCCGGCCCTGTTTTATCCAGGCGCGGACCTCACCAAGCCGGTGACCTTAATCGTTGCCGATGACGGCAAGGCGGCGGAGGTGCTTCGGGACGGTGCGGTGCGCAAGGATTCGCGCATCTACCTCGATGTCTTGGGGACCGGGGAGCTGCGCGAGTTCGAGCTGCGGTATCTCATCTATTTGGGGAAATCGCCGGCCTTCGTCGGCGGGATTCAGATCGCGGGAGCCGCCCGGCTCTTGCGCCAGTACGGCCACGGCGGAGAGATCCATGTCGAGGCCCGCGGACCGCTGGCCTCGATGGCGGCGATGTGGGCGGGGCTGATCGAGCCGGACCTTTTTACGAAAGTCGTGGGCCGCGATGCGATCGAAACTTGGGAGACGGCAATGGGCCCC
>CAYONY010000396.1:0-1745 GCA_964405415.1 uncultured Fimbriimonadaceae bacterium | reverse complement strand
AGCTGGAGCAGGTCAATCCGCTCATGCCGGAGACCGACGTGGCCCTGGTCATCGGCGCGAACGACGTGGTGAATCCGGCGGCGCGCTACGACAAGTCGTCGCCGATTTTCGGGATGCCGATTCTCGATGTGGACAAATGCCGCACCGTGATCGTGATGAAACGCTCGATGGCGGCCGGCTTCGCCGGGGTGGACAACGAGCTCTTTCTGTACGACAACTGCGTGATGCTGTTTGGCAATGCCAAAGGCAGCGTGGCGGCGATTTCGCAGTCCTTGGAAAACTACTAGAAGTGTCTCCCCCTCCTTTGAAGGAGGGGGGAGGGGGTGGATGGCGCCGCATCCTTTGCCTGGACATCACCCACCCCAACCCCTCCCTCAAGGTAGGGGCAAACCGAATCTAGTTAACTACCTTCGCCAACCCCTTCTCAAACGCCTGATCAATCAGCTTCGTGATCGTCTCATCCGCCTTTTTGACCTCGACGCCCATGCGTTTGCCCAATTCGCCTTGCTGCTTGCCCAGTTCGCCCTGCTTCGCCCCCAACGCCTGCTGCCCCTTGCTCAGGTCCTGCATCCGCTTCTGAAGCTCACCCATCTTCCGATCGTATTCGGCCCGGCGCTTCTCGGCTTCGGCCTTCTTTTCTTCTTTCCATGCGTCGCGCATGATCTCGCCAAGCTCACGGCTGAGCTGGCCCATCTCGCGGCCAATCTCACCCTGCTTCTGGCCCAGCTTGCCTTGCTCGCGCCCCAGCTCGCCCTGTTTCTGACCCAGCTTGCCCTGTTGGCGGCCGAGCTCCGAAATCGGCTCGATCGCCTTCTTAGCCGCCTCGAACGTGGTCCGATCCGTGATGGCGTACAGCGTTCCGTCCTTTTTCTTGACGATTAGCCGGTCCCCTTCGAGACCGCCCAGTTTGCGCAGTTCGATCGTATTCCAAGAGCCCCAAGAATGGGTGTTTCCGTTTGCATACACGAGCCCGTATTCGTATTTGCGGTCCTGATCGTCCCAATTCCAGCTTGAGTGGCTGCGGGCCGCGGGTTCTTGGCCCTGAAAAGCAAAGACGACGAGCCCGCCCGTGAGCAGCGCGGCGGCAACGAATGCGGATCGGATATTCATGATTGAGCCCTCGTCTTGCCCTACGAAACTGTGAACCACCGGGGTTCCCGTTGGCTATTCCGGACGCCAGGGCGTCCGGGGCGCGGCTTCGCCCATGCCGTACGCGGCCTGCACTTCGGGTTTGATCCATTGAATGAGCAGAATCACGCTGAAGACGATCGTGCAAATGCTGCCAAACCCGAGGCAGATCATTACGAGATCGTAAATCCAGACCCACTTCTTCCGCGGGAACGCGAAGGTCGCCACGTGGGCCGCGCTCAGGACGATGCCCACCCCTCCGATGGCGATCCCCATCATCTGCCACATGGCGGCCGGGTTCTCCCGGTTCGCCAAGTCCGCCGCGTTGGCAAACAGAACGGCCCCGGCAATGACATAGAGGGCGTAAAACGCGGCCATCGCGCCACAGTAGATCCTCAAATACCGAATCGTCGATTCGGCCGGGTTCATCCCGTCGGCTCCCGCTCCTCGGGCTTCATCATCGGAAACAGGATGATCTCGCGCAGCACGTCGGCGCCGGTCAGCGTCATCGCCAGCCGGTCGATCCCGATGCCGCAACCGCCCGTTGGCGGCATGCCGCTTTCGAGGGCGTAGATGAACTCCTCATCCATGGGGTGGGCTTCGTCGTCGCCCTTGGC
>CAYONY010000395.1:0-1772 GCA_964405415.1 uncultured Fimbriimonadaceae bacterium | reverse complement strand
CGAGAACATGTGGCAGCGCTTTACGGAACGGGCACGGAAGGTCGTCTTCTATGCGCAGGAAGAGGCTCAGAAGTTCGGAGAAGGTTACGTCTCGACCGAACACCTGCTGTTGGGCCTGGTGCGGGAGTCCGACTCAGTCGCGGCCCGCGTTCTCGAAAAGCTCGGTGTGAGCTTGAACCGGATTCGAGCGGAGGTCGAAAAGCAGCTCCCGAGGGGAGATGCCCGGCCGAGTCAGGATATGACCCTGACCCCACGCGCCAAGCGAGTCATCGACTTGGCATACGATGAGGCCCGGAATCTGAACAACAACTACATCGGCACCGAGCACCTTTTGCTCGGACTGATCCGCGAAGGCGACGGCCTGGCGGGTCGCGTCCTTGCCAAGCTCGGCGTGGAGCTCGAACGCGCACGGCGCGAGGTTATGAGCCTTCAAGATAACGAGACTCAGACCAAAGCCGGCTCGCGAAGCTCCGGCCAAAGCAGCGGCGGGACCAAGACCCAAACTCTCGATGAGTTTGGGCGCGATTTGACCGAGCTTGCCCGCGACGGCAAGCTCGATCCGGTGGTGGGCCGCACGGTGGAGATCGAGCGCGTCATGCAGATCCTGTGCCGCCGCACCAAAAACAATCCCTGCCTCATCGGCGAGCCCGGCGTAGGCAAAACCGCGATCGCCGAAGGGCTGGCCCTCCGCATCGTCAGCGGCGACATCCCCGACCTGCTCAAAGACAAGCGGATCGTGGCGCTGGATCTGGCCGGCCTCGTCGCCGGCACCAAATACCGCGGCGAATTTGAAGAGCGGATGAAGAAAGTGATGGAAGAGGTCCGCAAGGCCGAGGGCCAAGTGATCCTCTTCATCGACGAATTGCACACGCTGGTGGGCGCCGGCGCGGCCGAAGGCGCGATCGACGCCAGCAACATCATGAAACCGGCCTTGGCGCGAGGCGAGCTGCAATGCATCGGCGCGACCACCCAAGACGAGTACCGCAAGTACATCGAGCGCGATGCGGCTCTGGAGAGGAGATTCCAAGGCGTTAAGGTTCGCGAACCTTCCGAAGAAGAGGCGATGGACATCCTCAAGGGTCTGCGTGAGCGCTACGAGGCCCACCACCAAGTGGAGATCACCGATGACGCAATCAGCGCCTCGGTCAGCCTTTCCCAGCGGTACATCACCGACCGCGCCCTGCCCGACAAGGCGATCGATCTGATCGACGAGGCGGCCAGCCGCGTGCGGCTGCAGCAAAGCTTGCCCCCGCTGGATATCCGGCATGACCGAACGCGGCTCATCAAGCTCAATTCGGAGCTCGAGCACGTGATGAAGCGCGAGCACGACGAAGCCGAATCGGCCAAGCTCACCACCGAACGCGACGAGCTCGAAGCCTCGATCACCGCTCGGGAAGAAGAATGGGAAGCCCGCGAACAGAAGGAGCCGGTGGTCAACGAAGCCGAAATCGCCCAGATCGTCCAGAGCTGGACCGGCATCCCGGTCATGAAGCTCGTGGAAGCCGAATCCCAGCGCCTGCTCCGCATGGAGGACGACCTCCACGCCCGGATCATCGGCCAGCACGACGCGGTCAGCGCGGTCTCTCGCGCCATCCGCCGCAGCCGAAGCGGCCTGAAGGATCCGAAGCGGCCGATGGGCAGCTTCATCTTCCTTGGCCCCACCGGCGTCGGCAAAACCGAAATGGCCAAGGCTCTGGCCGCCTACCTCTACGAGAAAGAATCGAACATGGTTCGGATCGACATGTCCGAATACATGGAGCGGTTCAGCGTCT
>CAYONY010000394.1:0-1779 GCA_964405415.1 uncultured Fimbriimonadaceae bacterium | reverse complement strand
TCGCGCACTCCAAAGACCTCGTCGTGTCGATTGCCACTTTGAGAACTTGGCGTGCCACTTCTGAAAGCGGTACTTGCGAACCGCCGTTCAAAAAAGCGGCCACCGTGATTCGCCGTGATCACCGCGTTCTCCGTGTTTGAATCCGATCCCAAATATCTGTCCGAAAGGACCTGAGAGCGACGACGGTGAATCAGAAGGACATGATCCGAGCCGCATGGCCCTTGTTGTTGTGCTCCCTTGGTTTCCTCGCTGGCTGCGCTCAGGACCCAGTTCGGGTCGGCGCCCAACCGGACGGAACGACCCTCGTCACCACCGGGCAGATCCTGACGCCGTATGGATTGGTCAAGCGGATCGAGGGCGCCCGCGCCAAGGACCTTGCCCTCTCGCCGGATGGGAAACGGGTCGCGGTTTTGTGCGTGAACCGGGTGATGCTCTACTCGATCGACGGCGACGAATTGGGCCGGGTGAACGTGCGGACCGGGGCGGTCGGGATCGCCTGGGCGGCGGATGGGACGGTCTATTGTTCGGGAGACAATGGGCAGGTCCACTTGCTTCGGGAAGTCGACGGCAAGTGGGCGGCGCTGGGGAATTTCAAGGTCGAGCTGCCCCCGACCGCCGACTTCGCCAAGCCGAGCGGGAACTTGCAAGTGAATGGGATGGCGTTCACTTCGAACGGCGATCTGCATGTCGCATTGGGAAGGCTGAACTATGTGGTGCGGGTGAAAGTCGCGGTTGATGGGTCGACGATCAAGGCGACGTCTTTGAGCGGGTTTTCGACGGGAGTGGCGCCTTACCGACTGGCGGTGAGCCCAAAAGATCAGGTCTACGCGCTCAATCGCGGGACACTCGCGAAGCCCGAAGACGTTGAAGCCGACTCGTCGGGAACCGCCGTTGCAATCGACCCGAAGACGGATGCCTCGAAAGGTGGCAGCGTAACGATCGCCTCGCCCTCCGGAAGCGCGATCCCCTTTGTGACCGGCCGGCAGCCGTCGGGCATCGCGTTCGCCTTGAATGCCGCCGCTTGTGCGAATTCGGATTCGGATTCGGTCACTCTGTTGCAGGATGGCCAGCTGCGCACCCTCGGCCTGCGCCCGCCCCTCGAACCCAAGTTCGGCCAGATTCCCACCGACCTCGTCTTCTCCGAAGACGGCAAACGTCTCTTCGTCACGTGCGGCGGGATCAACGCGGTCACCGTCGTCGATGTCGCCACCGGCAAGCTCGAGGGCCACATCCCCACCGCCCATTTTCCGATCGCGATCAAGCGCAGCGGCAATATTCTGGTCGTCGCCAACAGCAAGGGTTTTGGCAACCGCTTGGCGGGAAAGACGGGGGGCTTTGGGGTCCACGACAATGTCGGGGCCGTCCAATTTATTAAGATCGACCAGGCCCTTCGCGAGCTTCCCGAGTTAAACGCCAAAGTCGCCCGAAACAATCATTGGGGCGTAGAGCCGACCGCCCGAGAAGGCCAGCCCGCCCGCCCCGTGCCCGAGCGGGTCGGCGAGCCCAGCGTCTTCAAGCACGTGGTCTACATTATCAAGGAAAACCACACCTACGACGTCACCTTCGGCGATATGAAAGAAGGCAAGGGCGACCCCAAACTCTGCCTTTTTCCGGAGGAGGTGACCCCCAACCAGCACGCCCTGGCCCGCCAGTTCGTGCTGCTCGACAACACCTACACGAGCGGCACCAACTCGGCCGACGGCCACCAATGGACCTCGACGGCGATCGCCAACGGCTACATCGAGCAGAACTACGGCGCCCACATCCGCAGCTACCCCT
>CAYONY010000393.1:0-1797 GCA_964405415.1 uncultured Fimbriimonadaceae bacterium | reverse complement strand
TTCGGACCGCTCGACCCCCCCAGAAAGGCCGATCTTGGATTCGACTGACCAGTAAGCGTCGACTGGATTACCTTGAGAAGAAGCAGGAAAAACCATGGCCAGCGCTGCAATCGTCGAGATCATCGGCTAGGGAATTCAATAGCGGATTCGGATTTCCTACCGATTGATCGAGGTTCGGCGGGCGACAGAACCTCCACTCCCCAACCCCCTCCTCCCCGAAAGGAAGATGGGGGGCGGTCAGCGCCTTTCTACCATCTGCGCCGTTACCGTTTCGAAAACAAGTTCGCCGGCCTGGTTGAAGGTTGATGTTCGCACCCGGATGATGCCGCGCTTCGGGTTCGACTTCGATTCCCGCTTCTCCAAGACTTCCATTTCGGCGCGAAGCTTATCGCCCGGTCGCACCGGTTTGGGCCAACGCATCGACTCGACCCCGAGCCCGATCCAACCGCCCGCCAGCCGCAGGTCGCCGGTCACTCGAAGCCGCATCGTCAGCGCGGCGGTGTGCCAACCGCTGGCGACCAGCTCGCCAAAGACCGAATCCGCCGCCGCTGTGGCGTCGGTGTGGAACGGCTGAGGATCGTAAAAGGAGGCGAACGCGACAATGTCCTCAAAGCTCACGCTGAGCGTCGAAGACCCATAAATCCGTCCAAGCTCAAGCTCTTCATAAAATAGGCTTGGACCTACGACTTCTTCCAAAGCGTCTCCGTGTTCACCACGTCGTCGGCGAGCTTGTCGATGCGGGCTTTCAGCACCGCCGGGTCGAGGTCGCGATTGTCGATTCCCAGCGCCATCTTCAGTCGGCCGCCTGAGGTCACATAGAACTGGGAGGGTTGAATCTGGCCGTTCGCCTCGAGCAGTTTCGCCGCCCGGGTGAAGTAGTCAAGGTATTCCGTCGTACTGCCAAACAGCGCGGTGAGCCATACGAAGCGCTTGCTCGGCGCGACTTCGGCCTGAACCGGGATGTCGAGCGTCCCTTTCTTTACCGTGAACTGGGTCTTCTCGCTACCCGGCTCGCCATCGACGTCCGTAGTGGAAAACCCCATCCCTTGGAGCATTGTCCGAAGCTCCAAAGGCTCGATCGCCTTGCCGACCAAAGCCACGGGCTCGGACTTTACGGGTGGTTCCTTCACCGGCTCGGTGGGCGCGGGACCGCGCCAAACCGTGAGGAAGAGGGCGGCCGAGGCGGCCGCGCCGGCGAAAAAGACCACGAATGTCTTCATGAGGTTGCGTTCTCCGGCCAAAGGGTCCCACCAGACCCTCGGGCGAGCCGGCGGGGCCGGCGGTCTCGTTTCGGTTAAATCGATTTTTGGCAGCTGCGAAGCGGGGCTCGGGGGTTCCCTTTTCGGAGGCCCCCCCGCGGGGGCGGCCTCCGGTACGCTCGGAGCGACCGCAAGATCAAAAGCGGGGGCGGCAGGAAGGGGGTCGGGCTCGACGGACAGTTCAGGCGGCGCCTCACGAAGAAACCACCGACGGCCCAGTTCGCCCACCGTCAGCTTTCCGCTAAGGTAGAGGTCCAGGAGCGCATCCAGCCCCTTTTGAGCGTCTGACATGTCGCCGGGCTTGAGCGCGGCAATCTCCATCGCCGAGGTCACGAGCTCATCGGCGACCACCTCTTTGGCAGCCAGCGAATAGAGCTTTTTGCGGAGTTTCGAAAGCCGCTCGTCCCGCTTGGAGTGGCGCGATTTGGCGATGTAAAGCTCGCCCCGGACGTCGATGCCGGTGAGGGTCGGCTGCTGGCCCCCCTCCTCGCGAAGGCGGGCCTGGACATAGCGGTAAAGGTCGTCAATCGAGATCTGC
>CAYONY010000392.1:1473-1799 GCA_964405415.1 uncultured Fimbriimonadaceae bacterium | reverse complement strand
CCGCGCCGTCCACGACCATGTTGCTGCCCACTGGCCTTTCGCTAAATACCTCGAGCGGCCTGATCAGCGGTGTGCCGGATTTTGCCGTTGGGACATTCAACGTCAATCTATGGGCTCTAAACGCAGCCGGAGCCAGCACGACAAATCTGGTGATCTCGGTTGTGCCGCCGACACCGGCGCTCACCGGCGAGACGATGGTGGAGGGGACGATGAAGCAACCGTTCAGTTGCCAAGTCACAGGGAGCTGGCACACCTCCACGCGCTTTAACGCCACTGGTCTTCCCTTAGGGCTGTCTATTGATCCCCTGTCGGATTTGCTCTCGGGT
>CAYONY010000392.1:0-1463 GCA_964405415.1 uncultured Fimbriimonadaceae bacterium | reverse complement strand
CAGCGGCGCTCGGGCGCTGTTCACGACGCGCGGCTTCCTCGACACCGACTACCCGGCGCTGCTCGCCGAAGCGGGCATCGACCTGCCCGCGCTCGAACACACCGTTCTGCTCTCGGGTACGCCCGACGTCGCAGGAAATTATCGTGTTACTATTTATTCAGGCGGAGAACCGGGGCGGCGTAGCCAAGTTGATCCTCGAGTTGAGGATCGATTCGCATAACAACTCCCTCTGGATGCTGGGAAGCCTCATCCTCGCGGCTCACGACATTGGGTTTCTCGCGAGCGGTGTTGCCGAAGCGGCCGGCGGCACTTATCACATGCTCTTTTTGAAAGAGGATGGCCGTTTGTATGCCATGGGCCTAAACAAATATGGCCAGCTAGGGGACGAAACTACGGAATCTCGCCGGCATCCGGTTCTCATCGCGACCGACGCGGCCGCGGTCGCGGCCGGGGCAGAGCACAGTCTCTGCCTCAAGCGAAACGGTACACTTTGGGGCATGGGTTACAACGGAAGCGGCCAGCTCGGGAACACAGGAAGTGTGACCAATTCGCGCCCAGTGCTTCTTGCCTCCGGCGTGGTCTCGATCGGCTCGGGGGGGGCATACGATGTATATCAAACCCGACCACACTCTTTGGACCTTGGGACGAAACGATCGTGGCCAGCTTGGCCACGGCTCATTTGGGAATCAATCGGTCGCAGCGCAAGTGGCCGAGGATGTGAGGGCGGCGACCGGTGGAGTGTTTCACAGTTTGTTCCTGAAGCGCGACGGGACCTTGTGGGGCATGGGCAGCAGCGCCTATTTGGGGCTATCTCAGTTCCCTCTCGAACGACCGGCGCCGGTACAAATCGCTTCAGGAGTAAGTTCCTTCTCAGCATCGGGCAATCATTCGGTGTTTGTCCGAAACGGTTTCTTGATGGGAATGGGGAGCAACGTCAGCGGCCAATTGGGCTCGATACCAACGAACCATGTCCAAAACCCGATTGAGATTGAAAGCGGCGTGGTCAAAGCAGTCGCGGGCGGCAGCCACACGCTTTTCACACGCTTGGGGAAGGGATTGTGGGGCTTGGGCAACAACGCGTCCGGGCAACTCGGAACCAACGCGCCGCAAACCAATCGGATCACAACGCCAGTGCGAAATGATGACGGCGTAACCTACTTCGCAGCCGGCAATTCGTACAGCCTCTACGTCGATGATCCGGGCTTTGGTGTAGTTCCCGGAACCGATCCTCAAATCAACATCGATCTCTTCAACGGCCAACCACGCTTGACTTGGCGAGCGGGGGTACTGGAATCCTCCACCTCCTTGACCGGTCCGTGGGCAATCGTCACGAACGCGACCAGCCCTTTGCTTCTCTCTCCGGTGCATTCGGCCGAATTCTTTCGGATTCGGTGAGGTCGTCCCAGGTCGCTAGTGTGCTGTTCACGAAATAGGTGGACATAATGCCTTTGCCAGTTGTTTTT
>CAYONY010000391.1:1186-1811 GCA_964405415.1 uncultured Fimbriimonadaceae bacterium | reverse complement strand
GCTGGCGACCTCGAGGCCAGGGAGCACATGATCAAGGCCAACCTTCGGCTTGTCGTGAAGATCGCCCGTGATTACGAGTCTTTCGGCATGCCCCTTCTCGATTTGATCAACGAAGGGAATATTGGCTTGATGCGGGCGGTGGAGAAGTTTGATCCAAACAAGGGAGGGAAGCTTTCGACCTACGCCTCGCTCTGGATTAAGCAGGCCGTGAAACGCGCTTTGGCGAATCAATCCAAGACCATCCGTCTTCCGGTGCATCTCGTGGGAAAGATTTCGAAGATACGGATGACCACGATCCAATTGCAGGAGGTCTTCGGGCGTGAACCGACTGATGAGGAACTGGGCGAGTCACTGGGGATGTCCGCCGCCCGGGTCGGGCAACTCAGGACGGCGGCCATCAGGCCCGCGTCCCTCGACGCGCCCATTGGCGATGAGGAGTCCGGCACGTTTGGGGATATCGTGGAAGATGAGCGCGCCACAACACCCTACCAGGATCTCGAGAAGAAAACCGTGCTGCGCATGCTGAAAGAGTTGGTCAAGGACCTCAGTCCGCGCGAGGCCGCGGTGCTGAGTTATCGCTTCGGGCTGGATGGCGAGGACGAAAAGACGCTGGAAGAGGTCGGTG
>CAYONY010000391.1:0-1176 GCA_964405415.1 uncultured Fimbriimonadaceae bacterium | reverse complement strand
ATTTTCGATTACGCGGGAGCGCGTGAGGCAAATACAAAACGGGGCTCTTGAAAAACTCCGGTGGATGATCGAAAAGATCGAGACAGGCAAACGATGACCGCTTCCGAGGTGACGTCAGGGAACGAGGGAACATCATGAGCACGGTCGATAGCGTGGGCATCTCGGAGTTGAAGGCCGCCATACGGAATGTGCCTGATTTTCCAAAGCCCGGCATTCAGTTCAAAGACATCACGCCGGTGCTTGGAGACGCGCGGTTATTCCGTGGGTTGGTGCGTCATTTGACATCAGGCTTCGTGTCCGGGAGGGTGGATGCGGTAGCCGGCATTGACGCGCGCGGCTTTATCTTCGGCGCGGCGGCGGCCATCGATCTGAACGCGGCGTTCGTTCCCATCCGCAAGCAGGGAAAGCTTCCGTTCCGCACCCACGAGGCCCGCTACGATCTGGAGTATGGCTCCAACACGATCGCGATCCACGTGGATGCGGTGAAACCGGGAAGCAAAGTCCTATTGATCGATGATTTGCTGGCGACGGGCGGCACGGCCGCGGCCGCCATCGAGCTGTTGAAGCGTTTGGGCGCGGAAGTGCTCGGAGCCGTTTTCTTCATCGAACTCGAGTTTCTGAAGGGGCGCGAGAAATTGTCCGGAGTGCCCGTCCGTTCGCTTGTGGCCTACTGATCTTGTCCGTCCCGAATGACCCTGTTCGAATCCATCGACCGGTCATTGTTTCTTTTCGTCAACCAAGGGCTGCGGAACCCGGTCTTCGATGTTCTGATGCCTTGGGTGAGTTGGAACCCGGTTTTCGTGCCGGCGCTGCTGGCCGGGTTATTCTGGCTTGCTTTGAAAGGAGGAAATCGCGGAAAGATCTGCGCGCTGCTATTGGCCTTGATCGTTCCTCTTGGCGACGGCCTCATCACCAATCCCATTCGAAAGGCCGTGGAGCGCCCGCGTCCGTACTCGGTGCTGCCCGAAGCCAGAACATTGGGAGGACGGACGGCGAGCTTTAGTTTTCCTTCCTCGCACGCATCGAACTGGTTTAGCGGCGCGGTCGTCCTCGCGGTCTTCTGGAGGCGCTCGCTCAAGTGGACGATGCCCGCCGCGGTCTTGGTCGGGTTTTCACGGGTGTACAACGGCATGCACTTTCCGGCCGACGTCCTGGCCGGGGCGGTCTTGGGCGCGG
>CAYONY010000390.1:0-1817 GCA_964405415.1 uncultured Fimbriimonadaceae bacterium | reverse complement strand
GTTCCGCGCCGCTTTGCCGGTTCCGCCGTAGACGATCAGGTCGTCGGGCCGTTCCGCAACCTCGGGGTCGAGGTTGTTCATCAGCATACGAAGAGCCGCTTCTTGGGCCCATCCCTTGCAACTGATCTGGGAGCCTCGTGGCGCGCGAATCGGGGAATCGGCGATCATGAATCCATTGTAGACGGCGGCGATTCATGCCAGAATCCTCCCTAAGGGCGGGGCCGTCCTTTGGGTCATCTGGGCATGAAGGGCATTTCCACAATCGGATGGGGCGTCGCCGCGCTTGGCTTTGCCTGCTTGGCGATTTTCGGGTTCGCCGCGTCTCCCAGCGGGCCCACCTACGCCGACGACGTCGCCGAGATCCTTAACAAGCGCTGCGTCTATTGCCATCGCCCCGGCGAGGTGGCGCCGTTTTCGCTCGTGGGCTACGAAAACGCCCGCAAATGGGCGCCCAACATCGCCCGAGTGGTTGCCGACCGCTCGATGCCGCCTTGGAAAGCGGAACCCGGGATCCGCAAATACCACGACGACAATCGCCTCGCGGATTGGGAGATTCGCATTCTTCAGGAGTGGAACCGAGGCGAAAAGCCGATGGGCGATCCCACCAAGGCTCCCGCACTTCCGGAGTTTCCCGCCGGGTGGGAGTTGGGCGAGCCCGACCTCGTGTTTGAAGTTCCCAAGCCCGTGAAACTGGCGGCCGAAGGGTCCGACGAATACCGCTGTTTTGTTTTCAAAACCGATTTTAAAGAGACCCGCTATATCACCGCGATGGACTTCAAGCCCGGCAACCGTCGGGTTGCCCACCACGTGCTCGTTTACACGGATGGCGGCGGTGATGCGGTCGAGCGGGACCGGGCCGACCAGGATGGGCAAGAGGGGTTTGTCGCTCCGGGCGTCATCGATTTGGGCTTCACTCCCGACGACATGCCGTATATCTGGGGACCTGGGGTTCGGCCCCGGCACATGCCGCCCGGGGTGGCCTTCAAGCTCAAACCGGGCACCGCGCTGGTGGTTCAAGTGCACTACCACCGGACCGGGGTCGAGGAAACCGATCAGAGCAAGCTTGGCATCTACTTTGCCAAGGAACCGCCCAAAAAGGTGGCCAACGTCGAAATGGTGTTTGACGGCCTGCTCCACCTTCCCGCCAACGAAAAACGGATCGTCCGCACCCACAATTACTACATCCAGCGGGATTCGATCGTTTATCGGGTTCTGCCGCACATGCACAACTTGGGCAAGGAAATGAAGATCGAGGTGAAGCGTCCGGATGGAAAACGCGAGACCCTCGTTCAGGTCAAAGGGTTCGATTTCAAGTGGCAAATCGAATATGCGCTTCAGGAGCCGGTCTTCGTTCCGAAAGGCTCGATGATTGTGGTTACCGGAATCTTTGACAACTCCGCGAGCAATCCGACCAATCCGAACAACCCTCCCAAGCCGGTGATTTTTGGTCCGAATTCGGATGACGAGATGCTGATGGCGCTGGTGACGATCTCGCCGGCCGCGGACCGGAAACCCTGAGCCAATTGGCGTCCATGGACTTGTTTGACGAAGTGCGAAGGGAGTTCGATCGGTCCCAAGCGATCGCCGAATTTGTGATCGAGGGCGAAGCCATGTCGCGGGTTTGCTTTGGCGATGAGGAGAACCGGATGTCCCTCATGTCCTGTCCCGAGTGCGGCTCGGGGCCGGGCAGCTTTCATATGCTGGGCTGTACGGTTGAGCAATGCCCGCTCTGCGAAGGGAAGGCTTTTCAATGTCCGTGTTCGTATGAAAAACGGCCGCACCAGCTTTTGCGCGAAGACCCCTAAGCTAGGGGTGGT
>CAYONY010000389.1:0-1877 GCA_964405415.1 uncultured Fimbriimonadaceae bacterium | reverse complement strand
TCCGTCCTTGCCTATGCCAAATGACGCGTTGCGAGATTCGCTTGCCGAAAAGCGGTGGCTCCACGCCCTCTCGAAGGGGGACCCATCGGCGCTGGGCGGCCTGTACGAAATGTACGGGGAGCGCATCTTTCGCTACACCTTTCGCATGCTCGGGAATCGGACCGACGCCGAGGACGCCACCGCGGAGACCTTCCTGCGCGTCCTTCGCCGCTCCGCCGAGCTTCGGGCCGATGGCGCCTTTCGCACCTGGCTGTTTCGCATCGCGCGCAATTTGTGCATCGACAGGCTCCGGCAGCACAAGCTGATCGAGCTTCCGGCCGACGCCCAGTACGGCGGCGGCGAAGAAAAAGCAACTTTGAAGATAACCGTTCATCAAGCGCTGCAGGATCTGCCGAAAGAATATAGAGAGCCGCTCGTCCTTTGCGATTTGGAGGATATGCCGGCCCGCGAAGCCGCGGAAGTGTTGGAAATCAGCATTCCTGCGTTAAAATCAAGGCTGTACCGCGGGCGAAGGGCCCTTCGAGACAAATTGGGCGGCGCGCTGGAGAGACTGTCATGAACAGCGAGATGTACAACAAACTGGTCGACCTCTACGCCGCCGGGGAGCTTCCCCAGGAACTGGCCGAAGATCTGGAAGCCGCCGCTTTCGCCGATAAGGACTTGGCCCAGGACATGCTGACCCTTAAAGGGACCGTCACCGCCCTTCGCCAAGACGAGGGCCCCGAATTCACCGAGGAGAGCTACCACCGGATCCTGATGAAGCTCTACGCCTCCGGCGCGCCGATCGAAACCGCCTCCCCCGCCCCGCCGCACCTGCAATACCAGCTTCCGATGGCGGGCTGATGGACCTGGGTTCGCTTCTCGAAGCGTCCGGCGCGGTCCTTCGCGGCCATTTCGTGCTGAGCAGCGGCCGCCACAGCGACGTTTACTTCGAGAAATTCCGCGTGCTTGAGCAGCCAAAGGTGCTCTCCGCCCTCTGCGCGGAGATCGCCGCCCACTTTGATTCCCAAATTGACGTGGTCGCCGGCCCGCTCACCGGCGGCATTATCATCGCCTTCGAGGTAGCCCGACAAATGGGGCTTCCCGCCGTGTACGTGGAAACCGAAAACGGGGTCAAAACGCTTCGGCGCGGCAAGACGCTCCCCCTCGGCTCGAAAGTGCTGGTGGTCGACGATGTGCTCACCACCGGGCTCTCCGTCCGAGAAACGATCCAGGCCATTCAGGCGGCCGGAGGAGAGGTCATCGGCGTCGGGGTGCTCATCGATCGATCCGAAACGCCAAGTGACTTCGGATGTCCATGTTTCGCCGCCTATCGCGTCGAGGCCCAAAGCTATGCCCCGGACGAGGTTCCGGCCGAACTTGCCGCGATCCCGATCCAAAAGCCGGGAACGAGGGCCTGAAGAACCTGGATCCCAAGAAGAAAAGGAGCGAGGATCGCGCCTCGCTCCTTCTTTCCTTACTTCTCGCTTCCGACTAGCCGCCCTTGGCCAATCGGGCAAACGTTTCTTTGTCCACCGCCCGCATCATGCACTCATCGTAATGCACATAGCCCTGTCGAAACAGATTGGCCAGCGACGAGTCCATCGTCTGCATACCCAAGTTCTGCGACGTCTCGATCGACGAATACATCTGGTGGGTCTTCCCTTCCCGGATCAGGTTCTTGATGGCCGGGGTGCCGAGCATGATCTCAATCGCCGCGCAGCGGCCGCCGCCCAGCCGAGGCAAGAGCTGCTGCGAAACCACGCCTTCGAGCGTGTTCCCCAAAAGAACCCGGATCTGGTCCTGCTGGTCGCTCGGAAACACGTCGATCACGCGGTCGATCGTGCTGGGCGCGTTCCGGGTGTGGAGCGTGCCGAAGACCAAGTGGCCCGTTTCGG
>CAYONY010000388.1:0-1915 GCA_964405415.1 uncultured Fimbriimonadaceae bacterium | reverse complement strand
ATGCCCGCGCGCGTCCACCGATCCGCCTCGACCGGTCTCGAATCCGTCAAAATGAGCCATGCGATCGACTTTGGTTTCTCTCTTCCTGGCGGGAATCGTCCTCTTGACGGCCGGGTGCGGCGGCGGCAATCCGATGGTCGGAACCTGGAAGCTCGTTTTGAACGACGACATCAAAGCCAAAATGCCCGCCGGCGAGAAAGCCGACGTGTCCGTCGAGTTCAAGGCGGACAAGACCTTCGTGGTCCTGATGGACATGAGGGGCCGAAAGGAAGAGATCTCCGGAACCTACGAACTGAAGGACAAGACCCTGACCATGCATCAAAAGATGGAGGGGGGCAAACCTTCCGACGAGACCCAGACGGCGACCCTCTCCGACGACGGCAAGTCGTTCACCGCGCCGGGAATGGATGCGATGGGCAAAATGGTCAAGCAATAACCGGGCGGATCAAGCGGTCTTGAGAGACTCAAGCACCTCTTCAAAGGGGTCCACGGCAGCGTCGAAACAAGGCAAAGCCAGCGCTTCGGCCTGAGCGGCGATGGTCGCGTTCATCAATTCGGCGCGCGCCGCGAACTTCCGAGCCGGGACGTTCTCGGCCCCCCCGTGGGCCAAGATGCGCTCGGAAAGGAATCCCGGCGGCGCGATGAGGAAGATCGAGGCAAGCTCGGAATTCCGGGCGGCAAGTTCGGGCAGGACGGCAGAGCCCTCAACGATCAGCCCGGCCTGAGCCGAATCGATTCGATCTTGAATCTGCGTATGAAGCGACCGGTAGTGCCGCAGCACGTCCTCCAGCAACGCCTCCGGCTCGAGGGTCTGAAAGTGATCAACGACATGTTCCGGCACTGCCGAACCGTCGTCCCGCCACGGCCGCCCCGGGTGGCGGGCCAGATAATCGGTCGCCAAGACTTCGAGGCAAAGTTCTTCGCCAAGCCGAGCCGCCAAAGTGGATTTGCCCGCCAGCGACGCGCCTCCGATCAGAATCACCTTTCCCCTTGCCATTCCTTCCCCACTTCACCCACAACTCGACCCGACCACCAGAACCGCCATCAAGAGAACCAGAACGAAGAACGGCGCACAACCGCACCCGAAGCAGGAAATCCAGTCCAGCCATTGGAGCCATTCCGGCCACTCGCGCGCCTCGCGCTCGCGCCGCCTCGGCTTGGCCGCTTCCGTTTGGCCCCATTCCGCCATCAGGCGGAACTACGTTGTGCCGGCGCCTTGGGTTGACCCCGTTGGGACCCTATCGACGGCAGGAGTACACCACCGCCGAAACGAGAATCGCCAAAAGCGGAATCCCGATATAGGCGAGATAGAATCGGGCCGCCAGCGGGTCGATCGGGTAGCCGACCATCCGCCAGTAGCTCCCCGGTTTGGCATCGAAGGGTTCGGCGATCGCGCGCGGCTTGCCGCATCCCATGCAGGTCTCGCCCGAAGCGATCGCGCCGCAGTTTGTGCAGACCCATCCGGCTGAAGAATTGGCCGACATCAACCTATTATGGGGATGCATTTGGGCGACCGGGTAGATTCAGCCATGCCCGCCGCCCCTGCTGCCGCCACCCCCGAAGCCTACATCGCCGGCCTGGAGGAGCCGCGCCGCTCTCAAATCCAAGCCCTCTACGACCTCATTCGTCAAGCCGCCCCGGACCTCGAGCCCTGGATCGTGGCCGGAAAGATCGGGTTCGGGCAGTTCCCCTACCAGGGCAAAAGCAAAGCATGTTCCGGCATTTGGTTCAAGCTCGGCCTGGCCAGCAACAAGAACACGATCATGTTCGCCTCCTGCGCCGGCTCCGAAACCGGGAAGAGCCTGGTCGAATCCTATGCCGATCGCTTACCCAAAGCCCAGATTGGCCGCAGCTGTATCAACTTCAAGAAGTTTGAAGATGCCGATCTGGAGGTGCTTCGCGAGATCGCCCAAAA
>CAYONY010000387.1:1662-1920 GCA_964405415.1 uncultured Fimbriimonadaceae bacterium | reverse complement strand
AAGGTCGTCAATCGAGATCTGCCCGTCGCCATCGGCATCGGCCTCGCCGGTGCGAATGCCGCCGATCACATGCTTGGTGAAAAGGCCGTTTTCGTCGTCCTCCTTTTCGCGCGCGAGTTCGGTGGCGGTGGAGGCGGTGAGGATATAAGTGCCCCGGGCCGCCGAAGCCTGCTGAAGCTGATCCTCGATGGCGCTTCGAAAGGAGGTGCCGGCCAGGCCGCCAAAGCAGCAATCGAGCAAGACCGCGACGCGGGTGGT
>CAYONY010000387.1:0-1652 GCA_964405415.1 uncultured Fimbriimonadaceae bacterium | reverse complement strand
GGACGTTGCGCCGAGGACTTCGAGCCGGGTGTCGACGGTGGCCAAATGGAGGCGGCCATTCCGATCCTGCTTGCCGTGGCCGGAGTAGTAGATGAGGACGAAATCGTCCTTGGCGGCCCGGTTGAGCACCTCATTGATTTTGAGGTTGACCTCGTGGAACGGGCGATCGACCAAATCGAAAACCTGGAAGCCCCCCAGCTCGGGCGATTCCAGCACCTCTTTGAGGCCGGCGACGTCGTTTTTGGGGCCGCGCAGCGTCGCGAGCTTGGGCTCTTCGGGGAATTCTCCGTTGCCGATCAAGATCGCGTAGCGCGCGCCGCTCATGCCTGGGATTCCACGAGTTGCTGAAGCTGCTTGGCGGTCAGTTCGATCCGCTCCGGCTGGAGGTCTTCTTTCTTGATGGCCAAGGTTCGGCCATCGGGGAGGACGATGGTGGAGGCCAGGGTGGCGCGCCGCTCCAGGTGGGCGCGAAGCTGCTTGGCCAGGTCGAAGAGGATCTCTTTAGCCGAATAGCCGATCATGATCGAGGTGGCGTATTTGGCGATATCCAGCCACATGGGGATATCGCCGGAAGCGCTGCGGCTTCCTGGCTCGCCGCCCTTTTCGACCACTTCGGCGGCCACGCCTTCGCGGTTCAGGTCGAGGCAGACCTCGCGGGCCAATTGGGCCAGAGCGTCATCCGCCAATTCCGAATCGTGAAACGCGAGTGCCACCTGCATGGTCGAGAAATCCCCTTCTCCGAATCCGCCCTCCATAGTATCACGAAGTCGCCGAACCCTGAAACGCCGGCCCAGCGTCGCCGTAGTTTTCAAAGAGGAAGCCCCCGTGTACGAAGACGAAGTGCCGGTTCAAGAGCCCAGGCGGCCAATTCGCCGATGGGCCTGGGCGGCCTTGGCCGTTCTCATGGTCGTCGGTGGTATCCGGCTCAACCAATACCTGCGTGACCCCGAGTCGGGCCGCCTCACCGGCATCATGGAAAGCGACAGCTTCATCCATGTGACCCGCAGCCTCTTTATGAATGCGGGCCGAGTTCAGTCGATCCCTCGCGACGCTGAGGGCGCGATCTCTCGGCAAGTTGAGCGCGAACTGCGAGACAACGGACTGGACGACATCCTTCCCGTTCTGAGCCAGATCGATCGGAGGTCGTCGATTTTGGCGCGCCAAGAGGGTTTTGCCGGGCCGACGATCCAGATCTCGGGAACTGCAAAGTTGGACCCCGATCAGATCCTGAAAACAATTGTGGCCTCGGCCAAACACGCGAGTCCGTCGGGCAACCGCAAGGGGGCCTTTAGAATTGAGGCAGAAACGATCACAGGCCGTCCGATCGAGTTGGAGATGTTCGGTAATCCCGACGGGAAGTTCTCCGTCTCGTTTCGCATGATGCCCAAATCCGGAACGGCGCTGACCCGTTCGGAAGATCTCACGCCTCTCTTTCCGCGGCTCTCATCGGATCGTCGGTGAATCGGCCCACGGCGCCCCCGTTCACTGCGAAGGTGCGCGTGCCCTCGGGTTGTCGCGATGGCCCAGGTCCACGAGGGGCCGCGTTCGGTGACCGCATCGGGACTTCGCGTGCTGGTTTCGGCCGGGCCGTTATTGCTAGCCGGTGAGAATCCGATCGGGGATTCGGATCACCTTCACTTGACTCGTCGGTC
>CAYONY010000386.1:0-1930 GCA_964405415.1 uncultured Fimbriimonadaceae bacterium | reverse complement strand
AGCTGGTTTTCTTTATATGGACTTGTTACCTCTTCGCCGGTAAAGGCCTTGCTTCGGCGCTCGAATGGATTGGGTTTACCGTAGGCTTTGGATTGGTGACGGGCGGCATTGGCATTACCGTGGCACACGAATTAGGACACAAGAAGTCAACGGTGGAACAATTCTACAGCCAGGTGCTGCTCATGACGGTGGGTTACATGCATTTCTATATCGAACACAACCGCGGGCATCATGTTCACGTGGCCACACCGCGGGACCCCGCCACGGCACGGAAGGGCCAGGATGCCTACCGCTTTTGGTGGCAAAGCACGCTCGGCAGTTGGGCTTCCACCGCCAGTCCCTTATCCTCCGCCTTCTTCCGAAGCAAGCTCTCGGCGGTTCGCACAACGGCCGCCAGATCGCACGCCTGCTTGCGGACCGGGTTCGATTCCGCCGTGCTCAATACCAGCAGATCCGAGACAATCGTTGCCAGGCGATCGACTTCGGCAGTGATTCGGCTCAGATAGTCGGCCCGTTTCGCCAAGGCCGCTTTGGGCTCGTCGAGCAGCGTCTCCGCCAGCGAACGGATCGCCGAAAGCGGGGTGCGAAGTTCATGCGAGACGTTCGCCACAAAGTCCTGCCGCACTCGCTCCAGCTTCCGAAGCTCCGTGATGTCATAAAGGGACGCGAAGACGCGGTCGCCCTGCGGCTCCTTCCACGCGCGAACGATCAGGGCCCGCTCCTCCGGATAGCTCGTCAAGACCTCTTGCTCCACCGGCTCCGAGCCGCGGGCGGCGCTCAGAACGAGCTGTTCGAGCTCATACGAAATCGTCACCGCCATCAGGCTGCGGCCCGTCGGCTCGTCGAACTTGAACCACTCGCGGGCGCGCCGATTCGAATAGAGGATCGAGGCCTTGGCATCGCAAACGAAGATCGCCGATTTGAGCCCCTCCGCCAAAGCGTCCAGGGCCCGACGGTGTTTCTCCATCTCAGCCTCGGAATAGCCCAGCCGTTCTTCGCTCTCTTCGGTGAGCTCGCGGGCCGCGCCCACCGCCGATCGCGCCGTCACAAAGGCAAATCCGAGCAAGAGGGCCGCCGCGACCTTTGTCCATGCGCCGCTTGCCATTGGCGGACCCTGGTTCCAGTCCACGATCGCACTGGCCATGGCGGCCACGGCTCCCACCGCGCACAGCGGCGCCGCCCAACGTTCAAAAATCTCTTTCAATCGTGCGCTCTTCTTAAGGTAAAGACCGTTCTGCCCACGTCGACGATGCACCCTTGCCGACAAGTAGAATCGGGACTATGAACCGATCGACCACCGTGGTCGGGGTGCGCCGCGGCCAATCCACCGCCATTGCCGCCGATGGCCAAGTCACCCTGGGCGAAGCCACGATCCTCAAGCATTCGGCCCGAAAGGTCCGACGGCTGGGCGGCGGCAAGGTCGTTTGCGGCTTCGCCGGCTCGGTGGCCGATGCCCAGGCTCTCCAAGACCGCTTCGAATCGAAGCTCGAAGCCCACCCCGAGAACCTGCGCCGAGCCGCCGTCGAGTTTGCCAAGGATTGGCGCACCGACCGCATCCTTCGCCAACTCAATGCGATGATGCTCGTCGCCGATGCCCAAGGCATGCTCTTGGTCAGCGGTGATGGCAACGTCATCGAGCCCGACGATGGGGTTGCCGGCATCGGTTCCGGCGGGCCCTATGCCCTCGCCGCCGCCCGCGCCCTCATCGCCCATACCGAGCTCGATGCCGAAGCGGTCGCCCGGGAATCCCTCCGCATCGCCTCCGAAATCTGCGTCTTCACCAACTCCCAAATCGTCGTCGAAACCGTTTGACTCGTTTTCCCAATCCTCTCACCCCTCACATCCTCACATCCTCACATCCTCACATCCTCACATCCTCACCCCTCACATCCTCACATCCTCACATCCTCACTCCTCACTCCTCACTCCT
>CAYONY010000385.1:0-1960 GCA_964405415.1 uncultured Fimbriimonadaceae bacterium | reverse complement strand
CGGGGTGGCGGGATCTTGGGCCCGCATCTTGGTGCCCCGCTCGCCGACGGAAAAGTAAAGGTGGCCCTTGCCGTCAAAGGCGATTTTGCTGCCGAAGTGGATGCCGGCGCGGCTGTAAAACTCTTGCCCGGCTTCATAGATGGTTTGCTGAGCGGTCCATTTCGAGCCTTCGAGCTTGCCGCGGACCACTTTGGTCATGCCCCCATTGCCGTTTTTGGCGGGGTCGCAGAGCGTGAGGTAGATCCAGCCGTTCTTGGCGGCATCGGGATGAACCGCGACCTCCATGAGCCCGCCTTGCCCGATCTCCGACGAAGGCGGAATGCCGGTGACGTCGGCCTCGATCTTGCCGTCCTTGACGATCACCAGGCGGCCGGGCCGATTCGTAACGAGCATGCGCCCATCGGGGAGCCAATCGAGCGACCACGGCGTCGCCAAGCCGGCCGATTCGGGAACCACGTCTTCCATGCGGAAGGCATGCTTCTCGGAACGGTAGACGCCATCGGTGGCCTTGGGGTCGCCATACTGCCGACGCAGGGCTTGGGCCTGAAGCTCGCGGATATGCACGACGAGTCCCCAGATTTCCTCATCTGAGAGGCTGCCCCCATAGGCTTCCATGCCCATATCGGCCACCCCGTTCTTGATCGCATCGAAGAACGGGCGGTCGTGTTTTTGGTCGAATTTTTCGCGCGTGTTGAGGCTCTTGGTGCCGGCGCCGCCCCCTTCCCCGCGCATGCCGTGGCATTTCCCGCAGGTGTCCTCATAGAGTCGCGTGAGGTTCGTGTTGCGGCGCTGGCCGGAATCCGGTACGGGCAGATCGCTGGCCGCTTCGGGGGTTGGGCGGCATGCGACGAAAAGGCCGCCGCCGAGCGCCAGCCAAAAGAGATATTTGGGCACGAAGCGGAATGTACCTTGACTCAGAAGGGCCGTTCGAGTCCCCACCCACCGCTTAAAGCACAATCACCGAGCGGATCACGTTGCCGGTCTCCATTTCGTGAAAGGCATCTTCGACGTCGTTCAGCCCGATGCGACGCGTGACCATCGCATCCAGGTTGAGCTGTCCGGCGAGGTAAAGGTCGGCAAGCAGCGGAAAGTCGCTTGAGGGGAGGCAGTCGCCGGCGTGGCAGACGTTGAGCCGGGTCTTGTTCCAATAGACGCCGGTCGCCATGTTGCCCAGGTTCAGATGGATCGTGTCTTCGGCACCGGGGAAGCCGATTGTGGTGGCGGTGCCGCCGTAGCTGAGCATTTGGATCGCCTGCTCGGTGCAGACGGGGATCCCCGTGGCTTCAAAGGCGTATTCCACACCGCCGTCCCAGCCATCTTCGGTGAGGCGGCGGACTTCCGCCACCGCGTCGACCTCTTTGGCGTTGACGAGGTGGGTCGCTCCGAAATCCTTGGCCCAGCCCAGCTTGACCGGGTTCACATCGACGCCGATGATCTTCTTGGCGTGCATGAGCTTGGCCCCTTGGATGACGCTGAGGCCGACGCCGCCGCATCCAATCACGGCGACGCGCGCGCCGGCGAAAACGGGGGTGGTATGCATGGTGGCGCCCACGCCGGTGATGACGCCGCAAGCCAGCAGGCAAGCGCGGTCGAGCGGCATATTCGAGGGCACTTTCACCGCCGCTTTGCCGTGGACGACGGTGTGAGTGGCGAAGGTGCCGCAGCGGAGAACCTGGGAACATTGCGCGCCGTCGCTTCGCCGTTTGATGCGAGGTTTGGGACGCAGCGCCATGTAGCAATGGCGGGGATCGCCGCGCCGACAGGCCGGACACTGCTCGCAGGGGGCGCGATAGGCGATCACGACCGGGTCGCCTTTTTGAAGGTGGGTGACGCCTTCGCCGACTTCTTGAACGATGCCGGCGCCTTCGTGGCCCAGCACGATCGGGAAAGGCATCCCATTGCCGTTGAGCATCTTGACCGTGAGGTCGTTGCCGTGTCGGACGAAGCAGTATCCGATCAG
>CAYONY010000384.1:367-2000 GCA_964405415.1 uncultured Fimbriimonadaceae bacterium | reverse complement strand
GTTCCTTCGAAGTCCATGAGCAAAACTTTTGGCGTCAAGCGAAGTGAAACTTTGCGCACCTCGACGCTCTAGGGACCGGCGCGGAGCACTTCTTCCAACTGCGGTGCATCAAGAATCGTGATGACCTGATGGTTCGTCGTAAGCAGCCCGTCCTTTTGCCATCGGCTCATCACGCGGATCGTCGTCTCCACCGTCGTTCCCGCCATTTCGCCGATCTCTTGCCGGGTCAAAGGCACCACCAGCCGGATCTTCTTGCCTTTTGAAATCCCGTAGCTGTCGGCCAGGATGAAAAGGACGGCGGCGATTCGCTCTTCAGCCGTTCCCGTGGAAAGGCGCGACATCATGTCGTGGGCGCGGCGAACGCGCGGCCCGATGGTGCGGACCACTTGGTCCTTGAGCGCCGAACTGGCGTGGTAAATCGGCAAGACAACGCGGCTGGGGATCTTCAGATACCAGCAATGAGTAACCGCCACCGCCGAAAGGGGAAACGGGCGGCCCTCAATTGCCGCCAGCAGCCCGAAGATCTGGCCCGGCCCCAGCAGTTCCATCGCCACCTCTTGGCCAGAGGACGTGGTGCGCGTCATCTTCACAAATCCGGACGCCGCCAACCCGGAAAACTCGGACGGCGATCCCGCCATCCAAATCGTCTCGCCCCGTTCGGCATAGGCCATGAACGAATGGTCGATCAGATCTTGGCGCTCTGGCGCCGTCAACGCATTGAAGAGCGTGCAGGATTCGATCGCGGCCGCGTTGTTGGGCCGTTCTGGCATCGCGGGCATGCTCTGGAATACGGAGCTCATGCCGGCGATTCCTTGCCTAACATGGCTTTTCCGCGCCCTTTCGCGCATAGAAGTAAGCGTTGATGGCCAGGTTCGCCAGATAGAACGCGGCAATGCCATAGAAGAACACGGCCGGTGAGCCGGTCCGGGAGATGGCCAAGCCGATCAGCACCGAAAATACGAACGGCCCGTAAGCGGCGATCGCGGAGGTCCAGCCGATCACCCCTCCGGCCTGCCGCGGCGGGAAGATCATCGGCATCTGCTTGAAGGTGGACGCATTGCCGACGCCCGAGAAGAAGAAAATGCCGAGCATCAGCCAGAGGAAGCCCTGGAAGTCGGCCAAACTCGTCGGGTGTAGGTAGCGCGTTACCACCAGCGAACAGAGCAGCAGGCCGACTCCCGAGACTTGGGTCACTCGAGCTCCCCCCAGGCGATCGCTGATGGGCCCAAAGACCACCCGCGACCCCGCTCCTACCAGTGGGCCAAGAAACGCATACTTCAGCGGATCGGGTCCATCCGGGAACTTGCCGTAGAGCTCTTTGATCATCAGCGGGAACGCGGCCGCGAAGCCCGAAAACGAACCGAAGGTCATCACGTAGAGCGAGGTCATCAGCCAGGTGTGCTTGTCCTTGAAGATGTCGCACTGCTGGCGGAACGAGGCGCGGGCGGTGGGCACGCTCTTCAATCCGAACCAAGCGAAGAGCGCGGCGAGCACCACGAACGGCGCCCAAATGAGGGCCGCGTTCTGGAGGTAGATGTCGCTGGTCTTGCCGGCTTTGGTGAAGGTCTGGGAAGCGCCGAAAGCAAGCGAAAGGGCGGAAAGCCCAATGATCCACGGCACCAGGAACTGGGCG
>CAYONY010000384.1:0-357 GCA_964405415.1 uncultured Fimbriimonadaceae bacterium | reverse complement strand
CCGAGACGCCGAAGTTACCGATCCCCGCCTGGATGCCGAGCGCGGTGCCCTGCAGCCGCTTCGGGAAGAAGAGGCTCGTACTGGGCATAAAGCTGGAGAAGTTGCCGCCTCCCAAACCGGCAAGGAAAGCCAGGAGCATGAGGACGCCGAACGAGGTGTCCGGCCGCTGCACCGCCCATCCCCAGCCCAGGCACGGGAGGACCAACAGGAGCGTCGAGACGGCGATCGTGTGCCGGCTGCCGAAGGTGGGGATCAGGAACGTGTGGATGATCCGCAGCGTGCCCGCCGCCAGGCCCGGCATTGCGGCGAGCCAGAAGAGCTGGCCCGAATCGAGTTTGAAACCGACGCCCTGGAGGC
>CAYONY010000383.1:0-2049 GCA_964405415.1 uncultured Fimbriimonadaceae bacterium | reverse complement strand
GCGTCCCCTGCCGGTGAACTGGCTGCTCTTCGCGATGGCGACCCCCGTGATCTTCGGGTTGGGCCGGCGCTTCTTCGTCTCGGCTTGGCGGGGCTTGCGGCATTTCACGGCAACGATGGACTCGCTCATCGCGATCGGAGCCTTGGCGGCTTGGGGATTCAGCCTCTATGCGCTCTTCGCCTATGCGGGCCACGGGTCCCACGCGTCGCATTTCGTCTATTTCGAGACCGGAGCCGCCATCGTTACCCTCATCCTTGTGGGCAAATACCTGGAGGCGCGCAGCAAAACGAGGATGTCCTCGGCGATCCAGAAGCTCATGGGCCTGGCCCCCGCCACCGCCACCGTCGTTTTTCCGGATGGACGCGAGGAGGCGCAGCCCTTAGCCCATATCGGCGTCGGCGCCCTTCTCCGCGTCCGTCCCGGCGAGCGGCTGGCGGTGGACGGACAGGTTGAAGACGGCGAATCCTACGTCGATGAATCGATGCTGACCGGCGAGCCGGTTCCGGTTCGCAAGGGTCCGGGCGACCCGGTCCGGGGCGGGACGCTGAACACCTCGGGCGCCTTTCTCTACCGGGCCACGCGGGTGGGCGCCGAAACCGCCCTGGCCCAGATCGTCCGGCTCGTCGAGCGGGCCCAAGGTTCAAAAGCCCCGGTGCAATTGCTCGCCGACCGCATCTCGGCGGTTTTCGTTCCGATCGTCATCCTGATCGCCTTGGCAACCTTCGGCCTTTGGCTGGCCCAGGGGGCCGGCGTCGCCGAGGCGCTGCTGCCGGCGGTGGCGGTGCTGGTGATCGCCTGCCCTTGCGCGCTAGGTTTGGCGACGCCGACCGCGGTGATGGTGGGCACCGGGCGGGGAAGCGAGCTGGGCATCCTCATCAAGGATGGCCTGGCGCTGGAGGCGGCCGCGGACGTGCGTACCGTTGTGCTCGATAAGACCGGGACGCTCACCCAGGGACGGCCCGCGCTGGTAGAAGCCCTGGCCCTGGTTCCTTTCGATCGAGACGAATTGGTGCGGCTGGCGGCGGCGGCGGAAGGCGGTTCGGAGCATCCCGTCGGGCGCGCCATCGCGGCGGCCCGGCCGAACGCGCCGAAGGCGGAGTCGTTCGTCTCTCATCGCGGCAAAGGTGTTCAGGCGGTCGTGGACGGACGGCTCGTTCGGGTGGGCAGCCCGGCCCTGCTCGCCGAGGCGTCGCTCGCGATTCCGGAGGAAGCGGCGGCGGCGATGGAGCGGCTTGAGCGCGAGGCCAAGACGGCGGTGCTGGTGGCGGTCGATGGCCAGGTGGCGGGCGTGCTGGCGGTGGCGGATCCGTTAGCCGAGCATTCGAAAGAGGCGGTGGCCCAGATGCGAGCGTTGGGGCTCGAGCCGGTGATGGCCAGCGGCGACAACCGGCCGACCGCGGAGGCGATCGCCGTTCAAGTGGGTATCGCCAAAGTCGAGGCGCCGGTGCGGCCGGAGGACAAGGCGGCGAGGGTCGAAGCGCTGCAGCAGGCGGGCGGCCAGGTCGCGATGGTGGGCGATGGGATCAACGACGCGCCGGCTTTGGCCCAGGCCGATTTGGGGATCGCGATGGGCGGCGGGACGGACGTGGCGATGGAGACGGCGGGCGTGACCTTGCTGCGGGCCGACCTGCGGGGGGTGCCTCAGGCGGTGCGGCTGGCGCGGGCGGTGCGTTCGACGATCCGCTGGAACCTGGGCTGGGCGTTTGGCTACAACGTCGTGATGATTCCGTTGGCGGCGATGGGGAAGCTGAGCCCCATGCTCGCAGCGGCGGCGATGGCGTTCAGCAGCGTTTCGGTGATCCTGAATTCGCTAAGGTTGAAGGGGTTCCGGTAAGGAATGGAGGATAAGGGATAAGGGATAAGGGATAAGGGAGGTTCGTTTTCACCGGAATCATCATATTCACATACATATTTCTTTACCCAATCCCCCAATCTGGAGAATTGGCGAACTTGTTGATTCCGAATCGCGGCAACGCGTTTAAAGGTTCAACTACAGATTGTGTTCGTTCTGGTTCGCCGAATTCGTCAACCATATCCTCCATGGTTCTG
>CAYONY010000382.1:0-2080 GCA_964405415.1 uncultured Fimbriimonadaceae bacterium | reverse complement strand
GGCGGCCGGATGTGCCGGGGAAGCGGAGACCAAGCCGCTGGACACCAAGGACCTGCCTCCGGAGATGAAAACGCCATCGAATGCACCGCCGGTTCAACCGAGCGGTAACCAATTCAAGAATCCGCGCGACGCCGGGGGCGCCCGCCAGCCCGCCGGGCGCTAGTTCGTTCGATGCAGAAAGGGCGGTCGCCGACGTTTGCGTCGGCGACGGCTCTGTCTATCCCGGACCCGCCAACGCCTCGTTCCACGCCGCGACGTCGGCCGTGTAGTGGTCGCGGTTGTGGGCAGGCTCGGATACCGGCGCGATCTCGATCGCTTCGATTTCTCCGGGCAAAAGACGAAGCTCAATTTTGGCCATGCCGCTCGACGGCTCGATCGGTTCGATGCGGCAAGCGGGCTGGGAGGCGTATTGGAGGGCCTCAAGTTGGGCGGGAGTGAGTTCTTGGGGCCGCCCCATCTCGACCCAGGTTTCGAACGCGCTGCCTTGGCCCGCCTTCACCAATCGCCGCGTGGCCACGCTCGGCCCGTTCAGAGAAAGCTGAAGGGTCTCGCTCCATTCCTGGGGCTCCGCCACCGACGCGTCGTTCCAAGCCAAGAGGCGAAGGATTTCGCCATCGCGGAATACGGCAACGCCTCGCCCCTCCCTTGAGGGAGGGGTTGGGGTGGGTGAGCGTGGTGTGCACTGGTTGGCGCTTGCGTCATCCACCCCCCTGCCCCCTCCTTCAAAGGAGGGGGAGAGCCGGTGGCCTTTCAATTGAGCCAGCATCTCGAAGGCCCGGAAGCTCGCCTTCGGAATTCCGTCGATCGTGACTAACCCGTAGGTGCACGAAAACGGCGACTGGGCGATTCCCGCCTCTTCGAAAACGTCACTCGCCACCCACCAGACCATGCCATCGCTCAAGTCCTCGGTTTCGAACGCATGGCGGACAATGAACGCCGCCGACTCGAGCCGGTCGATCGAGGGGTTGTCCACCCATTCCACGTCCGCGCGCGTGCGCGCCGTGAGCGAGCTGTATTCGGTCCAAAACACCGGAATGACCTTGGGCACTTGGCGCCGGATTTCGCGGATCGTTTCCCCAAAAAACTCGCCGGGGCGATGGGGCGATTCGCCCTCGTAATGGTTCCACTCGTTCTGAGGGTAGACGTGGGTGCTGACGAAATCCACCGGCAGATTTCGCTGCGCGCAATCGGAAAGGAACTCCGGCACCTTTTTGGCCTCGGCGCTCGCCGGGCCACCGATGCGAAGTTCGGGATCGACCCGTTTCACCGCCGCGCTCGCGCGCGCGTACAACTCGATGTACTGCGCCCAAGTCCCCGCCCAAAACGCCCGGAGGTTCGGCTCGTTCCAAACCTCGAAATACCAGCTCCGAACCTCCTCCAACCCGTAGCGTCGCACGCAGTGGCGCGTGAAGCTCTCGACCAAAACCTCCCATTCGCCGAAATTGCGCGGCGGGGTGACGTTCATCCGCCACCAGAAGAAGGTCTCCGAACCCGAAACAAGGGCGGCGGGCATCGGTCCGAGCTCCAGAAACGGCTTCATCCCAATCGAAAGCAGAAAGTCGAGGACCTTATCGACGTGGCTCCATTGGAAGTGCAGGCCGCCTTCGGCATCTCGCACCGCCACGAGCATGTCGTCGTGGAAGAGCCCGTGGAACCGGCAATACCGAAAGCCGATGCGCTCGCGGCAAAGGCGGACGTGAGCCTGCACGTCGGCGCGGAGCAGCTCGTAAGCGCGGCCCACCGCGACCCCGAATTGCGAAGGACGCTTCATCGCGCCGAGGCTCTCGCCGGTAACGACCATCGGCACGCCTAGCCGTCTCCGTCCGGATCGCCGCCGCGACGCCCCGCACCCGGCGCGGGCGCCCCGGGCTCGAGCAGCTTCCAGGGCGCGCTGGCCGATTGGTCGCCGATGCTGACCTCGACCGTATACGTTCCGGGGGCCAGATACTTCGGCCGCTCGGCTTCGCGCGGGTCGGCGAGGATCTCTTCCAAGGATTTGGGCTTCCGGTCTTTTTCAACCACGGTGCCTTTCTTGGCGGCTTCCAGAAGGAGCTCGATCTCAAAGGTCTGGAGGCCCTTG
>CAYONY010000381.1:402-2101 GCA_964405415.1 uncultured Fimbriimonadaceae bacterium | reverse complement strand
GCCGTAGGGCGATCGACGCGTCGACGGGACCGATGGGACGCTGGTTCCATCGGTCTTCGTCGTTTAGATCTCCCACCGCATCCAGATTTCTTGGCTCGCGGTGGCAAGGGGCATGGGGCGCAGGGCGGATCGGGGCGGGACCGGGCGATTTTGAACGGCAAAGCCCAAGGCAATCCCCGCCACCATGAACTGGGCCAGAACGGGCGAAGAAAGAAGCAGCACGTCGAACGGCGACGATCGAGTGCCGCTCACCGAGCCCACGAGGAAGAGGGTGAGAAGGCCGGCGGGAAAGCCCAGGACCAGGCAGGCGCGAAAACTTCGCACCTGGTGGACCCCGAAAACGACGGCAAGCACGCAGCCGCTGATGACGGGCACGAGCAGCCCGAGCGTCCATCCCGCCAGCCCTTCCACTTTTCCGCAAAGGGAATAGCCCAGGAACCCGACGGCGGCGGCGACAAAAGCGGCCATGACGGCGGAACCGAGGTCGGACCGGGGGACGAGGCGGCCCCAAGGCCCCCGGAGGAGAGCGGCCGGCGCTGCCGAGGGATGCGAATGCGTCCAGGAAGGCACCAGGCCGAGGACGACTAGGAGGATGAGCCCGGCGGTGGGGACGAAGGCGAGCACGGCGGAGGTCTCGTTCCAGCCCAGATGGCGCAGGCGCTTGACGGCGAGGATGAAATGGACCCAGGCGAAAAGGAGGGCGATCGCGACGGCGAGGGGAGGAACCGGGTGAAGGCCAAAGGCGGCGAAGGGTCCGACGACGGCCAAGAGGGCGAGGTCATCGCAGGGCGCGGGCTTGCCGGCGGCGATCAGCCGGAACTCGACGGCAACGGCGATCAGGCTGAGGACGACGTAGCCGAGGCGGCCGAGCAAGCCTTCCCACGCCCAGAGCGCGCGGAGGTGGACGCGGAGGAAGTCGGCCATGTTTTCACTATACTTCAAAATAAACTGAAAGTTGTGAAATAAGAATTTTGAAGGCTCGGAAAGGGCGGCTCTGCAGGTACAATTCGGGCCGTCCAAGACCCCTTCGCGCGCCCTCGAACGACGGGCGTCCGTCTGGTTATTGGAGGCGCGCGGGCCGCCGAATCGACCGTCCGCAACAGGAACCCGAACTTTGGCCGAAAACGAACCGAACATTCAACTGGTCAGCGTCGACGACGAGCTTTCGCGAAGCTACGTCAACTACGCGATGTCCGTCATCATCGCCCGGGCGCTGCCCGACGTGCGCGATGGCTTGAAGCCGGTGCAGCGCCGGATCCTTTACGCGATGCGGATGCTGAATCTGGCGCCGGACAGCGGCTACGCCAAGTGCGCCAAGGTGACCGGTTCGACGTCGGGCGACTACCACCCCCACGGCGACCAGGTGATCTACCCGACCTTGGTGCGGATGGGGCAATCGTGGAGCCTGCGCTACCCGCTCATCGACCCGCAGGGGAATTTCGGCTCGATCGATGGGGACAGCCCCGCCGCCCAGCGGTATACGGAATGCCGGCTGACCCATCTGGCGATGGAGATGCTCGAGGACCTCGATCGCGAGACGGTGGAGTGGACGCCGAACTATTCCCAGACGCTGAATGAGCCGACGGTGCTTCCCGGCAAGTTTCCGAACCTGATCTGCAACGGGTCGCAGGGCATCGCGGTGGGGATGGCGACCAACCTGCCGCCGCACAACCTCACCGAGGTGTGCAACGCGATCCTC
>CAYONY010000381.1:0-392 GCA_964405415.1 uncultured Fimbriimonadaceae bacterium | reverse complement strand
TGGACAACCCAGAAAGCACGCTCGACGACGTGATGGAGATCATGCCGGGGCCCGATTTTCCGACTTACGGCACGATCATGGGCACGAAAGGCATCCGCAGCGCCTACGAGACCGGGCGCGGCAGCATCGTGATGCAAGCCAAGACGATGATCGAGCCGGGGGATGCCGGCAAATCGATGATCGTCATCACCGAGATCCCGTATCAGGTCAACAAAGAGAACCTGGTCAAATCGATCGCGGCGATTGCCAAAGAGCGGAAGTTCGATGGGATTCTGACCGTCCAGGACTACTCGGACAAGCGAGGCATGCGCATCGAAGTGGAGATTCGGCGCGACGTTCAGCCGGGCAAAGCGCTGAACTATTTGCTCAAGCATACGAACCTGCGGATGACG
>CAYONY010000380.1:0-2116 GCA_964405415.1 uncultured Fimbriimonadaceae bacterium | reverse complement strand
CCCAAGGCGGCCAGCGTAATGGAAGTGCCGATCGGGCCGACGAAAAGGGCCGCGGGATGGCGCATCGTGTAGACGGCGCCGACCGCCAGGAGAGCCCCGGCCAATTGGGCAACGCCCTGAATGGCGGCGAGCGGGCCAAACTGTTGCCGGCTCGTCAAAGCGGTTCGGACGGCGTTGGCCAACGCTTCGGCCAGAAAGCCGACCGCCGCGGCGCCAAAGAGGTGAAAGGGAAGTTCCCCGGGCTTGAGCCCGGAAACCGGCATGACGAACCCCAATCCAAGCGTGATTGCCGCCCCGATGAGGCCGACCGCCAACGCGGCCCGAATTGCCGTTCGCCAGGTCGTCCAAAGCGCTTCGGGTTCGTTGGCGGCATGGGCCCGTGTCATAAGCCGGTTGGCGGCGATGGAAAACCCGCTGTCGATCATCGCCGCATAGCGGCCCATTGCTTGAACGAAGACGAACGCGCCCCATGAAGCCAGCCCCGTCGCTTCGCCGCCCAGCCATCGGATGAAAAAGGGGACGCTGAGAAAAGAGATCGCCATCCCGAGAAACCGGGCGGCGCTCAAATAGGCGGTGTGGCGAACCCTGCTCAACGTATTCTTCGACGGCCGAACGGACCCGGCAGGCCGTCGCCGTCTTACCTCAAATAGCGCAGATAAGTGCCGCTGGCCGGAAAGCTGGCAGGCCGCGGGCCACTTGCGATGGCGTACGTACCGCCCGTCCCGTTATCCGTGATCGTCCCGGCGAGGACCGTACTGCGAAAGAGCTTCAGTTCGGCAATGGGAAACACGGTAAAGAACCCGGCTTGAGCATCGAGCAATCCGACCCACAACTCGGTGATCGCGCCCGCTTCATTTCGCGCAAACATTCCAAAATGATCCGGCGCGCCGGGGTCGGCCGAGGGGAAGGCCAGCGCCACGAAGGAACCCATGTTGAGAACCACCTGGCCGGCATCTTGCCAGGCGCCCGAGATCCGCGGAATGGCGGTCGCGCCGCCGAGCGGGTCGCTCTGCTGGACGGTGTAGGTTCCGCCAGGTGAGGCCGATGAGGCGATCCCACGCCGGATCGGCTGCGTCTCGATCGATCGGTCCAAGTTGAAAATCGTCTCAAAACCGGAATTGCCGGATCCGGCAAGCCCCACCAGGTCCCCGGAAAGGAAGACTTGGGTCGCCAGTCCGCCCGCCTCCAGCGTCGGCCGCGAAACGAGCCCGGAGACGTCGAACCGAACGAGATCGGTAAAGAAGGCGGGCAGCGTGCCTCCGTAAGGCGAGGTGTTGAGGGCGTCGAACGCGGCGTCGTTAAAAGTGAGCACCGCGTCCTCGGGGAGAAACATCGTGGGGTCGAGCAGCATCTGCACCGCGGTCGTTCTCCCTTTGTTCAGGCGAATGTCGCAGAGCACGGACTTTACGATCGGCCCGGTAAAGATGGCGCCCCCCGGTTCTTGGAGCCGGCTGAAAGTGGCCAGAAACTGCGTAAAGGAACGGCTGGCCGGCGAGGTTGCCGCGGTCATGCCAAACGTCGTTGCGCCGTAAAGATCGAGGCTGACCCATCGCGGCGAGAATCCGCTCAGGAGCGAGCCCGCGCCGCCGCGAAGCTCCATTCCGGTGACTTCGATATCGTAATTGTCGATCGCTCGGCCAACTCCGGTCAAAATCTGCAGTTCGAATTGCCCGCCGACCGATGACGGCACGATTTGCAGCGCGCCGCCGGTGGTCCCGCCGGTCGTTCCGCCCGATGTTCCGCCGCTCGAGGTTCCCCCGCTCACGCCGCCGGTGTTGGTCCCGCCCGTGTTCGAGCCTCCGGTATTGGAACCGCCCGTATTCGTTCCCGAGTTCGATCCCCCAGATCCGGTACCCGAATCGCCGGAAGCACTCGCCCCGCCGCCGGCTCCTCCGCATCCGATCACGGCCGCCACGAAGAGAAAGGCCGCGATGGGCGGAACCCAAGGGGCTCGAAGGAGCTGGAAAAGACGGGGCCGCATACCTCAATTGTCGGTTTCGCCGCGCCTCCGCTTGAGCTTGGCCGGCCCAGATTTACCGAGCCAAGAGCCAAACTGAAACCACGGCCACGAGCGGCCCGAGCGAGCAGCTTCCACCTATGCCTGAAGGCGACCATT
>CAYONY010000379.1:0-2116 GCA_964405415.1 uncultured Fimbriimonadaceae bacterium | reverse complement strand
GCCGAAGCCGAACGCACCGCGCGAAAGGTGCTCAGCGGCCGCGCCTCGACCGATGCGCGGGCCCTGGCGAACTATGTTTTGGGCTCATGTGCGCGGCGCAAGTCGAAGTTCGCGGAGGCGGAGCGCCGGTACCGCGCCATCCTCCGCCCGAAGGCGAAGGGCTATTTGGGCCGGCCGGCCCGGGAGGCCCTTGCCATCGTTCTCGAGCGCCAAAACAAGCTGGACGGTGCGCTCGACGAGTATTTCCGGCTCGGCTACGAGTGGGACGTGGCCTACATGCTGGACGCCCGGATGACGCCCGAGCAAGTTGCGCGTTATGCCGCGTCGCGTCCCGGCCCCCGTCAGGCGCTCTTGCGCTACTCGGCGGGCATGAGGCTGATGCGGGACCGGAAATGGTCCGCCGCGCGACGGGAGTTCGCCCGCCTCTCGAGGGCCCAGATCCGAAAGTTCGCCTGTCTCGATGCAAAAGGTCAGGAAAGCGTTCGCGGCTACGACGATGGCTCCGACCTGCTCGATCCGAGGGCGGTGCGGAAGGACCTTGAGGCCCTGGACGGGGCGCGCCAGTCCGCGAGAGGCACCGAAGCGAAGGCGGCGGCGACCCTGAAGATGGCGCAGTACTACTACGCCAAGCGCAATCTCGCGCTCTACAACCCATCGCTCTGGCGCGGGATGCGCGCGCTGGTGATCGGCCACAGTTGGAACCAGGGCCTCAACAAGAAAACCGATCGCGAGGCGCTCAAGAAGCACCACTACGACCACGAGTGCATGGCTCAAGCGCTCCAGCTTTGCCAGGAAATCGCCCGGAAGTATCCCAAAACCAAGGCGGCGCCGGAGGCGCTATGGGTGGGGGTGAACGCGGCGATGCGGCTTGCCACCCTCAACCCCTATTGGCGGTGGGAGGAGCGGCGAGCGAACCATTACGGCGTGGCGATGGGCTTTTGCGAGACGATCCTCAAGCACCATCCGAACCACAAGCTGGCGGCGAAGGCCAAGGCGAAAATTCCCCATCTCAAGGAGATCAGCTGGGAGGCTCACCTCAACGAGCTCGAATACGGGAAGTATCGAAAAGACCAGTCGGGGTTTTAGGGAGCTATTGAATCCGTCGGGATCGCGCCCCTACAGGGCTCAATTCTTCGGTCGATCCCGATACCAGGGCGTTGCCCTTCGCTATCGTCTTGCGGCCCTTCGGGCCTCCGGGCCGGATTCTTGGTTGAGCGCCTAGAGCGTTTCAACATTCAAACTTGGATCCATCAACGCCCCATAGAGCTCCGGTCTTCGGCTCGCGAACACCGTCATCTCGTACTTCCCGGGGATATTTTGGGTTCGCTTGTTGCGGGCAAGGGCCAGGTCGACGTCCGCCACCACCGCCTTTTCGCCCAGCTCGGCCGAAGCCAAGACCTTCCCCACCGGGTCGATGATCTTGCTCCGCCCGATAAATTCGAACCCGTTTTCCGTCCCCACCCGATTGCAGGCGGCGTAGAACACCCGGTTTTCGGCGGCCCGGGCGATGCACATCGTGTCCGCGCTGTTCTCCGCGCCGACCGGCCAATTCGTGGGCAGGCAGATCAGCTCCGCGCCCTTCAGCGCGAGCACCCGCGCCGGCTCGGGCAAGCGCTGATCGAAGCAGATCAGGATGCCGATCCGGCCAAGTTTCGTTTCGAAGACTTCCAATTCGTTCCCCGGTTTGACGAAGTAGTCCAAGCCCAACTCGGGCAGATGGCTCTTGCGGTAGAAGCGCGGTTCGGCGCCGGGCTCCAGCAAGGCCGCCGAATTGTACAATTCGCCCCCCTCGCTTTCGGCAAAACCGACGATCGTCACGATCTTCAATCGGGCCGCAGCCAGGTTCAGACGGTTCAGAGCCGGATGGTTCCGCGGGATCGCGGCGGCGGCGGCGGCTTCGCGCGAGTCAAAACTGTAGCCGGTGAGGTACGCCTCGGGAAAAACTGCCAGTTCAACGCCATCCAGGGCCAGCTGGGCCAAGCGGGCTTCGGCGGCTTCCGCGTTCCAATCGGGACGGCCGAAGGTGACGTTGGATTGGACACAGGCAAGGCGCATGGCATTAGTCTAGCCCCTCCCTTGAGGGAGGGGTTGGGGTGGGTGGCCTCCAGGGCAGGCA
>CAYONY010000378.1:0-2137 GCA_964405415.1 uncultured Fimbriimonadaceae bacterium | reverse complement strand
AAAGTTCCCGACATGGCCTAGTTCTCCACGGAGCGGCCGCTTCATCGCGTCCGGCTCACAAACTAATTTACTACTAAAGTCGGTCAACGGTTCGGTAAAGGCGCGCGGACGGGGACCTTTGGCCCTCGTTCGCAACTCGGAAGCGCAATTTTCTCCCCATTTGGGTGAAGAACCGGCGCATTTTCCTTGCAATTTTCTTATGGGAACGTTAAAATCGCGTTCGAAGCCGAAGGTTCTGCGCGTTCGAGACGGTTCAAGAGTGCCGCTCGATCGCCGCGGGGGCCCGTCGAAGCCGGAAGCGGAGACGGTACGAGCGTGGAGCCGGGGCTCTCAAGGAGGAGACTCGATGAACCGAACGATGCGCTGGGCGCTTGTGGCCGCCTTTGCCGTTCTGGCCGCTCCGTCATTTTCCCAGTCCACCGCGACTTCCGGTCCCGATGCGTGGGCGATCTCCGCGCTCGGAAAGATGAAAAAGTCCGGGTTGATCAAGCAGCTTCCGGCCGGCCTGTTCCAAGAGGGCCGAACCGCGAGCCGGCTTGAGATCGCGGTGGCCACCCATTCGGCCTATTCGCGGCTGAAGGAGGCCTCGCAAGGCTTGGGCGGAACCCGATCCAAGCTCGAGGACGCGATCGCCAAGGCCGACGATCCGGCCAATCCCGTCTTCACCCGAGCCGATTATGAGGCGCTTCGAAGCGTCTTGACCGATGCCAAACTCGCCGCCGGGACGATCAAAGAATTGGCGGAAAGCGCAGCCAACCTGGCCCGCATGGCCAGCTATTACGAGACCGAACTCGCCGGGATGGGCGTGGACGTCGAGGCGATGAAAGCCGAACTCGCGTCGCTCGCCGGGCGCATCTCAAAGCTCGAACAAGACGAGCTTCCTTTCGATCTGGATGTCGAGTGGAACCTCGTGAGCTATATGGGCCACTCCCGGGGCGGCGAAATCGGCCTCACCGTCGATGGACGTCCCACTGGGCTTCGGCACAGCTTCATTCTCGGCGGCGGAGGACCGCCCACCGCGGGCCTTACCCAAGACGTCTCGGTCGGCCATGAGATCGCGCTCGGCGTCTCGGGAGAGTCCGGAAAGGTCAAGTGGAAGTCCACCCTGGCCATCGGCAATCTCCTTTCCGGCGGCGCAACGTATGGCTCGAGCTCGCCGGGCGGCCTCCTTGGTAACCAGAGCACGATCGGCTTCGATACGCCCTTCAACGACGCCTTCCACGAGAGCATCTACTTCCAGGAGTTCAACGCGTGGTGGGATTTCAACTTGGGAGGCAAAGACTCGACGGTCAAAGCCGGCCGCGTGGGCTATCAGGGCATTTCGCAGCTCTTCGCCCGCGAAGACAACACGCCCTACTTCGATAATCCGCGATGGGACAATCATCTGTGGTACTTCGACGGCGGCATTCTCCAATTCCCGTTCCAAAACGGCTCAAGGCTGGATGTCTTTGGCGGCCGCCAAACCGACCGGATGTCCTCAAAGGACAACGTGTTTGGCGGGCTCTGGCCGATGACGGTGGGCGAGATCAACTCGGCCCCCGGCGAAGGCGAACTCGACGTCTCTCAGCACCTCGGATTCAGCTATTCGCAAGCGCTGAACAAGCGGTTCGACTACCGGGTCAACTACATTTTCCTCGAGGGGCGCAACAGCCCGACCGCGGAAAATGGGCGCGAGTACGATCGCATGGAGCTGTTTGGCTTCGACGGCAACTATCAGCTCCCTTACGATCTCAAGCTGAACTTCGGCAAAGCCGAATCCACCTACAAGCATGGCCGCGGCACCGCCGTCGGCGATGACAACCGGTTCTATTGGGCCAACGTCGGGTGGCAGCGAGGCCGCGCCGACGGCAATGTGGGCTGGCGAGAGATCGGGGGCAACTACGGCGCTCCCGGCGATTGGGGCCGCATGGGCGTGAATTGGCGCCCGGTTGACCATCGCGGATGGTTCAAGAACTTGAACTATCGAGCCGGCGTCAACGACCGCTTCCGCGTGGAAGCCTATGAAGCCCACGGCCTCACCGGCGGCTTCGACAACTTCCACCGCGACGACGCGATGCGCGGCCTCGTCTTCGATTGGTACCACCGGCTCACCGGGCGCTCGACAATGCGCCTGGGCTATGAGCAGTTCCACTCCGAC
>CAYONY010000377.1:0-2174 GCA_964405415.1 uncultured Fimbriimonadaceae bacterium | reverse complement strand
TTGCGCCAGGCGGACGCGGCGGAGGACGCTGAGTCAGCGCGGCCGAGGCCCAAGGGCTGGAGCCGGTTCTGGACACAGCGCTGAATGCGCTGGAAAACTATGCGTTCCGCCTCGCTACCGGGCCGCTCAACCGGCTCATTCAGGACGCGGTTTATGAGCGGCCCTATTCGAGCAAGGGCAGGGCGTTCAAGGTGTATTACGCAACCCAGACCGGCACCCGCCCGCCCACGTTCACTCTGTTTTGCAACGATCCGGAACTGCTCCACTTCTCCTATAAGCGCTATTTGGAGAACCGATTGCGAAAAGAATATCCTCTAGTGGGAACGCCGATCCGGCTCCTCACCAAGAGCAGTCACGGCAAGCGCGACAAGTGAAGCCGGAACTCATGGAGGCGTCGCGCGTATAAACTCTGACGATGCGTCGATCGCTCTTCCTATTTTCGTTGCTCACGGTGGGGAGCTTCGTTCGCGCGGCGGAGTACACCTTTGTCGCTCAGCCAAGTACGGGAACGGCCCAAATCACGGTCAAGCTCGCCTCGCCCCTGACCGAGTTCCGGCTTCCGGCATGGGCGCCGGGCGACTATCAGATCTTCGATTACGGCCAGTTTGTCAGCTCGATCGCCTTCACGCGAAAAGGCCAGCCCGTCCCGTTTGAGCGGACCTTCGACAAGAACCTCTGGCGGATACCGGGCGGGGCGGACCGGGTGGTCTATGAGACCAAGCCGCCGCGCGGAAACTTCTCGGTGAACCTCCGGGTCACGGAGGGCCACACGTTTGTCAGTGGGTCCGGAGTTTTTGGTTGGTTCGAGGGCGATCAGGGAAAGAAACAAACGCTGAGGGTTTGGACGGGGATGGGCGCGGTTTACTCGACGCTCGACCGGCCGCCCAGCGCGGAGGGAGGCAATTGGGCGGTCTACGAGGCGCATGATTTCGATGAGTTGATCGACGCGCCGTTCGTGGTGGGGACGGCGATCAAAGCCGAATCGTTGGAGGTCCACGGCAAGACGATGCAGGTGGTCGCGTTCAACCGGATCGAGAACGTCGATCTGAGCGGCTTTGTCCGGGTGGGGCGGGCGGCGGCCGAAGCGACGTTCAAGCTCTTTGGCGAGCTGCCGTTTCCCCGCTATATCTTCTTCTGCGACTTTGGCGGCGGCGGCGGCGGACTCGAGCATCTCAATTCGACCCGGCTTGGGCTCGGTCCGCGCGCCCAGGGAGAAAACGCGGCCGGCCTGATCTTTCACGAGTTCTTCCACCTCTACAACGTCAAACGCATCCGGGAGAAGCCGCTCGGGCCATTCGACTACACGAAGCCCGCGATGACCCGCACGATCTGGTGGCTGGAGGGCGTGACCGATTATTACGCGGACGTCTTGCAGGTGCGCGCGGGACTGCGGTCGCGTGCCGCCGCGGTGGGGGAATGGTCGGCTTCGCTCGCGGTTTTCGCCCAGAACCCGAACCGTTTGAAGGTCTCGGCGGACGAGGCGAGTCTGCGCGTCTGGGAAGCGCGGGGAAGCTATGGTTTTGGCGGCATCAGCTACTACGAAAAGGGAAAGCTCATCGGGCTTTGCCTCGATTTGGCGATTCGCGGCCAATCCGGAGGAAAAGCGTCGCTCGATGACGTGATGCGGCAGCTTTTTGAGGAGTGCAAGAACCGCAAACCGGGCTATGCGCCGGAGCGGATTCGCGAACTCTGCGTGAAGTTCGGCGGGCCGGAGTTGGGCCCGATCTACGATCGCTGTACGAAAGAGGCGGTGGACTTGCCGGTGGCGGACGTCGCGCGAATGGCGGGGCTGATTTGGTCGGGCGCGGGGTTTGCGCCGGACCCAATGGCCTCGGCCGAAGCGCAAGCGGCCGGTGCGCGCTGGCCCTTGGCGGCAAGTCAGTAGAGCAGGTCGGCCAGGAAGTAGTTCGCGACGTAAACGAGCACCATCGCGATGACGACGGTGTTGGTGGTCGCGCGGCCCACCCCAACCGCGCCGTCCCGCGCGCGCAGCCCTTGCTGGCAGGCGACGATGGCGACGATGAGCCCAAAAACGGGGGTTTTCAGCATGCCGCCGATGAAGTCCCAAGGCTCGACGAACTGGCGGACTGACTGAAGGAACGAGCCGCTCGGGACGCCGTTCACCACCGAGACGAGCCCGCCGCCGCCGACGCCCGCGTAGATGGCGATCAACC
>CAYONY010000376.1:0-2188 GCA_964405415.1 uncultured Fimbriimonadaceae bacterium | reverse complement strand
GCGGCAAGACGTGGGCCCATATGGGGCTAAGGGAGACCCACCACATCGGCCAAGTCGTGATCGACCCGAAAGACAACAACATCGTTTATGTGGCAGCGGTCGGCCGCTTGTGGGGAAGAAACCCCGAGCGCGGGGTGTACAAAACAATCGATGGCGGCAAAACCTGGCAGCACATCTTCAAGATCGACGAGAACACGGGCGTGGTCGATCTCCAGATGGACCCCTCGAACAACAACATTCTCTTTGCCGCGGCTTACGACCGGCTTCGCTTCCCCTGGAACATGATCAGCGGGGGGCCCAAAAGCGGGCTTTTCAAAACCGTTGACGCCGGCAAGACCTGGCGGCAGATCACCAAGGGCATTCCGGAAGGCACGGTGGGCCGCATTGGGCTCGACTTCTTCCGCAAAGACCCGAATAAGATGGTCGCCCAGATCGAGGTTGGCGTCCTTCCCACCGATCCGACGGGGCGCGTCCAAGGCAACAGCGGCGTATTCATTAGCGACGACAAGGGCGAATCGTGGACCAAGGTCCACAACCGGAACTCCCGGGCGTTCTACTTCAGCATCGTCCGATCCGACCCCATCGACTTCAACCGTATCTATGTGGCGGACGTCCAGATTGGCCTCAGCGACGATCGGGGCAAGACGATTCGGAATATGCGCTCAACGGTGCACGTGGACCATCACGCGTTCTGGATCAATCCGAACGACAACAACCACATCATTATCGGCGAGGATGGCGGCGTGGGGCAGACGCGCGACCGCGGCGAGACCTGGCAGCACGTGAACCACATGGCGATCGGCCAGTTCTACGCGATTGCCTTCGACATGCGCAAGCCGTATTGGGTGTACGGGGGCCTTCAGGACAACGGGACTTGGGGCGGGCCGACCCAGACCGCGCGAGGCGGTGTCGGAAGCTGGGATTGGTACAACATCAGCGGCGGCGACGGCTTCTATGTGCAGGTCGATCCCGATGATTGGCGGCAGGTCTATGCCGAAAGCCAGGGCGGCGCGGCGCGGCGGATCGATCTGGTCAACGGCGGGGGCGTGAGCCTTCGGCCCCGCCCGACGCCCGGCGAACCGATGCGGTTCAACTGGAATACGCCGATCCACCTTTCGCCGCACAACTCCAAGATCGTCTACATCGGCGGCAACAAGGTGTTCCGCAGCATGAACCGCGGCGCAAACATGGAGGCGATCAGCCCCGATCTGACCACCAACGATCCGGCCAAGCTGACTCCCGGACGGGGCAGCGTCAGCCCGGAGAACACGGGCGCCGAAGTGCACTGCACCGTCATCACGATCAGCGAATCGCCGCTCAAGGCGGGGGTGATCTGGGCGGGCACCGACGACGGCAACGTCCAAGTCACCGAGAACTTTGGCGGAACCTGGACGAACGTCGCCCCGAACATCCCGGACTTCCCGAAGTTCGGCTACGTGAGCCGCGTCCATGCCTCGGCCCATTCGGCGGGTCGGTGCTACGTGACGGTGGACAACCATCGCATGAACGACTTCAAAACGTACGTCTATATGACCGACGACTACGGCAAGACCTGGACGAAGCTCAACGCCAATCTTCCCGCCGAGGAGCCGGCGCACCTGATTCGGGACGGTCTGCGCAATCCGGACCTCTTGTTCTTGGGCACCGATATCGGACTCTACGTCTCGTTGGATCGGGGCAAATCGTGGTCGCGGTTCAAATCGAACTTCCCGACCGTTCCGGTCCATGATTTTTCGATCCATCCCCGAGAGCAGGACCTCGTGATCGGCACCCACGGCCGGAGCATCTGGACGCTGAACATCTCGGCGCTCGAGGAATTGACCGCCGCGAACATGGAAAAAGACCTTCATTTGGCGCGGCCGCAAACGGTCTATGTGCTGGGCCGCACGGCCGGCGGCATGGGCTTTGACGGCGACGGGGTTTGGACCGCACCGAACAGCCAGCCCGGCACCGACATCTGCTACTTCCTCAAGGCGGACGCTACTGGCGATGCGACGATCACGATCACCGATGCGGCGGGCGGGGCATTTGCCACGCTCACCGGCCCGGCGAAAGCGGGGCTGAACGTCGTGCGGTTCCGAGCCGGCCAGCGCCGGATGACCGCCGGCGATCTTCGGGTGACGGTGAAGGTCGGCGACAAGGAAGCGGTGAGTTCGATCAAGGTGGAAGACCTAACCGAGGAGATGAC
>CAYONY010000375.1:0-2194 GCA_964405415.1 uncultured Fimbriimonadaceae bacterium | reverse complement strand
GCCAGCTCCATCCCCCCCCGAACCCCGATCGCCCACATCAGATACAGCGACAGAATCTTCTGCACCGCGCTCGGGATCCGCAGGTCAGATCGCACCCACGTCGCCAGCATCCCCAGCACAAAGAACAGCACCGGCGGGTTCAACAGGTTGGACGCGATCGACGACGCCTGCACACCACGATCCTACAGAATCACGCTCGCCCTCTTGCCACCTCCTGAAGGCCTTCTTCCCGAGCCGCGAGCGCCCCGCCCTCCTCTCCCGCGAGCTGACGTCTCGGCGGCGAGTGGGAGAGGACCGAGGTGTGGGCGCCATCCGGGGGCTTGAACCGGTGGAAAGCGTCTTCCCCTAGTGCCTGATGCCTAGTGCCGAATGCCCTTCTGTTCTCCCTCCTCATACCCAGTCCCTTCCACCCTTCCGCTCCACGCTCTCTCCGGGGGCCCGGGGGTTGCAAGGGGGCGGAGCCGGGGGAGCCCCCTGCACTCCTCGTCACCGAATCCCTCCAACGTCTCTGAAAACGCTAAGCGCCGACCCTGAACCCGTGGTCTGCCCATCAGGCAATCGCTGATCCATTGCCGGCATTTGCATTGCAAGAATCATCTCGATCAGCTTTCACAACGGTACAATGCGGTGGTTTCATTCAAGTCTTCCGGCCTGCCGGTCCCTCCGAATTCACATATGTCGACCAGCCCGAGTCCGCTGCCACCCGTTCTCTTGGCCATCGAATGGGGTTCTGTTGCCGAGTGGGTTGCCGGAATAGCGACGTTCTTCGCCGTCTTACTGGCGCTTTTTGGTCCATCTGTCCATTCAGCGATGACGCGGGCTTCGCCGCGCCTCGCCGTTGACAAGTGGATGCTCGCGCGGCGCGAGCGATTCTCGCACAAAGTCGATCCACAAACGGGTAGAGATATCACCGTGTCTATCGATCCGGTGATCTTCGTCTACCTGCCCGTCGTGAACGAGTCTCCTAGCCGACCGGCGCTCAATACCAGGGTGTTGCTCAGACGATTTCAGCGCACATCTAATGACATCGCCAGATACGTAGATCGTTCGATGACTTATTCGATCCACTTCATCTGGTCGCCCGCATGCGAAGGCGCGCGATTTCTGGATGTGTATCACGGCGAGTCCATAGACTTTGGGTCGTTTCATTCTGAGCTTATTGTCGCGAGATCGTACTTCATGCCCGCGCTATTGAAACCTCCTCTCGGCGAGGATTTCTCGGTTCGGGTCAATGAACAGGGCGTCTACTGGCTTGAAACCGTCTGTTCAAACTCGAAGAAGCGCGAGTTCGTGGCAGTGAGTGTCCAATGGGATGGCACGGGCGGCGCTGACGAGGACGCCGCAAGAAAGAGCATTCGCATTGAACAGAAGAGGTCTAAGAATCATCACGCGTAGCGAATCGTTCATGGTCGGTCGCCCCGACATCGACGCCTTCGAGGCCGTCATGGAGCGCGAAGACCGCCAGCGCGGCTTCTTCGTGGCCTTCGGCTTCTCTTCCGACGCCGACGCCGAATGCACTCGCTACCACAAGCAGTCCGGCCGCATCATCAAGCTCATCACCGTCCAGGAAATCCTCGACGAACAGCACGTACAAAAGATGTGAAGGATCTCTCGACATGAAAGTATTCATCAGTTACTCCACGCACGACATCGAGTTTGCCCGATCAGTATCGTGTGCTCTGAGAAACACAGGATTCGAAGCGTTCTTGGCAGAGGAGTCTTGGTCCCCCGGCCAAGATCACGATCATCTGCGGAAGGCACTCGTCGCCTCTCACATTGTGGTGCTCATCTGGAGCAGCAATGCCGCCATGTCGCAATGGGTGCTTCAGGAGATCGGTGGGACTTGGGCGCGCAACGGCATTCTCATTCCCGTGCGGCTTGACGACACGCCGCTTCCCGACACTCTCCGGCAACTGAAGTACATCGATGCCCGTGAATGCCGTCTGACGGCAGTGCTTCGTGTTCAAAGCGCGGCCACGGCGGCGTGCGAACAGTTGCTTCATGCTCGCAATCGAGCAAACGCAAAGCAGCGACGGGAGATCGAGCAAAGGCGCGCGGAACAAACGAAGTCCGGGCTGGCGTGGGCCGTGGGCGGCGCGGCATTGGCCTTGCTTTTCGGATCAAAAAGCTAGTGGCGATCGCGCCCTGCCTCGGCCTTCCCCTAGTGCCTCATGCCTGGTCCCTAGTGCCCTTC
>CAYONY010000374.1:0-2201 GCA_964405415.1 uncultured Fimbriimonadaceae bacterium | reverse complement strand
TATGCGCTGAACGCCCCGTTGCGCCACGCCTTTTTGGAGCCGGGACCGGGAGCCGTCGGCGCGGCACCGGCGCTGGTCAGCGTTGAGGATCGCAATCTGGTGGTCGAAGCGGTCAAGCGCGCCGAAGATGGCGACGGGCTGATCGTGCGGCTTTACGAATGCCACAACGCCCGGGGAATGGCCGAGCTCTTTTGCGCCCGCACCCCCAAGGAGGCGTGGCTCTGCGATCTCGAAGAGCGCCCGGTCGCCGAGCTTGAGGTCGTGGACGGCGTCGTCCCGTTTGCCTACAAGCCCTTCGAGATCCTCACTCTCAAATTGATCGTGTAAGTCCAAGAGTCCTAGCGAGGGTTTTCCGCTTCGGCCACAATCTCGGTCCCCCAAAAAGGGCATGAATCCGATGGCGATGAAGCTCAAGACCTTTGGCCCGGTCGATCCCGGCGCCCGGCAACAAATCGAACGCTGCGCCGATGGCGTGGCGGAGGCCGCGGTGCTGTGCGCCGACCATCATCTGGGCTATTCCCAGCCGATCGGGGGCGCGGTGGCCTATCCGGAACACATTTCGCCCAGCGGCGTGGGCTACGACATCGCCTGCGGCAACAAAGCGGTTCTAACGAACCTGCTCGCCGATGAGATCGACGTGGCGAAGGTGATGGACGAGATCGTGCGGCAGATCGGCTTTGGGGTCGGACGCCCGAACCCCGACCCGGTGGACCATCCGGTCTTGGAGCAGATTAAGAACGCCGCGTTTCGGCCTCAGCGCAAATTGATCCAGATCGCGGCCAGCCAGCTCGGGACGGTGGGCAGCGGCAACCACTTCGTCGACCTGTTTGCCGATGAGGCGGGGCGGCTTTGGATCGGGGTGCATTTTGGCTCCCGCGGCTTTGGCCATCGGACGGCGTCCGGATTCCTGGCGCTGGCCCAGGGCTTGGAATTCGAGGAAAAGGCCTCGGAGGGTGAGATGCACAGCCCGCCGGTCCTGCTCCGGACCGATTCGGCCTTGGGCCAAGACTATCTGGAAGCGATGCATTTGGCGGGGGACTATGCCTATGCGGGGCGGGATGTGGTGGTGGCCAAAGTCTTAGTGATTCTGGCCGCCCAAGCGGTCGAGGAGGTCCACAACCACCACAACTTCGCTTGGCTCGAAGAACATGACGGGCAAAAGGTGTGGGTCGTCCGAAAGGGATGTACGCCCGCGTTTCCGGGCCAGCGAGGCTTCGTGGGCGCCACCATGGGCGACGTGTCGGTCGTGTTGGAGGGCGTCGATTCGGAGGATTCGAAAGCAGCGCTTTATTCCACGGTGCACGGGGCGGGCCGTGTGATGAGCCGGCGCCAAGCGGCCGGCAAGACGCGCTGGCACAAGGGTCGGAAGATCACGATCTCGCCGGGATTGGTGGATTTCGAGGCGGTTCGGCGGCGAATACGGGAGCAGGGGATTGAGCTTCGCGGCGCCGGTCCCGACGAGGCGCCGGAGGTTTACAAGAAGCTGGACGAGGTGCTGGCCCATCACGCGGGGACGGTCCGGGTGCTGCATCGCTTGCGTCCGATCGGAGTGGCAATGGCGGGCGAGGATGTGGTGGACCCGTACAAGGATTGAGTTGCCGGCAACCCTTCCTCTAATCTCGGTCAAGCTCTGAAAGGAGAGCGCATCGGGCGACCCAAAGCGGAGCCGATGGCCATCCTTCGTGCCGGCCGACTTAGGATCCCGCTTCCGCTTCCATTTTGAGCAGCCGCGTGTAGTAGTCGGGAATCTCGTTCAGGTGCGCCCATGCGATCTTTCCGGTCAGATCGGGATCGTCGCCGGTGACGTTCGTGCGCGGATCCCGGAGGCCGTGCTCGAGTTCGACGGCGAGCCCCAACCGGAACTCTTCCAGGCTGGTCTCCTGCCAGTTCACGCCGATTCGGTCGCCGATGGCTTTGGCTTCTTCGGGGGTGAATTCTCGTTGGCTCATGGCAACATTGTGCCGAATGCGGCGCAAGCGGCGTCAGCGCAATAATTGACGTCGCGATGGCGGTGGAGGACGTGATGGGCCCGCACGAATACGGCCGGGGCCAAAAAACGGCTCCGCATCATCCCCATTTCGAAGGTTCGACCCTTCAGACGGCCGCGCTTCGACGACGGCGGAGCTTGCGGTATCCGGTGAGCCCAGCCGCGCCCATGAGCGCCATCGTGAACGGCTCGGGGACGGATGTCGGACTCGCAT
>CAYONY010000373.1:0-2206 GCA_964405415.1 uncultured Fimbriimonadaceae bacterium | reverse complement strand
AAGTGCGGCATCAGCACATACGTGAAACGGTGGCGGCCCATATCGCAGGTGGGGTCCGGGGCCTTGGGCGCGCGCAGCAGGGAGAGCCGCAGCACATTGCCCCGCGTATCGTGGCCGTATTTCCCATCGTTGAGCAGGGCTACGCCGGCATCGCCCTCGCTCATGTCGGCCCACTTTTGCGCGCAGACCTCGAACCGGGCCATATCCCAACTTGTATTCATGTGGGTCGGGCGCTCGACGTGGCCGAATTGGATTTCGTAGGTGGCGCGCGCCGCATTAAGGTTGAGGGGGAAGGCCACCTTGAGCATCTTCTGGTCCTCGTGCCAATCGATTTCCGTATCGAAGCGGATGCCGGGGGTCGGCCCCAGGCTGATCCGCTGGCGGATCGTCGACTTTCCGAACCGCTTGACCACGTCGGCGGCGGCACGGACAGGCCCGCGCTCGACAATTTCGAACCGTTCGCTGGCCACCAAGTCCCGGGAGTTTTCGAAGCTGTAAAGATCGATATCCCAGGCGTCCCAAAAAAGCGGGCGATCGTCGAAGAGTTGGAAGAGGTTGGCGAGTTTGCCAGGGGCCACGTATTCCGCTCCATCTTCGAGGCTCAGGATGCTCGTGAGGTTGCCGTGGGCGTCGAAGCGCACGGCGAGCTCGCCATTTTCAATCTTCCGGCTGCTGGTCTTGAGACGGGCCTTGACGTTGGGAACCTGGTGGCCCAGATCGCCCACCGCCACCGTGCCCAACGCGGCGTGGGGCGTTGGAAAGACGAGCTTGCGCTCGCCCAGGGCCTCGACAAGCTGGACCGGGACGCACTCTTCCCCCACGCACAACGAGGCCGGCGTCTCCTTTTCGGTCCATGGGATCGAGCCTTCGCTGCCCACCGTCGCGTTTTGAAACAGGGCGACCGGGCGGGCCATTTCGGTGCGATCGAGCTTGCCGCCGATCGTTTTCAGGCTCCTTTCGATGAGGTCGCCTGCGATCTGGCGCGCCTCGTCGTAATCGCGCAGGGCTTCGTCGTAGACTTCCTTCACGGAGGATCCCGGAATGATATCGTGGAACTGGTTGAGCAGCACGATCTTCCAAGCTTTCTCGAGTTCGCCGGCGGGATAGCCTTTGGGAAAGCGGTCCGTAAAACAGGCCAGCCACTCGGCGTCGCGAAGCAAGAACTCGCACTCTCGATTGCCTTTTTTGGTGGCGGCTTGACTCGTGTAGGTGCCGCGATGCAGCTCGAAGTAGAGTTCGCCGCTCCAGGTGGCGAGGTCGCGGCTGCGGGCTTTGGCGTCGCGGAAGAAGTCGAGCGCGGTCCGCTTGGAGTGCACCACGGGCAGGGCGGGGGTCGTGCGGGCGCGGCGCAGAAACTCGAGGTGTTTTTCGGTGGGGCCGCCGCCGCCATCGCCAAAGCCGAAGACGTACAGCGATTGGTCGCTTCGCGCGTGGTCGCGATACTTCTTGACGCTGGCGAGCATCTCTTTGGGGGTGCCGTCGGCGCAATAGGTGTCGGCGGGCGGGAAGTGGCTCCAAATCTTGGTGCCGTCGATACCTTGCCACCAGAACGTGTGGTGGGGAAACTTGTTGAATTGGTTCCACGAGATCTTCTGAGTCATGAAGTAGCGGATGCCGAATTTGCTCAGGATCTGGGGGATCGCCGCTGAATACCCAAAGACGTCGGGCAGCCACATGTCGTGGGTTTCGTAGCCCAGCTTTTCGCGGAAGTAGCGCCGGCCGTAGAGGAACTGACGAACGAGCGACTCGCCCCCCGAGAGGTTACAGTCCGCTTCGACCCACATCGAGCCGACCGGTTCCCATTGGCCCTTCTTGATCGCCTCTTTCACCCGCTCGAAGAGGACGGGATACTGCTTTTCGAGCCACTCGTACTGGCTGGCCTGGGAGTGGACGAAGACGTACTCCGGATAGCGTTCGATCAGGGAAAGCTGGGTGGCGGTGGTGTGGGCCATCTTCAGGCGCGTGATGTCGAGCGGCCAAAGCCAAGCGGTGTCCAGGTGGGCGTGGCCGACGGCGGTAAGCGCGTGCTTCATGTCGCCGCCGAGGCTCGAAAGGGCGGTTCGGACAATCTTCGACGCCCGGCCGAGGGTCTCACGCCGGCTTGAGTCGAAGGCATTGACGCCGTTGTTGAGCGCGCGCAGCAGCGCCGCGTACTCTTGCGAATCTTCGGGCAGCGCGCTAAGCAAGTTCAAGGCGAACTCCACAT
>CAYONY010000372.1:0-2208 GCA_964405415.1 uncultured Fimbriimonadaceae bacterium | reverse complement strand
CGGCAGTGGAAAGGCAGGGGCGCCATTTTCGGCGCGCATGGCAATTGAGCGTGCTCGCCTGGGTGGCGTTGAGGGGTCTTTGGGGTGGCGCCGCAGTCGAGGCAGCTCCGCGGGAACTATTGAAAAGCTCGGATCATGTTCGAGCTGTTCCGACCCAGCACGAGGTTTTCCCCATATTAATGCGCCACTGCTGGGCTTGCCATGGACCGGCCCTTCGCGAGGCGGGGTTGGATCTCCGAACCAAAGCCAGCATCCTCCAAGGGGGCAAGTCCGGACCCTCGATTGTCCCCGGGAATGTGCTGGGGAGTCCGCTGGCGCGCCGGGTCAGCTCTGGCGAATGTCCGCCATCAAAACGGCTCGTCGAAGCCAACGTCAAGCCTTTGAGCCGACAGGACACCGAACTGATCACTCGCTGGATCGAAGGAGGCGCGCCGGAGGCCGGAGTCCCTGACTCGGCGCCAACCAATTCAAAGAATCCGAATTCCGTCGAAGCCGATCCGGACTTATGGGCCTTCCGCAAGCCTTCGACGCCTCAATTGCCCCGCGTCACGTCAGCCAGCCTCGCTCGTAATCCGATCGACCTCTTTGTCCTCAATAGGCTGGAGAACGCCGGCCTTACTTTCGCGTCTGAAGCGCCGCCCGAAGTTCTGATGCGACGGGTTTTCTTCGCGGTGACCGGGCTTCCTCCCACACCCTCCGAAGCCGCGCAGTTCCTTTCAGACCAAGCGCCCGGCGCTTACGAACGATTGGTGGAGCGGCTGCTGGCCTCTCCCCGCTACGGAGAACGATGGGGACGTCACTGGCTCGACGTCGCGGGCTATTCGGACGTCGAAGGCAGGCGGGAACAGCACTTGCCGCGGCCGTTCGCGTATCGTTACCGGGATTACGTCATCCAAGCTTTCAACGCCGACAAGCCCTACGACCGGTTTTTAGTCGAGCAAATCGCGGGCGATGATCTTTGCGATCAGGAATCGCTCAAGGCCCCCACTCAGGAAACCTATGACAATTTGGTGGCCACGGGATTCTTGCGGATGGGTCCCGATCCCACATGGGCGAACATCACCGGTTTCATCCCGGATCGTCTAGACGTGATCGCCGATGCGATGGACGTGTTCGGGTCGGGTGTGCTCGGACTCACTTTAAAATGCGCCCGGTGCCACGATCACAAATTCGATCCGATCACCCATAAGGACTACTTCAAGATCACCGATTTATTCAAGGGCGCCTACGATGAATACAACTGGCTCAAGCCGGACAGTCGTCCATACGGGGGAGCGGGCAACTCGGGGCCGCTGGGGGAAAGATCCCTTCCGCACGTGTTGCCACAGGAGCGTCAGGCCTGGGAAAAGGCCGCGCGCGACCTTAAAGAAAAGCTCGAAGCTCAAGCGGCCGTGGTCCGAGCGAAGGAACGGAAGTTGATTGAGAACTTTCGCCGCGAGCAAATTGGGCTTTTGCCGGAGGATGTCCGGGCGAACGTTCGGGAGATGATCGAGACCGAGGCCTCGAAGCGCACGGAAAGCCAGCGGAAGCTGGCGGAGGAGTTCGAGAAAAAGTTGACCCCCGACAGAGAGGCCTTGAAGAAACTGGACGCGGGTTTCAAGGCTGAGTGCGAAGCGCTGGCCAAACTCGAGGCGTCGAAAAACAAGCCAGAACCGCGGATCGCCGCGCTCTGGGATCGAGGCGATCCGTCCCCCACTTACGCCTACCTGCGTGGAGATCCGCAACGAGCCGGGCCGCTCGTGACCGGCGGAGCGCCCAGCGTGTTTGACGGGGTGATCGATCGTCTTGAACTCCGCCCTCCGCGCCCAAAATCCAAAAGCACCGGGAGGCGCCTCGCTCTGGCGCGGTGGCTGACCCAGCCAGGACATCCGCTGACCGCCCGCGTCATGGTCAATCGAGTTTGGAAACATCACTTCGGAAAAGGCATCGTGGAAAGTCTCGACAACTTTGGCAAATCCGGCGGCAAACCAACGCATCCCGAGTTGCTGGATTGGCTCGCGGCAACTTTCGAGAGCCAAGGCTGGAGCCTCAAAGGGCTGCACCGGCTCGTGTTGACTTCTCAAACTTACAGGCAGAGCAGCGTGACTTCTTCCAATGCGGCGCGCCTCGACGGTGGGAACAAACTCTTGTCCCGCATGCCGCTTCGGCGATTGGATGCGGAGGAGTTTTGGGATGCCTGCCTGTCGGTGGCCGGATGCTTGGATGAAA
>CAYONY010000371.1:0-2220 GCA_964405415.1 uncultured Fimbriimonadaceae bacterium | reverse complement strand
CCTGGACGCCGCCCATCCGCATTGGCAGGCGAAATCCGAACTGCTCAAGGCCTGGAAGTTCCATCTTGAACGCTTTGCGATGCCCACCGTTTTCGGAAAATTCGAACCCGGAATGGCTCCCGAACAGCAAGCGGCGATGTTGTCGACCCTTGAAAACCTTCAAAAAACCACCGCTTTCGTCTTTCCCAGCGAGTTCGAGATTGGGACGCTCGGGGGCCACCGAGAGCCCTCGTCCGGATTCGTCGAGGCGATCGAATTTCACAACCGCGAGATCGCCCGCGCGATCTTGGGTCAAACGTTGACCACCGATGAAGGCCGCCGCGTCGGTTCCTTGGCCCTCGGCAAGGTCCACCTCCAAGTGCTTTTGCTCCAGCTCGAAGGGCTGCGTCGCGATCTGGCGGACGTGGTGATGACCGAGCAAGTTATTCGCCCAATGGTGGAGTGGAATTTCGGCCCGGGCGATTTGCCGCGCTTTGAGTTCGAGCCGATCCCGCTGGGGGCGTTTGCGGCGGGCAGCGTGGAGTAAAGGTTTCGCGAAACCTGTCAGAAATACCCGCCCGAGAGCCTTGTCGTTTTGGGGCGTTTGCGTTACCCTGGTTCCAAGGCTTGGATTCCGCCGGTATTTCTGGCGAGGGAAGGAGGGAAGTGATGGCCTTAAGAGGAGTGGGAGTGGGGTTTTTGGCGATGACGGCGACGGCCGGCATGGCCCAGCTTTATTCGGCGGTGCCGAATGCTTATAACGGAACGGCGGGTGGGGGAACGTTTCTGGGGCCCCTGGCCAATGCGGCGCGCACCTATCAATGGCTGATCAACGCCGACCAGTTGGCGAGCCACGTGGGGCGGAATCTTTCGACCATGACGTATCGCTTGTTGCCAAGCGCCACGTCGCCTTGGCCGGCAAGTTCGATCACGTACAGCAACTACGATATTCGGGTCAGTGCGGGGGTGGCGCCTTCGGCGCGGAGCCTGACATTTGCCAACAACGTCGCCGGTCCGCAAACGCTGGTGCGTTCGGGCGCGTTGACGATTCCGGCCGGGTCGTTCCCATCGGGTGGTTCGCCGACGGCTTGGGGCATGAATATCGACTTCCAGACGCCGTATCTCTATTCGGGCGGCCATCTTCTGATCGAGCTTCGGCACACCGGGTTCACCGGCACGTCAACCAGCCTTGACGCCATCTTGGCTACCGGCGGCCCCGCCGGCGTGTACGGCCAGCAGGTCAGCGCGGCATGGACCGGAAGCTACACCGGAACGACGGGTTCGCAAGGCAACTTTGCCATCTTGCGATTGGGCTCCCAAGCGGTCGTGCCTGAGCCGGCGACGGTGGCCGTGCTTGGGTTGGGCATGCTGGGCGTGCTCCGCCGTCGCGCGCGACGCGCGTAGCCGACGCCCCTCTTGAACCGGAGACGTGCCGCATAGCGGCGCGTCTCCGGTTTTTGTTTGCGTTTGAATGTTTCGATTCCCTTCTTCGACATAATGAGACGGAGGATCGATGTCTCTTTCCGAACCGTCACCCGTCGTGCCCCGATCTGGATACGGATGGGGCGCCCTCATCTTTGCGTTCTTACTCGGGGTCGGACTCATGGCGCTCCTTTACGGAACCGGGCTGCTCGACCAGGGCCGCAAGGCGATCGCGACCTCAATCGCCGGCAAGGGATTGGTGCCGATCGAGGCGCTCCGCTTCGACGAGCGTGAGAGACTCCGAGCGATTGCCGCCAAAGCGGCTTCCTAATTGAAGAAACCGGTCTGGCAAGTAACGGTCGAAGACCTGCAAAAGCGGTCTGACATCAAGGCGATGGGCCTCGAAGGCGCAACGTCCGCGATGGAGCTTCAGGCCGCGCTTGCGCCGGCGCCCGCCGCGGCGGTCCGCCCGCCGAATCTCGAGGGTTACACTCCGGTCGACTTTGCGGACGCCAAGAATCCCGTTTTGGAATACTCGGTCCTTGGTCAACCGGTTTCGCCGAGCGTTCCGGGAACGACTCCCGGCAGTCCGGCTGCGAAGTCGATTCGGGACGTCTATGGGGGCAAGACGCTCGGCGTCTTCAAATTGCAGATCACCCGAAAACCCCAAACCGACGCCAGCGGCAAGCCCCTCCCGGGGGGCGAGAGCCAAACCGTGACGTTTGGGCCGATCGAGGCCGAAAAGCTCGAACAGCAGATCGCGATGGTTCAATCCCAAGTCGAGATCAAGCGGCTGCCTCTTGGCCCCAAAGGTGAGAC
>CAYONY010000370.1:0-2224 GCA_964405415.1 uncultured Fimbriimonadaceae bacterium | reverse complement strand
TGATCATCGGAATGAGGACCAAATAAGCCAGCACTCCTCCCGCGCACATGATCGAAGCGATGCGCGGGCCGATGATGTACCCGACGCCGAGCAATTCAGGGGAAATCTCAACGCCCACCGATCCGGCCTTCAGAGGGGCGCCGAACACTTTTTCCGGCACGTCTTTCCATCCCTTAAAAGCCACCATCAAAGTCTTGTAGAGAAGTCCAATGCCAAAGCCGGTGAAAATGTGGCGCGCACCCAGGCTCCTCGAGAATCCGGCCGCGGCCGCCGCTCGAGCTTCCGCTTTGGCCGAAGACGAGGCGGCCTCGAGACAGGCGGGCGACGCCCCAGCTTTCAAGACGGCGGCGCACGCCGTTCCCTCCGGGTATTTTAAGAGTCCGTGCTCGTTGACGATGAGTGCTCGTCGCAGCGGGATCATCATCAAAATGCCAAGCAAGCCGCCGAGCACCGCGACCAAGGTCACCCGGGCGACCTCAAGATCGAAGCCTAGGATTAAGATCGCGGGCATGGTGACTCCCACTCCGAAAGCGATCGATTCTCCAGCCGAACCCGCCGTTTGGACTATGTTGTTCTCCAGGATGGTCGCGTCACGAAAGCCCGCGCTTGAGGAACGGGCGCTCGATCGCCCGAATCCGGAGAGTTCCCTCCATGCCTTGCCAATCCATTTTGAGGAAGTGGAGAAGAAACGAAACATGGCCAACGAAATGACGGCCACCGGGATTGAGGCGCTGACCGTGATGCCCACCTTCAGGACCAAGTAGAGGGAAGACGCTCCGAACACAATGCCGAGCAGCGTTCCCGCGATGAGCGCGCGCGGCGTGAATTCGGCCATCGCCGCTGACGCCGGGATGAAGGGCTCAAACTCGGCATCAGGAGCGTCTTGCGTTGCAAGCTTCTTGGGGTGGGCCATGTTCGAGGAGCTTGGTGAAACGCTCGTTGGAGTCGCCGCCAGTTTAGGCCGAACGAATGGCCGCGCAACGTATTATTGAACGATGCGGCCCACGTCAAACGTGACCGCCCCATCGCTGAGTCCACCACATCGCCCCTCGAAGATCAGTCTGTCTCCCGCCTGCATCAACGTCACTTTGCCGAGGCGCTCCCCTTCGGCCGCCATTCTCTCTCCGTTTCGAGTGGCATAGACCTTCGTGTAAACCTCCGGAGGCTTGATGACACAAACAACGCGAACTGATTTCCCAGGAACCCGGAGCAGCGCTCGATAGGTTCTGAAGAACAGATCTTTCTCCAACCGTTCGACCACGCCTTCGATGCGAAATGTCTTCTTGCGGTACCGCGCTTCGGCTGTTGCCAGATCTTGATTGAAATGCATGGCCAATTCCGACGCGTCCACAGTGTCGCCCTTCCCAAGCGCGGGCAGACTGGCCGCGGGTGGAACCGGCTTTTCAGGGATCGGCTCGCCAAGCGCGGCGAGGTTCTGACGGTATTGCTCGGTGGTTTTCTGGAGCGCCTTGGTCTCGTCGCGCGTTTTGCTTAACTCGCCTTTCAACCGATCCAACTCCAAGACCTTGCCCTTCAGAAATTCGAGTTGAGACGACGGCGTCAGATCGGACCAGGCAACGCGGTCCCTTCCTCCATCGTGGCGGAGGAGGACATGATCGGACTCGACCGCCATCAATTCCACGTTTCGAAATTGTTTTCCAGAAATTGTGGTGACATCCGCCGCGCGCGAGGGCAGGAACATCGCACTGACGGCGAAAGCTAGGAATGCCCGCTTCCAAATCTCCCGGACTTTTCCGGGCGTGTTCGTTGTCATGACGGAAGAATTAAGAGGTTAGTGTGAATGGTAAAGCCGAAAGGCGCGCGAAGGGCCGGTTGAATAGCGTTCGCGAACAACCGTCCAATCGGGTAGTTGATTGCAGGAGTTTAAGCGGTATCTTATCAACCTATGAAGTGGATCGTTAGTTTCGTGTTGTGCCTCACAACCGGCTTTCCGGCGCAGGCCCAGTTGTTTGGAACCGAATCGCTCACTGGCGGATTGATCGGCGGCATCGCGGGCGGTGTGATCGGTCACAACAGCGGCCGCAAGACTGCTGAAGGAGCCGCCATCGGCGCGGGCGCTGGATTGTTTCTGGGAGCCTTGACGAGCCAATTCCGCGATGACGACCGGCCGTACTATCGCGGCCCAACGAGCGTCGTCACCGGCCCCTACGCCTATTCGCAGCGTCCGAATAACGCGGTGACCGGAGCCGTGCTCGGAGGTGTG
>CAYONY010000369.1:0-2259 GCA_964405415.1 uncultured Fimbriimonadaceae bacterium | reverse complement strand
CGCATAGAAGACGACCTTCCGTGCCCGTTCCGTAAAGCGCTGCCACATGTTCTCGCTATCCTTTTCTCGTTTGTCCCGGGCTTTCGGCCCGGAAATCGGTTTTCGTATTTGCCTTTCGATCCTTTCGGACGCTCCTTACGACGTCCGTCAACCGTTAGACGTTCCGACGCCCCAAATCCGTATGGGGCCTTGGGTCCCCCCAGGGGAATTGTTCCGTGATTCCGCCCGCGGCCACCTTGATCAGGTTCGAGATTACCTGAGCAAACCGGTGGTCCTACGGGCATTATCGGCAAGCTCGGCCGTCCCGCGCGACCGGTATTTTCAACGGGTCGGCGCTTTCTTGCGGAAGAATCCGCATAAGCAAATCTCTGGTTCGAGGGCTGGACGTGGCCTCCTTACGACTTGGCAATGCGTTGGCCCGGCCGAGACGTCCTACGGTGGAGCCGCCACGAGCGGCATACTGTTTGGAACGAGAGGACCCCATGATTTCCATGCCCCGAATTGCACTTTCCGCCGCAGGTTTGCTCGCCGCCATGACGCTGCTGCATGGGCAGGCTCCGAAAGCCGCCCAAGGCAAGACCCTCGCCGGGGGAGCGCCCGTTCAGCAGCTGATGCGCAAGGTGCTCGTCCGAGGTGAGACGGTCCGTTTATCTGTCCCCGCGCCCACATCCGGCGTCGTCTCTCTTTATCGCGAAGCGCCCTCCGGAGGGATCCCCGCCGGGCCAGGGGCGGCCATCGCGATCTCGCCGAACCCGATCGCAACCTTTGCGGGCACCCGAACAAGCGAGACCGAAATCGAGTTTACGGTGCCGATGACGGTACCGGCGGGGCGCTATGGCCTTCAATTCAAGGCGGGAGACGTCAAGAGTCCGTTGATCGCGGTGACCATCGTCGACCCCAAAATGAAGGTGATCGCGTTTGACACCAAAGCGGGGGTCGGGGGAAAGGTCTGGTTCGGCATGAACCACTGCGCCCCAACCGCCAAGTTCATCTTCAACCGCGTCTACGCACAAGAGCCTCCCCCTTTTTGGTGGGCGCCCTACCGCAGCACGACCCTCTCGACCTGCGCGTTGACCCCGTCCATCACCAAGAAAGACGGCGGCTCGGTTTCCGTTTCGGTCACCGCGCCGGCCGCGCTCGGCGGTGGCGTATTTGAGGTCCGCATTCAGAACCCGGCATCCCCATCGATCGCGGTGGGGCAAATCGCGCTGATCTATCCGCCGAACCCGATGCCGAACTACAGCCTTCGCTATAACGGAATCGACTGCCTGATCGACACCAACGAGATCGGGGATGACGAGGTCTACGCGATCTTCGTGCGGGCCGCGCAAACCGCCAAGTTCGACCCGACGGCGCAGAAGTGGTTCAAGAACAACTGGTTCAAACCTTCCGTTTCGGACGGGCCCGTCCATATGGGGCTTGATAAGGGCGTCAGCCGCAATGCCAGCCAAACCGTCATCGGGGCGGCCGGCGACTCGCCCTATGTCGACCTCGGCCTGGCCGTGATCCTTCAGGAGCGGGATGACGACGAAAACGGCGATAAAAAGTACTTCACCAACAATTTGGGCCAGCAGTTTCAAACGGTCGGGGGCAACGCAACGCCAGAGAACGTCGCCAGCTTTGCCGATGGGGGCTACAAGAACGCCAAGAACAACTATGACTTCCTCGACGACGACTTGATCGGCATCGCCGGCGTTTCGTTAAGCAACGCCAAAAAAGCCGCGCTCTCCACCGAAGGGTGGCACGCCGCTTCGGTCACGATCACCGGAGACGGCGGCAAGTTTCGCCTTCGGTTTTCGGTGCGGTGCGACCCGTGGAAGAAAGGCCCCTCCAATCCATGGGGACTTCAAGCAGGTCCGAGCGACTTTCCCGGCGGAGGTTAGGGCCGGATCGAACCTCGGCATAATGGGGCCGTGAATTCGGGTCGGATCGTTGTCGGCGTCACGGGAGCGAGCGGGGCCATCTACGCCCAGCGTTTCCTCATGGAGGCCGCCCGGCACTTCGAGACGGTGTATCTCACGCTTAGCGCCCAAGCCGTCCAGGTTGCGGAAACTGAACTCGGCGTTACGCCGGTGGCCGACGGCTTTTGCACCCAATCCTGGCTGGGAGATGCGGCGGCGAAAGTCACGGTGCTCAGCGAGAAGGACTATTTCACCCCGCCTGCGAGCGGGTCCTTCATCCACGACGGGATGGTGATCGTGCCCTGTTCGATGGGGACGGCGGGACGCATCGCCAACGGGATCAGCAACGACCTTCTGA
>CAYONY010000368.1:0-2271 GCA_964405415.1 uncultured Fimbriimonadaceae bacterium | reverse complement strand
ATTCGCCCATCCGGGCCGACCACCAATATGCCGTCGCCCGCCGCGTGAAGCAGGTCGCGAAAGACATTGGGGTCCATCGAGCCGTTATCGTTGGGGTGGGCCACCGTTACGAGCTCTTGGGCCAAACGCTCGTTTTCGGCCTGGAGCTTTCGCATGGTGATTTCGGTCTGCGAGCGGAGCGCCATCGCGACCGCTTCCGTCCGCGATTGGGCGCCAAGCTTCGAACGGATCCGCACCCAATAGCTATTGACCGTGGCCACGCTGATCCCAAGCTTGCTTGAGATCGCGTTATCGGTCAAGCCCTCGGAGGCCAAGAGCAAGAGCTGGGTCTCTCGGGGAGAAAGGTCGGGAAAGGTCTCGATGTCCATGCCGGCGGGAGGCATCCCGAGTCGAAGGATACTCCATGCCGTGAAATCGTGTCGAGGATTCTTATGGCAAAGAAACCTCTAGTTTCGCCGGCTCAAAGCTGAGCGTCACACTATGGACAGTCAAGGATTAGGGTACGCGGTAATCCATAAACCAAACCGCTCCCCGAACCGGACAGGAGACCACCATGAAACGCACGCTCACCGCTTTACTCGTTCTCGGAACCGCTTCGCTGGCGATGACGCTGGGCACTTTCACCGGAACGTTCAACAAAACCTACGATGTGGAAAAGGGTTCCAAGCTCGGAAAGGCCAACTGCCAGGTCTGCCATGAAAAGGCGACCGGCGGCAAGCTCAACGATTACGGAACCGACGTCCAAAAGGCCATGAAGGCCGAAAAGACCCGGAAGCTCACCGCCGACATCCTCAAGTCGGTCGAAAAGCTCGATTCCAACAAGAACGGCAAGTCGAACCTCGAGGACATCAAGGCGGGCGTGCTTCCCGGATAACTCCCTCCCCGGCCGATCGCGCCGATGCCGCCATGGCGTCGGCGCGATCGGTTTTTGAGGTGCCCGCCGCAACGCAGCCGCGCGAAGAGGCTCTTCTCCCCCACGGAAACTATGGCCTCAAATCCAAGGGCAGAGAAGGCTATGGCGGCAACGGTAGGTTGAAGCCAAGGGAAGCAAGGACTTCCCGAGAAACATGAAACGACTCTTAGGAACCAGCACGGTCTTGGTCTTGGGCGCGTTCGCCCTTGCCATGGGCGGATTCACCAAGACCTTTCACGAGAAGTACGCGGTGGCCGAGGGTTCGCGGCTCGGCAAAGTCGGTTGCGCGCTTTGCCATGTCAGCGCCAAGAATCTGAAGCTGAACGCCTACGGCCTCGATATGCAAAAGGCGATGCGCGAAGCCAAAACCAAGAAGCTCACGCCCGCGGTTCTGACGGCGATCGAAAAGCTCGACTCCAACAAGAACGGCAAGACCAATCTTGAGGACATCAAGGCAGACCATCTGCCCTGAGGCCTCGTTCCGGGGCGCCGGTCGTGGTCTCGCCGGCGCCCCCTTAAACCCACGAAAAGGGGGCCGCCGGGCAAGCCCGGCGAGGGAAAACTGCCGGTCGATCTGAACGTGCCGAACGCCCCCTTGCCCCCACGAGGCCATGAGGAAACGTCATGAGGCGGGTCATCTTGCGAGCGCTGCCCCTCTTCGGAGGAATTGGACTCTTCTTGGCGGCCGGAAGTCCGGGTCAGGAGCCTCCCGCCGCGACCGGGCCGGATGCGGAGGCCCAGGCGAAAATCGACGCCTGCATGGGCTGCCACTCCGCCGAGGCCGAAGCGGGCCCCGTGGTCCACGCGGAAAAGCTGCTGAAGTCGCCGCATGCCGCATTCGATTGCCAGAGCTGTCACACCAGCATTACCGAGCTGCCCCATACCCCGGCGATGACGGCAAAGAAACCCACGTGCTCCACGTGTCACGAGGACCAGGTGCAGGCCTTTCTAAGCTCGGCTCATTCCAACCGGGACTTTGAAAAAGGCGACCACCCCTCTTGTGTCTTTTGCCACGGCAACGGGGATTCGCATTCCATCACCGCCGGATCTCGGTGGACGCGAACCCAAAAGATCCAGGTCTGCACGCAATGCCATCAGCAAAGGGCCCGCATGGAGCGCTACAAAGTGGACCCCGACGCGGTGGCCTCTTATCACGAGAGCTTCCACGGCAAGGCCCTTGAGCGATTCGGCAACGAGAAGACCGCGATCTGCACCGATTGCCACGGCCACCACGACGTGCTCTCGCCGATGCATCCAGCGGCTCCAACCCACCGCAACAACGCGGCAAAGACCTGCGGCCAAGCCGGATGCCACGTGGGCGCCAAGGTCGACTTTGCCATGTCCGGGGCCAACCACCT
>CAYONY010000367.1:0-2293 GCA_964405415.1 uncultured Fimbriimonadaceae bacterium | reverse complement strand
GACGATGGCGACAAGGCCCAGTTCGAGTGGTTCCGGATCGGGGTGACGCACGACATCGGCGAAGACATGTTCTTCAACATGCTTTACGAATCGAGCAATGCGTTTACCGATTCGGACAGCTACTACCGGCCGTGGTACGGCGATCGCCGACGCGGCGGCCTCGTGACCTTCCAATTCGGCCGGAAGTACTAAAGGAACAACCTTGAAAGGCGCTGGACCCGGGTCAAACTGGGTTCAGCGCTTTTTCTTTTTTGGGGCGACCAAGGCGTAGCTCTGAGCGATGAGCTCCCGAGCCAGATCCAAGCCCGCCGCATCGGAAACCGTCACGGTGACCCAGCCAAAGCGTCCGACATAGGCCGCCCGTTCAACGCCTTCCATCTGAATGAGCGCCGCCTGTCGGTCCAACGTGCTTTTGACCGTCACCCGGTTTGAGCCGACGCCGCCGATCGCAAAGAGCTTGCCCCTCACCTTCCAGCCGTAATGGTCTTCCCACGGGGTGTCTTCGGTGGCCGCATCAAACGCGAGACAGTGGGCGCGCAGCGCCTCGACCACCGCCTCGGGGCTCAGCGCCAACCGTAAGCTCCAAATTCGCTCGGGGGCACCTTATCGTGGGCCGAATCGGACGCCAACTCGAACAGATAGCCGATCGGGGCCGGCCCCAGATCGTCGCGACGTCCGTTGTATTGGGTCGCGCCCCAACGCGAGCCCGCCGCGACCAGACTGAATTTCGTAAACTTTCCGACCGCTGAATCAAAAGTCGCGACCCCGCCCAACACCAAATCGTAGCCGCGTTTTTGCTCGGCCGGCAGAGCCGAGTCGCGGTCTCCGGCAATCGGCCACCGGCCCTCGCGTGAGGCCTTCGCCAGCCCATCGAACCGCACTTCCGCCACCGATCCCTTCACGGAAACCACTCGAGACTTCAGGCTCAGCTCGCCAATGTCCTGGGGCACCCAGCGCGACGATTGGCCGCGGACGGTATCCAGCAAGTTGCAGGTGGCCAAACGGAGCACCAACGCTTTGGGAACCTCGACGCTCTCCCCGGGAGCAAGCTTTTCCGGCAAAAACTGGCGCGCTTCGCCCTTGCGGTACCACAAGAAGTCCTTGTTCCAAGCCTTGGCCCATCGATCGTTCGCCGCCAGGTCCCGGGGCAGATCGCGCACCGTCTCTCGCAGAACGAGGCCGTCCGCCGGATAAAACGCCTCCGGACGGCCTTTGGGCGCATCCGCCGGAGTCTCGCCGGCCAGCCACCGTTGGTCCTCCGGCAGTTCGCGCCATTTCACGAGCGCCTTGCGCAGCATATCGGCCATGAACTGCGGTTGGTTCGTGTTGATGCTGGCCAGCAGCACGCCGCTCGGAGCGGTGGCGTAGGTGCCTTGCCGGGTGTCGGTGGGCACGGTCCGGCCTCTGTAGTGGCCCTGCTCAGCGATTTTCTGAAAGAGCTCGCCCTCCGGATCTTTCCGGTGCTGAAGCGACCAAACCTCATCGGCGGCGGGCACGAACTCTTCAAGGAGCTTTTGGATTTCCGGATTGGACCAGACAGACTGCCTGGAAATGACTCCGTTGTTTCACGTGCAGGCCATCGGGTGGCCATTCATCGCCCATAGCAAGATGGGCTTGCGGGCCCGCTGCGATTCGCGAACCGCCGACCAAAACGTATTGTGCCAGCCCACCTTCTCAAAGGTGCATTCTTCGGGCTTGGGCCGCAGGTAATCGGCCCATTTGGCATGGACGTCTTCCGGGGCCAGCCGGGGTAGAGCGGAAAGTCCTACTGCGAGAGCCATGATTTTCGCCGCGCGCATTGCACCCCTATTCTAATACGGACGCCTCGACTTTGACAAACGGACCCGCTCGACCGGGCAGGAACAGGGGCCGCCGACCGGGAATCGGAAAGCGCCATGCCCACCAACAAGGTCATTTATTTCGGGATTCTCGTGATTGCCGCGTCTGCCCTGCTTTGGGCCGGGGCCTGGCTTGCAAAACAGGTGGATTGGCTGCTTCCCTACACCGGAATCGCGGGAGTCCTCCTGGTCATCGTCGGCATTTTCATGGAGGCCAAGAGAAAGAAGTCCCTCGCTCCTCCGGAAGAGGAGAAGCCACCGGAAGCATGAGAACGAAATGTCCGGGCCCTAGGGCACGCCCTTGACATACTTGTCCAACCACGCAATCCAGCGCGCCCAAAGGTCGAGGTGGGTCTCCTTCGCCGCTGGGCCATGGTCCTCATACGGATACATGTACATTGCCACCGTCTTGCCTAGGCCGTCCAGGGCGTGGAACATCCGCTCCGAATTGATCG
>CAYONY010000366.1:0-2294 GCA_964405415.1 uncultured Fimbriimonadaceae bacterium | reverse complement strand
AGATCGACTACAAGGAATCGCTCCGCCAGCGCGTGGCGCTGCTCGCGGGGCTCGAGGAATCGGCGCTGGAGCGCATCTGCGAGGAACGGATGCAACTCTCGCCGGGCGCCGAGGCCTTGATCTCACGGTGCCATGAACTGGGCATCCGCACCCTGCTCGTCTCTGGCGGCTTCTCGTTCTTCACCGGCTGGCTCAAGGAGCGCCTGGGGCTGGATGCCGCCTACTCCAACCAGCTTGAAATCGTTGCTGGAAAGCTGACCGGGCGCGTGGTCGGGGACATCGTTGATGGCGAAGGCAAGGCCGCGCGGCTGGTGCAGGAGATTGCCTCGATGGGCATTACGGCTTCGCAGGCGGTGGCGGTGGGCGATGGCGCCAACGACGTGCCGATGATGGGGATCGCGGGGGTGTCGGTGGCCTACCGGGCGAAGCCGGTGGTGAAGGACAAGGCGACGCATGCACTGGACCACTGCGGCCTCGACGGAGTGCTCAACCTCTACATTTGAACGTTGCTCGTCTGCGACCATCATCGCTACGAGGACGCGACTTCCAGGCGGGACACTACCGTCGAACCCATCGTCGCTGAGGCCGAGTGGAAGCCTCGGACTCGGAAACCTCGTGCGTCGCGCTCGCCGGAGGACATGGTTTACGTACGGATTGGCTACGCCGAGGTCGAGTTGCGAGCGAAGATGAAGGCGTTTGGGGCGATCTGGAGGTCGAAGGTTATGCTTTGGGAACTGCCTTGGGGCGTGGCGAGGGGGTTGGGGTTGGAGGATCGGGTGGTGGATGCATCTCCAAATGTGATGGGTGGGTAGATAGATGCCGGCAGATGCGGATGTATAGGGTTGGATACTTGCATATGGCGGTATATGCTTTTCTTGGCAGCGGCTTGCTGCCTAAATCTAGTTAGCCATCAAGGGATACTGTGAGCACCGGAGCGTGGACTCTTGCTGCCTCGATTGGGGACGTCAGATTGCGAGCGCTAGCAGAACCGCTTTCATTTCGAAACATCGTTGAGTCAATTCAGGCGGGCATGCGCGTGCTCTGTTGCCATCCCGACCCGTGCGACGTTGCGGATGGCTTCGAACGCATCATCTATTGCGTAGAGCTTGATCGTACGCTGTTCGATCTGTTCTTCAATTCGAGATTGGGCTACCGTGCGGCGTACTATCGATCACCTTACGAGGGGCTAAACGCAAACGCAGAGGCACTGGGGATGCTTGCTGCGAAGCTAATTGCATCCGACGCTACCAATGGGCAGAGAGCGAACCGAGTAATTGAGGAGTCGCTCCGTTCCCCGTCTGCCAAGATTTGGCTTGCCGAACCCGAACGAGGTATCTGTTCGTTGTGCTCTGGGGAGTGGTCTAACCCAAAGGATCACAACGCTGAAGTCATGAACGGCCGATGGGAGCACGACCCTCATGACAATGCGGTGAAGGGCCGAAAGGCGCCGTACTTTACTAAGCTGAGGATATTTGGAGCATTCTTGAACGAGAGACACGACGAGGTCATTCCCGAAAGAAAACGCTTTCGGGCTCAGCACATTCATCAGTGGGGTTGGGCCTGATGGCTAACCCTTTGTTGCTGCGGACGGGCCGCCAGCGTCGTGCCAAGTCAACCGTCATCCTGGCCCGCCACAGAACAACACGTTAATTCTCCGAACCGCATTCCTTGAGCCCAACCATCTTCCGCCAAGACGGCTTTCGCTTCTTCTTCTTTTCCCGCCAGGAACCCCGCCTCCACGTCCACGTGCATCACCCCGACGGCGAAGCGAAGTTCTGGGCTGAGCCGGCGATCGAACTGGCGCAGAATCACGACTTGAGCGACCGCCAAGTCCGGGCGGCCGAAGCACTGGTCCGGAAACACGAACATGACATCCGTGCTGCCTGGCGCGACCACTTTGGACGTTGAGGTCACGAACGTCTCTGGCCACGGCTTCTGGCTCCTTCTGGGAGCCGAGGAGTTGTTCGTCGCCTTCGCGCAGTTTCCGTGGTTCAAGGACGCGCCAATCGCGAAGCTGACGAAGGTGGAGCGCCCCCAGCCCCACCATCTCTACTGGCCCGACCTCGACATCGACCTGGCCGTCGATTCCATCCGCCACCCGGAGCAGTTTCCGCTGGTCGCGAAGAGCTGAGGCATTGCGGCGGCGCGTCATGCGTCGCCGGGCCTGTGATAGCGTGGCGCGAACGAGGATCGCCATGACCGACCAGCCGAAAGACGCCCCCCCCAAACCCGCCGGCAAGATCACCATCCGCGAAGGCGCCGACGGCCCGGAGCGCGTGATCGACGGCAAGTCC
>CAYONY010000365.1:0-2302 GCA_964405415.1 uncultured Fimbriimonadaceae bacterium | reverse complement strand
GCCGCGCCCATGAGCGCCATCGTGAACGGCTCGGGGACGGATGTCGGACTCGCATTCACCCGCACCGAAAGGCTGCCCGAGTTGTCCCCGAGCGTGCCCTCACCGTCCGTGATGAAAGCCCGCAAGTCATAGCCCAAGATGTCGATCGACTGCCCGATTCCTACGACGGCATAGTCGATCGCGCCCGTGGCATCGTGAAATTGCACGACGACGGACTTGTACTGAGCGCTGCCCGAACCTCCGAAGTAAGCAAGGCCCTCGGCCGTGACGTTGTACGTTTGGAGTGAGGCCGTCGAGAAGAACTGGAGCATCGTTGTTGCCGTTTGCTGGGCCACGTTGCTCGTCGCGGTGATCGTGCCCGTCCAATCCACGCTGGAGTCGCCGTTATCGATTAGGCTCAGGCCAAGGCTGCCCGAATTGTCTCCAAGGCTGCCCGCACCGTCGACGAGAAACGCATATCCGCCGTGGGAGATCGTGCGCGACGCGCTGCTGCCGATGGGAACGCGAACATAGTCGATTCCTCCGGACGAATCAAGAAACTGCCACACCGCGGAACGCCAAAGGTCGGTTGCGAGCGGACCGAACTTGGGAATGCCGATACCCATCATCGAATAGGAGCCGCTCACCGGTCCAACGGGGGCCGCATTGCTCGGCCCCAGTTGAATGACATTCGAGTTGGCGGCCAAGGTAACGGTCTCGGCCGCCCAAACCGACGAGCCGACTAGAGCGCCGGCGGCGATTACCCAATAACGCAGTGGCCAAGAGGTACGAACCATTTCCCTTCCTCCTCTCCTTCTCAATCGAAGGCTCGAGTGAGTTACGGCGGAACTTGGGAAAGGTGTCGCGTCAGGGTTTCAAGTCGCTCGTCGGGGTCTCGTGCCCGCGGACTCCGGCCACAAACGGGACTCTGAGCTCGCCAAGCCGTAGCTTCCCTCGCACCCGGTGTTCAGCGACGTGGGTCCGATCATTCGGCCGTCCGGCTCCTAAGCTCCTCACGGCCTCCGGCGAGCGAAATTCGAGTTCGACGAAAGCCCCATGGCGCCGCATATCGGAGACCGGCACCGGGTTGTAGGTTCGGTAGTTCCGATCCTCAAGAAAAATGGACTCTCGATGAATCGGCGTATGCTCATAGGCCTTAGGCAATCGAAAGGTAACGAACACGCGGTCGCCGTGGATTACGGTCGATGGGTCAAGCGTTGGGACAATGACCGCGATCTGAACGTCGTCGATCCATGAAGCCCAGTCGTTGCCCTTGTAGAGGCCGTCGCCGGCAGTAGTGTCGAATTCGAATCGCAATCCGTCTGTATCCGATACCGCCGTGAGATTCAATGAAATCGGATACCAATCCCGGGTTGGAACGACAAAATCTAAGCTCGTCGATTGAAGGAAAGTTGTCTCGCTCTTTGGTAGTCGTTTGAGAAAGCTTGCCCCCACGGCGAGCCACTTGTTGGATGCCGATCCCCCCCAGGGGGAATAGACCCAAGCGACCAGCACGACGCGGGTACCCTTCGGAATCGGCAGGTCGATGTCCAACTGAGCCCGGTCTCCTCCTTCATGTTGGTGCAGCCTGAGCGCATGTCCGCCAAATCGCCCATGCTGGGCGTCGATCTGGGCCTGGTTGCCATCAGGCAGCTCGGGAAGCGTCCACCGTCCCAGAGAACCCTCAAATCCAGTAGCGCCGATGGCCCCGGTTTCGAAGCCCGGGTTCTGAATGCCGTCCACAAATTCTCCTGGGCGCGGGAGTGCTGTGTTGGCGTAGGCGCGTGGGCCGGGTAGGTCCGCTCCCGCTCGTCCAAAATAGAAACCCAAGAGAGCCATAATCGTTAACGCAGCGGCGGCCAGAATCCACCGCGGACCGGCTCCGACACGGCGCGACACCCATAAGCCTGCTAAGGCAAATGTATCAATCTCGACCATCGCTGCCGAGAGAGACGCGTCCAGGGCAACTGCCGAACGGTATCGCTTAGCGCAAGCTGCGCATTTCGTGAAGTGCCCACTGAGTTCAGCCCGAAGGGAGGGTTCGAGGTCGACGATGACTTCCTTGTCGAGAATTCCCTTCACCTTTCGACAGTTCATCGGTTCATTCCCTCCAAGAGCGAAGGACAGGTGCGGCGAAGCTGCGATCGGGCTCGCTTCAGCCGTTGTTTGACGGCTTCTTCGGTCAATCCCAGAAGTTGTGCCGCCTCTCGTTGACTGTGCCCCTCCGCATAGACCAGCCGTATGATCGCCAACTGCTCTTGGCTTAAGCGGGATAGCGCGACCGCAAGCTGCCCCTGTCGGAATCGGACTTCGAGCGTGTCTT
>CAYONY010000364.1:0-2309 GCA_964405415.1 uncultured Fimbriimonadaceae bacterium | reverse complement strand
AAGGGGTGTGGAAACGTCCTGCCCTGGAGGTAGCCCGTGCCTTCGGCGGGGAAATCGTCCGGCCCGCTGTGTTTGGCGTAGTCGAGTTGTTTATCGAAACGATCCCATTCCTTGCCAAGCCAGCTATCCGCCATGCGGGTTTTGTTGAACTTGGTGACCCAGCGATGGGGATCGGGGCGATAGTAAGGCGAGGTCACGAAGTTCCCGGATGAGGTGCTGAACCAGTAGCAAATCTGCGCGCGCAAGGCCGCCATCAGGATGGCGGCACGGTCCTTGATCCCCAGGGCGGCAACCCGGGCCTTGCCCAGCAAAACCCGGAGCAGGACATCGCCAACGGATTCCGACATGCGGCGATAGGGTCCGGGCCCCTTGGTTCGCTCCTCCGGCGGCGGCGTCACCGAAGATACACTCTCGCGCGTGGCGCGATCGTACCAGTCGTTGGCCACGATGCCGTGCTTGGACGGCGTCGTTCCCGTGACCAGCGACGTGTGCCCTGGCGCCGTCAAGGTGTAGGCATAGGGATAGTGGCATTCGGTGAACCAGGCGCCGTCTTTTTGCAATCGCTTGAATCCGCCGTCGCCGAATAGCGGCTGCCATTTCTTGAGATAGTCGCCACGCATCTGATCGAAGACGACGAGGACGACCAGCTTGGGTTTTCCCTTGAGGTCGCCCGCGGCAACGGGACTTGGATTCCACCCGGACGTGGCGATCCAGTAGGAGGCAAAGGCGGCGATCACCAGCGCCGCAAGCGCGAGGGTCCATTGCCAGGGCTGACGCATGAAAAACTCCGATCGTTTTCGTTCGATGATTGTCGCTCCGAACAACGCGAGGCGAACGCAAGGCGACGACGAATCAGAAGGTAAGCGCCTTGAAATTCTTCACGCAAGTCGTGATCGCAACCTCCGTGGGCAATCGCTCCACACTCGACGCGCCGTAGAAACCGACGACCCCTTCGGTGTGATCGAGAACGTATTGCGCATCCTCCGGTTCGGAAATCGGGCCGCCGTGGCAGAGAACGAGAATATCCTTGTTCGCCCTCCTGGCCGCGTCGTGCATCGCCTGCACGCTTCGCGCGGCGTCATCGAGCGTCATGGCCGTCTGAGCGCCGATCGAGCCCTTGGTGGTCAGCCCCATGTGGGGGATGAGGATGTCCGCACCGGCCTTCGCCATCGCGGTCGCTTCATCCGGGTTGAACGCATACGGCGTCGTAAGCAGACCCATTTCATGGGCGAGGCGAATCATATCGACTTCCAGGCCAAAGCCCATGCCGGTCTCTTCGAGGTTCTGACGGAACTTGCCGTCGTATAGTCCGACCGTGGGAAAATTCTGGACGCCCGAGAAACCGGCGCTGATAACGTCGCGCAGAAAGAACTTCATGATGCGAAACGGATCGGTCCCGCACACGCCCGCCAGCACCGGAGTGTGGTTGACGACGGGAAGCACCTCCCGGGCCATGTCCATGACGATCTGGTTGGCGTCGCCGTAGGGCATCATCCCGGAGAGCGACCCACGACCCGCCATGCGAAAGCGGCCTGAGTTGTAGATGATGAGCAGATCGATCCCGCCCGCTTCCGCACACTTGGCGGAAATGCCCGTGCCCGCCCCGCCACCGACGATCGGTTTGCCAGCTGCGACCTGGGTGCGAAGGCGGTGGAGGATGTCGTCACGTGCGAAAAGACTCATGGATGCGGCTCCCGGCGTTTTCAGAACGTTATAGAGTTTCAATGCCACGCAGGGCAGCCAATTGCCGAATCCGCCGCGGTCCTGGTACAATGGCGGCGTCAAGCACCTTGCGACACCTATCGGGGACCTACGAAGTGGCGAGTGTTCTCACGAAACTGATGACGGCGGAAGAATTCTTCGATTTCGTGAATGAACCACGCAACCGCGATCGGCATTACGAACTCGAAGCCGGGGAGGTGGAAAGAGGGTCTCGACCCGGCGAACTTCACGGCGCCGTGTGTACCAATGGGGTTCGGTTGCTCAGCAACCACACGTTCGAGAGAAAAAAAGGATACGTCTTGGCCAACGACGCAGGCCTCGTTCTTGAACGCGATCCCGACACGGTGCGCGGGCCTGATATTTCGCTCTATCTTGAAAGCCGTAAGCTCAAAGAATTCGAAAAGAAATGGCCCAAGCGTTTGCCCAAATTGGTAGTCGAGGTCATGTCGCCGAACGACCGGATGGGGAAGATGCTCAAGCGAATAGCCAAGTTTCTGAAAAAGGGTGTGGCGATGGCCTGGTTGCTCGGCCGGGAGGACGAAACGTTGACGATCTTCATGCCGAACCGCGAGCCGGTGGTTCTTGAA
>CAYONY010000363.1:0-2311 GCA_964405415.1 uncultured Fimbriimonadaceae bacterium | reverse complement strand
GAACACGGTCATTCCATCTTTGACATCCATCGTCACCGGGTCCTTGCCGACCTCGTGGATCCACAGCTTCCCGCCCTTCAGGGCATGGACGACGTGGTCCGGGTGCTTGTGAACCCCGATGGATTGGCCGGGCTTGAAGGTGACGACGAACACCCGAACCCGATCATTGTTGAGTTTGAGATGGTAGACGCTCGAGTCCACATCGAGCGGGTCCTGCGAAGGTCCGCTGGCAACGGCGAAGAGCGAGACAAAGGCCAATACAAGAATCGCGATCAGCGCTTTCATGGTTTTCTCCCCGGAGGCTTCGTTGCCCCCGATCCGATGGCCCGGGCAGCCGGGCCGTTCCGCACCATCATGGAGGCTGGAGAGGCGGGAATCAAGTCCCTGTCCAAATTGTCCGTAACGGACTTTTCGGTCCGCTATAATCCAGCCTATGGACGGCCTGGAACCCGAATCGCGGACGCCCGCATTCCAACGGCTTGCCCAGATCATGGGCTGTAAGTGGTCGATGGGGATTCTCGATTCGATCGACCGCGGGATCGCCCGCCCAAGCCGCATTGAAAAAGAGCTCGGCGGCATCTCGACCAAAGTGCTCCACCGGTGCATCAACCGCCTCGAGAATGAGGGGTTTCTGCTCCGCGAGTCGTTCGATGAGATCCCGCCGAGGGTCGAATACCGGTTCAGCGAGGAGGGACGCGTGTTGATGGAAATGATCCAAAACGTCCGTTCGCTCGCCTCCCGATGGTCGGCGTTAGAGCCGATGCAGCTCTAGCTCGCGCGCTTGCGTTCCCACGTCAGCGGGTCGCCATCGCACACGTCGCCGTGCCCGAGCGCGGTGAACTCGCGAAACAGCTCGGCGCGCTGGCGGGCCGATTGGTCAAGCACATCGGCGATCATGCCGCCGAAGCTAAAGGTCTCCGGTTGGTCGCAAAGGGCATCGATGAAGACCTCATCCCAACGCCCTTCCGATTCGACGCAACGGACGAGCTCGCGCCATTCCCGTTCCACCTCGTTCCAGCGTTGAATGAGGCCAGATGGCGAACGGTCTTGGCCCTGGGTTTGGCCGGGCTCCATCGGGTTCGGGCGAGCAAAAACCGCGGCGAGCCAGACCTCTTTGGTGAGGATGAGGTAGTCGAGACGGCCACGGAGCGTCGGTTCGAAGCACTCCAAAAAGAGGCGCGGCTGGGGGTCGGGCAGCGGAGCATCGAGTTGGGCATTGGTGAGAGTTTGGGCGCGCTCGATGAGTCGGCGCGAGTCAGAAAGGTCGTGTTCCACGAGTCGGTCGACGATGTTCATAGGGTTACCTCCGGGGTTCATGGAACGCAGCAGGCTGCCTCGCCAGAAGTGGACCCGGCTGGGCGCGGGAAGCCAAGCCGGGCCTTCTTCGGCTTTGGAAAGCCGGGTCGGCGCCGTTCGATAGGCTCTACGAAAGGCGCGGCAGAAGGCCTCCGGCGAGGCAAAGCCGCTTTCGAGCGCGACCTGCCAGACCGGTTTTTCGGCGGCTCGGAGCATCTCGGCGGCGCGTTCGAGAACGAGCCGGCGTCGAAAGGCGCCCGGCGATTCGCCGTAAGCCGTTCGGAAGATCCGATGCGTTTGGGCGACGCTGTACGTGGTCCGGTCCGCGATCTCGGTTCCGCTCGGGCGGCGGGAGGCGTTGCGGACAAAGCCCTCCACCACCCGGTCGAGCCGGTTCGCGAAGTCCTGGGCGCGGCGTTCCATTTCGGCTTTCATGGTGGAGTCGGGCGTTTACGAAGACCTTGCCGTTTTTCTCATTCTATGACGGTTCGTGCCTTCAATATCACCAAAATCACTTGAATCATCGTCATTTGGCGCACTTTGTTTTGGACTTCGCCATGTCATCACATGCTCATATCCCGACGCATGGGGAAGGTCGAAGGACGAAGGTCGAGGGTCGAGGGTCGAGGGACGAACGACGAACGACGGGCCAGGAAAATCGGCCGGTCGGTGTGAACCTTTCGTTGAACTCAGAACCGAATGCCTTCAGCTTCAAATGGGGCGGTTTGAGTCGACGTTTCACGCTTCTTTTGGCTTTGTGAGGGATTGTTCGTTCGCCGAACGAACGATTGTGGGTTTTGGGGTTGCGGGGGCGTTCGTGGATTCTGTTTCATCCGCTCCTCCATTCGTCCGTTCTTCCAATCGCATCCCTCCGGGGAGGGTCGAGAAATTCCATGGCGTTGGTCTGGGACCCCGGCCGGGGTCCTAGGATGTGGCTGTCTGCGCACCCGGGGTCGCCCAATCCTCGACCCCGGGCTACCCTCTTCGATCCCTTCAGGATCATTTTCAACCCTCC
>CAYONY010000362.1:0-2325 GCA_964405415.1 uncultured Fimbriimonadaceae bacterium | reverse complement strand
CAGTTCGACAAGGGCTACCTCTCGCCGTATTTCATCACCGATCCGGCGCGGATGGAAGCGGTCTACGAAGAGCCGCTGATTCTTTTCTATGAGAAGAAGATCAGCTCGGTCCAGGACCTGATTCCGATGCTCGAAAAGGTGCTGCGCTTGGGGCGGCCGTTCGTGATCGTCGCGGAAGACATCGAGGCCGAATGCTTGGCTACGCTCGTGCTCAACCGGCTTCGCGCGAACCTGCCGATCGCGGCGGTGAAGGCGCCGGGCTTTGGCGATCGTCGCAAGGCGATGCTGGAAGATATGGCGATCCTCACCGGGGGCCAATTCATCAGCGAAGAGCTCGGGATCAAGCTCGAGAATGTGACGCCGGAAATGCTCGGCTCGTGTGGCAAGATCGTGATCACCAAAGAAGACACGACGATCGTGAGCGGCAAGGGCAAGAAGGACGCGATCGCCGGCCGATTGAGCCAGATCAAGCGTCAGATCGAAACCACCGACAGTTCCTATGACAAGGAGAAGCTGCAGGAGCGGCAAGCCAAGCTTTCGGGCGGCGTGGCGGTCCTGAAGGTTGGAGCGGCGACCGAAACCGCGCTCAAAGAGAAAAAGAGCCGGATCGAAGACGCCCTCTCGGCCACGCGCGCGGCGCTGGAAGAGGGAATCGTTCCGGGTGGCGGCGTGGCTTTGCTGCAGGCGGCTTCGGCCCTCGAGAAGGTCACCGGTGACGGCGACGAGATGATCGGCGTCATCATCGTTCGCAAGGCGATCGAAGCCCCGATCCGAACGATTGCCGAAAATGCGGGCGTCGAGGGTTCGGTCGTCGTCGAGAAGGTCCGCGAAGGCAAAGCCGGACTCGGCTTCAATGCTTCGACGCTGGTCTATGAGGACCTGGTCAAGAGCGGCATCATCGACCCGACGAAAGTCGTGCGCTCGGCGCTGCAGAACGCGTGCTCGATCGCCGGACTGCTCATCATGACCGAGGCTGCGGTGGCCGAGATTCCCGAAAAGGAAGACGAAGGCCACGGGCACAGCCACTAGTCCCGAGTTTCCCTCCCCCTTTGCCAAAAGGGGGAGGGCGTAAGGGCGGCGAAGTCCGATCTCAATCAGCTTCGGCCAAGCGGGCCACCAGCTCCTCGACTCGCCTCTCGGTCTCAAGTTCCCCCCGCTCGCGCGCGAGTTGGCCCATGAGGCGCACGTTTTCAAGCGCAATCCGCAGGCACATCGGCGGCTCGTGAAACAGGCCACGCACCGCCATCACGGTGGCCGCCGAAGGATCGCCATATTTCACTCCAAGGCAACCGGCCAGCATCGCCATCGATGCCATGTGTCCTTCGTTGCGCTTCATGAGGGTGAGGGCTTGCGGATTTCCCAACTGGACGTCCCGAAGAATCGGCATGATCTCCCTTTCGAGAAACCTCCGGGGATAGGTGGCTTGGGCAAAGAAAGCCAATTCGTAGGCCATTTGAATTTGCTGCTTCGGATCTTCGATGTGGGCAAAGGGGTCGCGCGACGACTCGGAAGCCGAGATCGGCAGACCCGTCAATGGGTCGAGCCGGATGGAGTAGCCGTCGGCGGCTCCGATCGTAACGTTGGGTCGGTTTGCAAGTTCCATGGTTTGTTCTCCATGGCCCAAGGAGGTTAAGCGAGAGACTCGTTTTTCGACCTTCGGGCCGCGCATCGTTGGGGCACCGTGGCCGTCTCGGGCTCGGTTGCCGGGCCGCCGAAGCGGCCTCTCTTGATGCATGGTTACGTTACTCCAAACCTCGGTCAAAATCCACCCGTGTCGGGTTTTTTTGAATATGTCGAGGTCAAGTGGGACCGGGTCGAGGATCCATCCGCCTTCCCTTTTGAGCTCCCCGCCGTCAAGAACCTGGGGCGGCTCGAACTCGATCCGCGCTGCACGTTCTTCATCGGCGAGAATGGGACGGGAAAGTCGACCCTGATGGAAGGGATCGCGGTCGAACTCGAGTTCAGTGCCGAAGGTGGTTCGAAAAGCCACCGCTTCTCAACGTTTGACTCCCATTCCGGGCTTCACGAAGCCCTGTTCATCAAGAGGACCCTTGAAAAGCCGGGGGACACGTTCTTTTTGCGCGCCGAGACGCTCTACAACTTTGCTTCGCTTTCCGGCCAGTCTCGATTCGGCGATCTGCATGGTCGGTCCCACGGCGAGTCGTTTCTCGATATCGTCAGCGGCTTTCGCGGCCACGGCTTCTACTTGATGGACGAGCCGGAAGCGGCGCTTTCGCCTCAGCGCCAGCTTGCCTTTTTGATGCGAATGGATGAGCTCATTCGGGACGGATCCCAATTCGTGATCGCGACCCATTCGCCGATCCT
>CAYONY010000361.1:0-2352 GCA_964405415.1 uncultured Fimbriimonadaceae bacterium | reverse complement strand
AAAGAGATAGGGCTGTTTGTAGGGCTTTCCGGCCTTGGCCGCGCCGCCGAAGAGGTCTTCGGCTTGGGGTTCCACCGTGGTCCACTCAAAAAAACTGTCCGCGGGAATGAGGCAGCGGCGACGCTTGAAGGCGGCACGGAATGAGGGTTTTTCGGGTGCGGTTTCCACACGGGCGTTGATGAGGCTCTGAGCGATCGATGGGTCCTTGGCCCACGAAGGGACCAACCCCCATTGGAAAAAACGCATTTCCCGACGGCCGTTCGGCGCGACGATCGCGGGAATGATCTGGCTGGGGGCGATGTTGTAGCGCGGGGTCAGCGCCGGCGCCTCGTCCAGCTCGAAGAGGTCCTGGAGGACGGTGGCAGAGGATTTGAGGGTGAAGCGGGCGCACATGGGGAACTCGTGAAGAGTGAGGAGAAAGAAGAGGTGATCGCTGTCCTCTCCTTTCCCACACCGCAACTTACGCCGCCGGGTCTCCCATGATCCCCAGGAACAAGACGGTCCCCGTTTGCTTATCGACGATCGCGTAGAGGAACGGGCGATTCGCGACGAACTCGAGCCTTTCTTTGGGCTGGATCGGAGCCGAGGTCGCGCCGACCGCCACGTCCGTCACCGCCGCGGCTTCGGTGCCTTCTTCGTTCACTTCGACGAACGTTTTGTGCCCGACCGAGGAGATGTACAGGGGCGGTTCGGCCGCGATGCCGGTGAAGTTGGCTTTGCCGGGCTCGAACGCGTCGGCCATACCCATCGCCGTCAAATAGTCCTTGAGCGCCACCGAATAATCGGCCTTGAATTTGGGAAGCGCGACGGTGCCGTCGAGCTTCTTCATTTTGCCCAGCCACCCTTCCCAGTTCTTGGGGTTGAGCAGTTTGGCGACGTCGCCGACCGGAACGCCGGCGTTCGGAAGGAGCACGAACATGCCGAGCTTGCCGGTTCCATAGGGCAGCCGGACCGCTTCGAACTTCTCCGTTTTGAAGGTCTCGTATTCGCCGCCTTGGTTCAGGAAGGGAACCTCTTTCTTTTTGCCGTCGAAGAGGGTGAATTCTCGGGGCATCGTCCGTTTGGCGTCGAAGGGCTTCTCCCACGCGCCTTTGAAGTAGACCGCGTTGACCAGATAAAGCACCATTTCCGGCGGAATCTTGTCGACGATCGTCTTGATCTTCTCGCGGGTCGCTTCGCTCACCCACACGTTGATCGCGTCCGGCGCTTCTTCCTTGGCGAAATCGAGCGCGGTGATTTTGGCGCCGTAGAAGTCCTCGTTCGTACCCATGAATTGCCGCTTGAACTCCACGCCCTGTTTGGCCCAAAGCGAATTGGCGATCTCAAGCGTCACGCCCTTATCGGGCGCGGCGAGCAGGGTACGCAGATCTTTGTTCGCATCGTTGACTTCGCGCACGGTCATGCCGGCCAGGCCCAGCGTCTTCTCCATCGCGGTTTTGGTTTCGCCTTCGGCGCCGTTGTAGGTCATCGCGAGGGCGATGGAAATGCTGGTCGGCGAAATGAAGAGGTTCTTGTTCGCTTCCTTCTTGAGAAGCTCTTGGAACAGCGCGAATCCGAATGCGTTGGCGGCTTGGGTCACGGTCTTGGCCTTTCCGGTGGTGAGGGATTTGGTGGCTCGATTCACCGCGTCGGGCGTGGGGTTCATCCGACCGGGATAATTGTTGGTGGTGTCTCCGCTGCCGCCGCATCCGGCAAGGCCGAGCGCGGCCAGGGTTGAAAGGAGGGCGATTCTCTTCATGGGAAGCCTCTAGGTGTATTTAGTTTGACGCTTTTGAGCCGAGCAAGCGATCCCGCGTTTTTGACGGGGGGATCGATTTGGCGTTTTTCGCAGGTCGTGATACATTATGAGAGTCGGGTGCGGCGCGCGCCCGCGTGATGGCGCAGAGCGCTTGAGTGAGGGGAAGGGTGGCTTTAATGAATCGAACGTTGCTTGGCGTTTCCGGTTGCGGCGTGGCCGCATTTATGGTTTCAATTTGGATGGCGGGGGCAAGCACGCCCGAGCGGCCGCCGATGCCCGATAGTCCGATCGCGGCGGCCGAGTTCCGCTATCAGCAGCGGCTAAGCGAGAACGGACGCATTCCGGATAACGCGTTGGCGCGGGCGATGGCCCAGCGCAAGGAGCTTCTTGCCGCCCAAAATCAGCTCGGCGATACCGGCGTCTACCCCGGAGGTTGGACCTGGCTCGGCCCCGGCAATATCGGCGGGCGCATCCGCGCGATTCTGATCAGCCCAACCGATCCCAATACGATCTATATGGGCTCGGCCAGCGGCGGCTTTTGGAAAACCCCCAACGGCGGCGCGCAGTGGTTCCCGCTCGACGACTTTATGCCGACCCTGGCGATCGGGTGCATG
>CAYONY010000360.1:0-2408 GCA_964405415.1 uncultured Fimbriimonadaceae bacterium | reverse complement strand
CCTTGAGCAGCGGGACGAGCTGTTCTTTGTCGCATGAGAAGCTGCGGGCGTCGAACGTCGCGCCAAGGCTGAGCGCCAAGAGCACGCCTTCGATCGGGGCCATGAGGTTGGCCTCGCCCTTTTTGCTCGTCGAACCGATGTCGGCGCTTGCCGAGAACTGGCCTTTGGTCAAGCCGTAGACGCCGTTGTTCTCCAGCACGTAGAGCAGGTTCAAGTTGCGGCGCATCGCGTGGCAAAGCTGGCCCAGGCCGATGCTGAGCGAATCGCCATCGCCGGAGACGCCGATAAGCATGAGTTCGCCGTTGGCGGCGCCGGCTCCGGTGGCAACGGCGGGCATGCGGCCGTGGACGCTGTTGAAGCCATGGGCTTCGCGAAGGTAATAGGCGGGAGTCTTGCTGCTGCAACCGATTCCGGAAAGCTTGGCGACGCGGTGGGGTTCGATATCGAGCTCCCAAAACGCTTGGATGATGGCGGCGGTGATGCTGTCATGGCCGCAGCCTGCGCAGAGCGTGGTGATCGCGCCTTCATAGTCGCGGCGGGTGAGTCCGACCGCGTTTTTCTGGAGGGCGGGGGTATGGACCTTGGGTTTGGCGATATAGCTCACGCGGCCACCGCCTTTTTGCTTAGAATTCCTTCCATCACCACTTGCGCGCTCATGGGGAAACCGGAATACGAAAGGATCGACTTCAAGCGGTTCGGATCGACTTGGGTTTCCAATTGAAGGAGGCTGCGCAGCTGGCCGTCGCGGTTCTGTTCGACGACGAAATTGGTGTCGTGGGCTTCAAGGAACGTCTTGACGTCTTCGCCGAAGGGGAAGCCTCGAACCCGCATGTAGTCCACCGCGACCCCCTGCTCGCTTAGACGGTCGAGCGCTTCCATGCATGCAGCGTGGCATCCGCCGACGGTCACGAGGCCGATCGGGGTTCTCGGGTTGGGGATTTCGGACTTTCGGATCAATGGGCTCGGAACTGCATTCGCCGCGCCGTTAATCTTGCGGGCAATGCGGTCCAGGACATCTTGGTATTCGGCGGCGTCTTCGGTGTAGCCGCCGAACTTGTTATGGCCGGAGCCGCGGGTGAAATAGGCGCCTTTGGGGCTCTGGCCGGGGAGGGTGCGATAGGGGATGCCGTCCCCATCGACGTCGAGATAGCGGTGGAACTTCTCGATCCGCTCGAGTTCAGCAGCCGAGAGGACCTTGCCGCGGTCGGGGCGGAAAGCATCGTCCCATTCGAGCTTTGGCACCATCCAGTCGTTCATGCCGATATCGAGGTCGCTCAGCACGAGAACGGGGGTTTGGAACCGCTCGGCCAAGTCGAACGACTTCACGGCGAATTCGAACGCCTCGCGCGGATCGCACGGATAGAGGCATAGGTGTTTGGTGTCGCCGTGGCTGGCATAGGCGCAGAGGAGAAGATCGCTCTGCTGGGTGCGGGTGGGCATGCCGGTGCTAGGGCCGGTTCGCTGGACGTCGAACACGACGGCAGGAACCTCGGCGTAATACGCGAGCCCCAGGAACTCGTTCATGAGGGAGATTCCCGGCCCCGCGGTGCTGGTGAAGGCGCGGGCGCCCGCCCACGACGCCCCGATAACCATTCCAACGGCGGCCAATTCGTCTTCGGCTTGGATAATCGCGTAGCGGTTTTCGCCGGTCTCCGGATCTTTGCGGTAACGGCTGCAAAAGCCCATGAAGGCTTCCATCAGGGAGGTCGCCGGGGTGATGGGATACCACGCGCCGACCGTTGCGCCGGCATAGACGCAGCCCAGGCCGGAGGCGGTGTTGCCATCGATCAGGATGCTCTCGCGGGTCGCATCCATTTTCTCAAGGCGAATGGGAAGCGGACTCGCCAGATGCTCCTTGACATAGTCGAAGCCCAAGGCAATCGCTTTGCGGTTCGATTCGAGAAGGGCGGGTTTCTTGCCGAATTTCTCCTGGGTGAGCTCGGTGAGGATCTCGGTATCGATGTCGAGAAGGGCGGCCAAGGCTCCGGCGTAGGCGATGTTCTTCATCAGAATCCGCTCGCGGACCCCTTTGAAGGCGTCGTTGCACATTTGGGCGAGCGGCACGCCAAGGAAGCTGATATCGTTGCGAAGGCCCTCGCGCAGCGGCCAGGTGGAATCGTAGAGCAGCCATCCGCCGGGGCGCACTTCGTTGACATCCTGAGCAAACGTCTGAGCATTGAACGCGGCAAGCAGGTCAAACACCGGCGTTCGCGCGGTGTAGCCGTCTTTGCTGACGCGAATCTCGTACCCCGTCGGCAGGCCTTGGATGTTGCTGGGAAAGAGGTTTTTGCCGGTGACCGGGATGCCCATGCGGAAGATGGCCTGCATGATCAGGCCGTTGGCGCTGGCGGAGCCGGTGCCGTTGGCGGTGGCGATTTTGAAGGCAAAGTCGTTGATCTGGTGTTTCA
>CAYONY010000359.1:0-2460 GCA_964405415.1 uncultured Fimbriimonadaceae bacterium | reverse complement strand
GCCGCCGGACTTAAACACTGTGCTCATTTCGGGCGCGATGCCCGTCGACTGGGTTCCGCTGAGCATCAGCATGATGAACTGCGGGTCCGCGCTGCGAATCTTCAGCCGACGAACCGGCAGAACCGCCGTAGGCTGAGTCTCCGGCGTCGTGTTGCCCGGCGTCGTGACCCGCTCTTCGCGACGGATGATCTGATAGACTCCGCCCTCAACCCGATAGGTGGCATCCACCTGGTTGAGAATGTTGCGAAGCGCGGTCTCGAACGGGACGTTGCGCAGGCTGACCGTGATGGGGCCTTGCACGTCCGGCGCGATGCTATACGAGACATTGACGCTTCGGAAGAGAATTTTCAGAGCTTCGCGAACATCAGCCGCATCGAGTTCGAGCGACGGAATCTGCTTTTGCCCAATATCTTCCTGAGCGGACGCCTTTACCGGCGCCAAGGCGAACAGCCCGGCCAGGACTGCCGTGCTGACCAAAAGAGTGACGTTTTTCCTCATAGGGATCCTCCGATATGTCTGAAGGCCGAGCCTAGTTTCGGTTTCATCCATTTTGACTTATATCTTTCTACGCCGCAAATTCGAACCTATCCGTCGGGACCGGCAAAGCCGCCGCGCCCGCCCCGGCCGCCCGGCGCATTGCCGCGGCCGCCGCCCGGAGCGCCACCGCCCGGTGCGCCAACGCCGCCTCCGCCGCCCATTGGCGGGCTTTCAAGGCGAACGATAATCTGCGTCGGCTTGCGATTGCCGGCTCGACGCAAAACCGCTTTCTCTTCATCGATCGAGACCACGCGCCACGGGCTGTTCGGGATCATCGTTCCGGGTCGGATCAAGTGCGCCTCCCCGTTTTCCATGATGATAATCGCCGAGACCGTATCCGCAACCAGGACGCCGGCGAGCCGACGATAGGGTTGTGGCTCGATAATGTCGAGCGCGCTTTCGTCGATTTCAGCTTCCGGCTCAAACATCGTCGAATGGCCGCCCGAATTCTGCAGCACGAACTCCCCGCGTTGGGAAGCGTCGAACTTGACTTCCGACGGCAAAAGAGCCATCGGATCGCGTCGAGTGGGCTGCACGCGGGCCGTCAAGTCGGTAATCAGCTTGCCGTCCGTGCTCGCCTGGACGGGGACGCCCACCGGCGTTTTGTATTGGAAAGCGCCCAACGAACTCGGCTCCGTGCTCGGCGGTTGCTTCAACTGGGTCAACTCGGCATCATCGCCGCAACCCGCCAAAGCCATGCCCGCCAAGATCGCGCCGATTCCGAGCTTTCCGAGGGGATTTCGATCGTATTTCTTCATGGTCTCTTCCCTGTCGACTTAGGCGCCTCCACGTCCGGCCCGGCCGCCGCCGGGACCGCCGCCCGGAGCATTGCCGCCGCCCGGAGCCCCACCCTCCGGCACCGGAGGATAGATTCCCGATACGTTCAGATAGCCGACGATGCTCAAGTTGTAAGTTCCGGTCAGATTCGGCGACGTCCCGGTAATTTGAAGACCATCCGCCACCGCCAGATAGTTCGGCATCGTCGACCAGGATCGCACGTTCGCGGTGATCTGGGAATAGGTTCCGCGAACCGTGACGGCTCCAAGGTCATAAATCACCACCGGGAAGGGCACGGCCGGATAGTTGAAATAGTTGGCAAGAATCCCCGGCGCATTATCATCCGGGAACGGAATCGCCGGCCCATTGAGCACCGTCACGCCACCTCGCTTGAGCTGGGCGTTCAGCGCGCGCTGCACCTGGTTGCGGAATTTCCGCGAATCGACTACCAATTGCCAGGCGTTCTGGTTCAGATTCATGCCCAACGGCGGGTTTCCGGGAAGCGTGCGAGCAGCGGCGATCCGGCCCCAGATCTCTTCCCGTTCGCGGACCATCTTTTCCGCATCGGCCGTTCGCTTCTTGGCTTTGGCAAGCTGGCCGGCTTCCAGGTCGTAGGCCTCCTTTTGGGCCACGTAGTACTCCGCCTGCTTCGTGTTGCGGGCGTATTCGTGGAAGAAAGCGTAGGAAAGGGCCACCACCGCAACGGCGAGCCCGATGAGCAAGATAGGTAAAGCGCTGATTTTCATCGTTTTGACTTTCCTCGTCCGCCTTTAGCGGTCGCCTCCCGGCCCACCCTGCGGCCCTACCGGAGGCGGCGTCCCGCCCGGTCCCGGCCCGGGGCCACCGGCTCCCGAACCGCCCCCGGGACGCGGCGCCGTATTGCCGGCCGGCTGCGTTCCCCCGCCTCCCGGAGCGCCACCGCCGCCGGAACCGATCGCGGCAAGCGTTGCCCGCGGGTTGGGGGTCTGAATATTCTTGGGCACCACCACCGAAACCGTGACCACCGACCAATCCGGCATCGCGCCTTTGGCGACCGTATTGTCGAAGCTGCCGAAGCCGCCCACGTTTTGGAAGCCATCGACGCGGCCCTGCGCGATCAGCTGTTGAAGCCGGGCTTCGGGATCGTCGGGAACCGGCTGCTCATCC
>CAYONY010000358.1:0-2482 GCA_964405415.1 uncultured Fimbriimonadaceae bacterium | reverse complement strand
AAATGAGGGCTTGGGAAAGTAGGTAGCGGCGAAAAATGGCGACCGGTCGGGCGTGAGAAAGGCCGAAAGCGGCCAGCCGCCACGGCCCGATTGGAGCTGAACGGCGGTCATGTAGGCCTCATCGACGTCGGGAAACTCTTCCCGGTCGACTTTGACGCAGACGAATCCGCGGTTTAGCTGGCTCGCCACCTCGAGGTCTTCGAACGACTCGTGGGCCATGACGTGGCACCAATGGCACGAGCTGTAGCCGATGCTGAGAAAGACCGGTCTATTTTCGGCTCGGGCCCGCGCAAACGCCTCGTCGCCCCATGGGAACCATTCGACCGGGTTATCGACGTGCTGACGCAAGTAAGGTGAAGTCTCTTGCGCCAATCGATTGGGCATGCCGCGCAGGTTACCGGTTCGGAGCTTGCCAAACGCGGCTCGCGTTTCGAGGAGAATTGACTTACAATAGTCCAGGTTTGGGGAGGAATCGATGAGCGTACCGGGACAATTTGCAAATCCTTCGGAAGAAGCAGATGCCGCCTTTAAGAGCGGCGATTTTGCGACCGCCGCGGAGACCTATCGGCAGATCGCGATGGTTGATCCCGCCAATGCCTCGGCTTGGCGAGGGTTGGGGGTCAGCCTGATCCAGACCGGGGCGATGGACGAGGCGCTCGCGGCCAGCAAGAAGGCGGCCGAACTGCAACCGGGCAGCGCCGATTGCCGCTATGCGCACGGCTATGCCCTCGGCGCACTGAAGCGGTTTCCGGAAGCGATCGCCGAGCTCGATGCCGCGCTCGCGCTCCAGCCCAACCACGGCCCGGCACGGCAAGTCTTGATCTTCGCGCTGATCCAGCACGGCCGGGCCCTGGCCGACCAGGACCCCCGGCTTGCCGAGACATATCTTGAGCGTGCGTACAAGGTGGACCATCGCAATCCGAACGCGATCGCGCCGTTTTTGGAGCACTTGCGCGTCACCGGCCAAAAAGGCAAAGCGGCCCAGACGATCGGGCATCTGGACGATGGGCTCAAAAACGATCCGAACGTGAAGCCGATTCTGGACAAGATGCACGAGGATCCGGCGTTCCATATGGTTCTCAACCAGGCGGCGATGGCGCAAGACAACGTGGTCGCCAAGGCGGCGGTACAGGCGCCGGTCCAGTCGAGCATCAACTACGTTCCGTGTCCGAACTGCCGCCAGCAGATCGCGGATTACGCGGCGATCTGTCCTCACTGCAACTTCCAGAATCGGGCGGTGGGCACGTTTGCCGGGCGCGACACCGGCCCCCGCTACGAATGGCAGGAAGTGGCGTATACGGTCGTTGCGGTCATCTGGATTTTGAACGCCGGCTGGAACATCTTCTCCGCGACCCGGCTCGCTCCGCCGCTCAAAGACTACTTCTTGACCCTCTCCATCGCGAATGCGGGCATTGGACTCGGCATGCTTTTCCGCATGGAGATGGTGATGACCATCGCGAAGATTTTTTGCTATATCAACCTGATGTTCGGTTCGATCTACCTGCTGATCGGGCTGATGGAGCTAAGGTGGGCCGCCATCGCGACGAACTTCTTTACGGTTTCGATCGCCGGGCTGATGATCTACCTCATCAACTACAACTCCGATTTCTGAGGCAAGGTAAGCCGAGCTTGGGGCGCGGCCCGGCGCTCAAGGTTCCGATTCAAGAGGGCCGACGAGTCGCCGAAGGCTCCGATGTGCCACCCTAGGGCCTCATGCGGCGCGTCTTCTTTGGGCTTCTTCCCTTCCTCATCTCTCTAAGCCACGCTCAAACGATTTGCATCGACCCGGGCCACCCGAGTGAAAACGGGGTTGGGTCGCGCGGAAAGAAGCTCACCGAAGTGCGCGCGGCTTGGACCGTCGCCAAACGGCTCGAAATCCTCCTTCGCGCGGATGGCTACCGGGTGGTCCTGACGAAGGCCTCGGAGAACGAGAAGGTGACCAACCGCCGGCGCGCCGAAATCGCCAATTCCATTCAAGCCGACCTCTTTTTGCGGCTTCACTGCGACGCGGCCAGCGGATCGGGCATCTCGGTGTACTACCCCGACCAAACCGGCCGCGTCGGCGGCTTCGAGGGGCCGGCCGAAACCGTGCGCAAAGCGAGCCGACGGCTCGGACAAAAGTTCCACCCGGCTTTGGTCGCGGCCCTGAAAGGCTGGCACCCCGATCGGGGCCTGCTGACCGACCGCCAAACCGCGATCGGCAAGCGGCAAGGCGCCCTGACCGGCTCGATCTACGCCAAGGTGCCCGTCCTCTTGATCGAAATGGCGGTGCTCACGAACCCGCGCGACGAGAAGTTTTTGAGCTCGAAAGAGGGTCACGAAGCGCTTTGCCGGGCTCTGCGGCGTGGCGTCAGGGCCGCCTGCCCCCTTGCCGACCTCCGCCCCTGAGTACGGCGGCGGGATAGCTCAGAAAAGGAGCCATGGGGCGACGCCTCGAAAATACGTTTATGTCCTTCTTCACGGACGACGCGATCGAGTTCTT
>CAYONY010000357.1:0-2498 GCA_964405415.1 uncultured Fimbriimonadaceae bacterium | reverse complement strand
ATCCCAACTTGCCGTTTCATAACCATGCCTCCGTCGCGCATTCCCGGGATTCCTAGCCGGGCGCCTGCTCAATTGTAATGCAACCCCGCGCCGGTGTCCACTAGCCCCCTCGGAGAGCCTTACCCTCGCTTCGAGAGTCAATCAATCGGCAACCCCTGCTCGATCCGCCGGGGCTCTTCGACGAACAACCACCAGGCTTCGGCAAAAGCGGCCAGGCCGATCGGGATCCAAATCACCGCCAGGGCCGCCCAGAACAGCCCCTTCGGGATCTTGTTGCCGCGCCGCGCCACTGTCAGCCCCCACGTGGCCAATCCCGCCGCCGGAAGCAGGCAACAAAGCCCCAAGAGCATGGAAAATACTTCCACGGCTAGTCGCTGCCGGGCCGAAGCCCCCTCATCGCGGCCCTATCCCAAGGAGCCGCCTCATCAGCTCCCGCCCAGCCACCGCATCCCCGGCACTTTCAGGCTCTTCGGCGCGAACGTATCGCCCAGCGCCGCCCCGCCCGGAACCGGCGTGTACGCCTCGATCGCAATCTGCGAAACCGCCAGCCGCTGCCCCGGCAACGGCCGATCCGAAGGCGTCACCGAAGCGATCACCATCACCGGCGATTTCTCGTCCTTGAATCCCGCCAAAGGCCTGCCGCCGGCGACGCCCGGAAAGAACTTGCCCATCGCTTCGGCATGCATCTTGGAGTAGTACCAAGCCTCGACCGCCTTCTTGTTTTCGAACCAGGCCATGATGACCTGCTGTTTCCCGCCGTTGGCGGCAAAGCCCTTGACCCCCAAACAGCCCGGCGTGGCGAGCAGCCCGGCCCCAAGATTGGGGAATTCGCCCACCGTCAGCGGCTTTTGGCCGTCCTGCGCGTCCGCCCGCCCGATGCTGATGCCCAGCCATAGCCCTGCCGCAACCCCTGCCGCCGTCGTCATTGCCTTCGTTTTGAACATAGGTTTCTTCCTCCCGTACGCATTCGCTTACGAAGGGGCTTGGCTGGAGGTTGAAGTGGAACCCAAGGCGCTGGACCAAAGGCCCACGCGGTCAGAAGCCGAGCCCCGCCTTCTTCTCCCGCTTCTCCAAGCCCACCTTGGTCATGCGTATCTCGGCGGGATCGAGCTTCAGAAACTTCTTGAGCACGTCTGCCGCCGCGTTCTTCAGGCCGTCGCGCAACGCCTGGTCTTCAGGTCGGACAAACTCCTTTGCAGCCATCGCCAAATAAGAACCCATCGTGACCATAAACTCGTAAAAGGTCTGCTTTTCCAGGTCGGAGAGCTTGCGAACGTCGGGACCTTCCATCCCGATTCGGATCGCCCGCGCGAGCATTGCCATCGCCTCATCGCTCGGCTCTTCGCCATCGCAAAGGAGGAAGGCCGCGCTGGTGAAAAAAGCCATCGCCATCGCGATGTCGTTGGGCATCTCTTCTTTCTTGGCTTGCCGCTCGAAAGAGCCGAACGCGGCATCGAAGAACGCGGTGAGCGCCTTGCGATGATTCGCGTCTTCAGTGAACCCCTCGATCATCTTGGGAAGCAGGATTCGCTCACCGGTCGGCCGAAACCGGGTCGGGGATTCCTCGGCCGGCGTGGGGCGGTCGGGGCTCGGTTCCTTGGGCGGCTCCGCTGCTTTTTGCCCACTGATCTTCCCGGTGAGATAGGCTTCTTTGAGCTGCTCGGTGGTGAGTCCATTCAGCTGGGCGTCGGTAAAGCCTTTGCGCTTCAGCCCGATGCGATAAACGAGCCGAGCGTTCATCCGCTCCCAGACCATGTTGCTGACGGTCGCCGAGACCGGGTTGTTGTGCGAATAGCCGGAATAGGTGGTGTATTGGCCGATTACAAAGGGCGCCAGGCTCAGCAAAAGGGCCAAAAGAACGAGACCGCGGCGCATGGCGCATTATGTCGCGCGGCCCAGCGTCTCCCCTTCGGCGAGCCTGTCGAGATCGTCGTAGACATACCAGACCGCACGATAGAGCGCGCCGCCAAAGCCCCAATCGTCTTCCCCCCCAAGGCGACCACCCAACTTCTCGTAGAAGTCCCTTCCGATCCGATTGTCACGCAGCGTATGGATCGCCAGCCGCGTCCGGCCCCGCGCCAAGCCCTCGCGGGCCGAAGCCGCCATGAGCGCCCGTCCCACTCCTTTTCGCGTTGCCGAGGGTCGAACGTAAAGCCCGCCCACCTCGAAGTCGGCTTCGGGCCAACCGCAGGGCTCGGCGATTGAGGCGAAGCCCGCCACCTCCCCCTCGAGCACCGCCAAGATTGTGGTTCGCCCCTCGGCGATCGATTGTCCAATTCGCGCGATCCGCTCTTCGCTCACCCGATCCGCCATCGCATCGAGCGGAATGATGTGGGCGTACGCCCAGCGCCACCCCGCATCCGCGATCTCGACGATCGCCCGTGCATCTTCGGGCTCGGCAAGACGAAACGTCATCGTTCGGCTTCGGTATTCACGGCGAGCATTTCAAGCGGATCCCGATGGCGGTCGGCCCAGTGCGCCCATAAGTACAAGAAGAC
>CAYONY010000356.1:0-2515 GCA_964405415.1 uncultured Fimbriimonadaceae bacterium | reverse complement strand
CCACCGGGTCATTTCGCCAAGCCGCATCCGGAACGTCCGACTTGGGCGCCAGAGTCGCCTGCGAAAGGTCGAGCCCCGCCGTCTCATACCGCCCGGCGGAAAGCACCACCGCTTCCTCGTCGAAATCCGGGATCTGGATCGCCAGCTTCTCCGGTTTCCAAAGGTCGTCGCCCTCCAAAATCGCGACCAGCGGCGCCCGCGCCTCGCGCAAAGCAATATTCTTGGTCTCAAAGAGCCGCTCGATGCCGCGGTGGGATTCCCGCAATACCCGGACCCGGGGGTCGCCGACCGCCTCGGCCGCATCCGCCGTCCCATCGTCGGACCCATCGTCCACCACGATCATCTCCCAATCTTCGAGGGTCTGAGCTTGGACGCTGGCGATCGCATCCCGAATCAGGGCAGCATGGCGGAACGCGGGCGTCAAAACGCTGACTCGAGGAACGGACGCCACATGCTCATTTTAGAAAGATCTGAGCCAAAAAGGAAGAGGAAAGCAAGGGCTCACTCGCGCTTTGCCCGCCGCCAAGCCCGGACCCGCTACAATTCTCCATGGCCCAAGCGGTCGGCGGTTGGCGGGCATTTCGCATTTATCTCGAGATGATCAAGATCGAGCATTCGATCTTTGCCCTTCCGTTCGCGCTCATCGGCATGATGTGGGCCTCCGAATCGATCGGCGGCTCGGGTTGGCCCGGCGGCTCGGCTTTCGGCTGGATCGTTGTCGCCATGGTCAGCTCGCGAAGCGCCGCGATGGCGTTCAACCGCATCGCCGACCGCCATATCGACGCCGAGAATCCCCGCACGCGGATGCGCGCGCTCCCCGCCGGCTTGCTTCGGCTGCGCCAGGCCAATCTGTTCTTTTGGGGCAGCATCGCCGTCTTTCTCGTCTCGGCCGCCATGCTGAACTTGCTCGCACTGGCCTTAAGTCCGCTTGCGCTCCTGGTGACCCTGGGCTACAGTCTCACCAAGCGCTTCACCCCGCTTTGCCATTTCATTCTCGGCCTCAGCCTGGGCATCGCGCCCGCCGCCGCCTGGATCGGCGTCACCGCGACCCTCCAATGGCCCATCGTCGCTGTCACCGCCGCCGTCGCCCTCTGGACGGCTGGTTTCGACATCCTTTACGCCCTTCAAGACGAGGCGTTCGACCGCGAACATGGCCTACGGTCCCTGCCCGAAACGGTGGGCGTCGTCCGCGCCTTACGGATCAGCCGGATCTGCCACATCCTGGCCATCGGCTGCCTCGTCGGCGCCGGCTTGCTCCTGGGCAAAGGAGAGTTCTATTTCGCCGGCGTCGGGCTCGCCGCCGCGATGCTGGTGTACGAACAGCGGCTGGTCAAGGCCGACGACCTCTCCAAGATCAACCTGGCTTTCTTCACCCTCAACGGTTTCGTCTCCATCGGCGTCTTTGTTTTTGCGATGGCTGACCTGCTCGCGCGCCGCGCCGGCTAAGATCCCCCAAGCCGCTTTTTGAACACCACTTGGCGCTTGGCCTCTTCGTATCCCAGATCCAAATAGAACCGGTGGGCCCGTTCTCGATGGACCCGCGAGCGCACGCGCATCGCTTTCGCTCCGCCTGAGACCGCCCACGCCTCCGCCGCCGCCACTAAGCGGCGTCCGATCCCTTCCCCGCGTACCTTTTCATCCACCACCAGGCCGCAGATCAGCGCCTCGTCGCCCGCGGTCAGCGTCCGCTGGCGCACCCCTTCGATCCAGCCCACGACGTTCCCCTCGAGCTCCGCCACCAGGACCGCGTGGCCCTCGCCAAGTGTCGCCACCAAAGAAATCAGTTCAGACTCGGTGGGGGCATAGCCCAGCTGCTGCGCCAAAGCGCACAAAGCCGCCGCATCCTCCGGCAAGGCGTGCCGAATCGTCAAACTACGTCCCCTCCCCCCATCGACCGTTCCGGCGCATCCGCCGGAAGATAGGCCATCCAATTCTCGGGCCGGTCGATCGGAATGAATCCACACTTCTCATAAACGAGATGTGCATCCAGAGTGGCCAGCACCCACCGCCGGAACCCCTGATGTTCCGGATGGGCCAAAGCGTAACGAACCATCGCTCGCCCCAAACCCCGGCCCCGATGCTCCTCGTGGACGATCACGTCACAGATCCAGCCGAACGTCGTCTGGTCACTCACCACTCGGGCAAACCCCACTTGGTTGTCGCCCCAAAAGGCGTGCATCACCAACGAGGAACCTTGGGCCGATTTCTCGATGCGCTCCCGAAGGGTCCCCCGGCACCAATACGCCTCGACAAGCATCGCGTGCACCGCCGCATAGTCGCCTGGTCCAAAACCCTCGACAATCCGGTAGCCGGGAGGCAGTCCTTCCACCGCCCGAGTCTATCCAAGGCGCGAACCTCAAACCAGGACAGTTGGCCCCGGGCTCAGACTTTGGAAAGGGCCTGGTCCAGATCGGCGATCAGGTCGCGGGCCGATTCGATGCCCACGCTCACCCGGATCAGGTTGTCGTGGATCCCGATCTCTTGGCGCTGCTCGGCCGGCAGCGAGGCGTGGGTC
>CAYONY010000355.1:0-2518 GCA_964405415.1 uncultured Fimbriimonadaceae bacterium | reverse complement strand
CGCCTTCGGCGGATCGCCTCGCCATCGCGGGCGGGGCGGGAATCGAGCACTTTCTGCTCGGCGTTGCCGCAATAGGGACAGTGCATGGTTGGACCCAAAAACCCCAAGATGTAGGGGCGCAAAGGTACATACGACGCTACCCCTTGATTGGGCGCAGTTTTCTCAAACTTTTTCCCCGATTGCGAAAGGGCCGGTGGAAAGGTGGAAAAGGAGTGAGGGCGGGACGTGCCGAAGTCAAGTTTGAGCTTGAGGAAGGCTCGGAGGCACATCCCATGAAACGACTCTTTTTGGCCGCGGCGGCCGGCTTGGCGGCGACGGTTTTGGCGGGTCCGGCGGAAGATATCGCCAAGGTCCACATGGCGTTCACGAAAGCGGCGGAAGCGAACGACGTCGCGTTGGTCGTCAAGCTGATCGACGCCCATATGGCGGGCGACTTCAAATATACAAACAAGGGCGGCCAGTCGGTCAACAAGGCGCAATGGTCGGCGATTTTGAAGCAGCAGATGAGCTCCGCCAAAACCAAAACGTTCCGATTCAAGGAGGGGGCAACCGGCCGCGGCCCGAACGGCACGATCAAGCACACGTCCACTTTGACCTGGGAAGGAAGCATGAAAATGCCGGACGGCAAATTCCACAAAATGGCGTCGGTTTCGGTCGGGAACGAAGTTTGGGCGATGGTGAAGGGCCGTTTGCAGGTGAAATCGATCACCGAAGTCAAGTCATCGATGACGATGGATGGCAAGCCGTTCAACCCGGCCGCCCCGCCTCCGAGCGCTTAGCCCCGACCATTACGGCCGCTCAAGCGACCTATACTAAGGATCGGGTAGCGAGGCAGGCATGAAGGTTCGATGGATCTGGACATTGGGTTTGACGGCGGTTGCGGCCGCCGCTTTCGCGACGCCGGCGGATGACATCAAGGCCATCCATGCGGCGTTTGCCAAGGCGATGCTGGCGGGCCAGCCGGCGGCGATGGAAAAGCTGGTGAACCTTCACATGACGCCGGATTTCGCGGCGAGCGGGACCAACGGCATCCGGATGAACCGCGCCGGCTACATCGCCCAGCTCAAGGCTCAGATGGCGGCGAACAAGTACGCCCAATACAGCTACTCGCTGACTCCGGCCGCCCCAATGCCCAACGGGATTGCCGTCACCGCGACGCTCAAATTCGCGGCGACGATGAAGGACGCCAAGGGCAAACCCCACAAGCAGACCGGAACGATGACGATCGACGAAGTCTGGATTTTGGTCGGCAAGACCCCAAAGTGCCGCCGAATGCGCGTTCAGGCCACCTCGATCTCGACCGATGGCAAGCCGCCGGTGAAATCGGGCGGCGGGCCGCGGGTGAGATTAGGGATCGCCTAGCCGCCGCCGAGCGTGCGGGATGAGGTGGCGCGCAGGACCGAAGTGTCCGCGTAGTCGATTTGGCGAAGCTGGCCATCGTCGCTCACGTGGACCATGTGGATTCCGGACGCCGCCTTGACCTGAAGGGTAAAGCCCTTGATTTTGCTTGAGCTTGCCGAGGGCGGCACAAAGCGGCTGTGAATCTTCACCCGGTACTCGATGATGCCGCCATTGGTCGGGTCGATCGTGCACCATAGCCGCTCGGGCCGGTCCTTGTCCGCCATCTTGATCAGTTCGGGAATCGGGTTGGTGAAGGCTTCGACCCCCTGGACCGGGTTGAGCGACATATGCCGTGGCTTGCCGTTCTCGACAATGTCCATCTCGATCGTGTCCTTTTCGAACTTGGCATCGATCTCGACGACGCGACGATCGTCACGATAGGACGTTTTGACGCGACGGGTGACCCCTTTGAAGTCGATCCAGGATTCGATGCGCCGCTGAACGTTGCGGATCGGGGTGTCGCGCTTGCCCTGCACGATGTAGGTGGAGTCGTACTTTTTGCAGGCGTATTCGCCCAAGATGGTATCGGCGACCCGGGCGGTGACCGTCCCCACGAGCGTCTCCTGCTTGGCGTTGACGTTCATGTTGGGCGCGTTGAAGACGACGCGGCGGCCGTTTTCGATTTGCTCGACCCCTCGTCCGCCGGTGTTTTGCAGGTTCATCGGCACCATGAAGTAGATGCCGTAGCCATCGGCGGGGACGCCGATGTGCCAAAGCTCTTGGGCGGTGGCGCCGCCGGCGATCGCCAGCCCGGCGAGGATTGCAAATCGCTTCATGTTTCGCCCGTTCTACCCCTTTCGACGCTCGGGAGGTGCCTCTGGGTTCGAGGGATTACCGCGCCTTGATCGTACGTTCGTGCTCGAAGTAGGGCCAGAACGTGGCTTTGGCGAACTCGCCCGAATCCCGCGCGACAAAGGTCCCGACCGAGAGCATGCCGCCCGCCTCGATGGCCGCGAGTTCGAGCATGCCGTTTTCCAAGAGCCACGCGGTGCCCGCATACTTTTTCGCTTTGATGTTCGTGCCCAAATGCTCCAAATCCACCCGGATCAACTCTTTCGTCCAGCCGGCAAAGCTCACCCTTTCGAGCCCATAAACATGGGCTTTAAGGTTGATAACC
>CAYONY010000354.1:0-2543 GCA_964405415.1 uncultured Fimbriimonadaceae bacterium | reverse complement strand
CCCACCCGCTCGACGTTTTCCCACATCTTGGAGCAGGGAAGAGATCTGAAGTCGCTCCTGGCTCGTCCCGAATTCCAGTATTTATCGCCTTGGTCGGCCGCCGGATGGCAGCCGGGAAAGAACCGCTACGAGAGCCGATTCGCGACGCCGGAAAGCCATCGCATGCTGGCCAATATGCTCGAAGCCCAAAAGGGCCTGATTCGCCGAATCTACAAGTTGGGAGGGACGATCCTGACCGGAACGGATGCGATGTGCCCTGGGATGGTGCCGGGCTTTGGCCTGGTTGAAGAGGTTGAGTTTCTCGTTTCCGCCGGGCTCACCCCTTTCGATGCTCTGAAAGCAGCGACGAAAGCGCCGGCCGAGGTGCTTGGACGCTCGGAAACCCAGGGCACCGTCGAAGTCGGTAGGCGCGCCGATCTTCTTCTCGTTTCGGCCGATCCGCTGGCGAACCCGGCGAACCTGCGCTTGGTCGATGGAGTCATGGCCCGCGGAAAGTGGTTCGCCAAGGCCGAGTTGAGTCGACGGCTGACGGCTTTGCCCAAAGCTTACGGCCGGATTTTCGACCAGGCCACGCGGCTCATTGAATCCAAGCCAGAAAGGGCGGCCGCCTTCTTGGTTGAAAACGATCCCTTCAGCGAACTTCGTCGGGCCGTTCTTTTGGATCGACTGGAAAAGAAGGGCGAGGATGCCTTTGGCGCCCTTCTGGCGAAGCTCCGTACTTCGCCGGCGATGGCGGAAGCCGCCTCCGAAGAAGCGGTGAACGAGCTCGGGTACTACCTCCTCGCCGATAAATCCCGGCAGCGGCTCGCGCTCGCCCTATTTCATCGGAACACGGTCGACTTTCCGCGCTCTGCAAATACCTGGGACAGTTTGGCGGAGGCATACCTGACGGCGGGCGACCGGGAAAAAGCGATCGAGTATTACCGAAAAGCTCTGACGGTGGACCCCAACCTGGAATCGGCCCAAACCGCCCTGAAGAAACTGACCGGAGGCTAGCCCTTCAGCGCTTCGGCGCCGCCGACCACTTCCAGGATTTCCTTGGTGATCGAGGCTTGGCGCTCGCGGTTGGCCTTCAGTGTCAGGTCGCTGATCATCTTGCCCGCGTTGTCGGTCGCGCTGGTCATCGCGGTCATTCGCGCGCCGAATTCCGACGCGGTCGCCTCCAACATCGCCTGCCAAACGAGGGTCAAGAAATAGCGGGGGAGCAGCGTATTCAGCAGCCCTTCCGCATCCGGCTCGAACATAAAGCTTTGCGCGGCGCCCGCATCATGGGTGTCTTCGGATTTCGGCGGCTCGATCGGCAGAAGTTGCACGATCTGAGGGGTTTGGCGAATCGCCGAATAGAACTTGCTGTAGCAGACGTAAATGCGATCGGCTTCCCCCGATTCGAAGAGTTCGCGTGCCACGCGCGCCACTTCCACTGCATCTTCGAGCACCGCGCCGCTGCTGGCGACGGTTCGGGAAAACACGACGTCGAAGTTCCGCTTCGAAAAGAACTGCGTCCCTTTCTTGCCGACGGTTATCAGTTTAGATGGGCCTTCTTGTTCCTTAAGAAAATCGGAGGCTTTGCGAATAAGGCTCGTGTTGTAGGATCCGGCCAAGCCGCGTTCCGAGGTAATGAGAATCACGCAAACCCGGTTGCCGCTCGTTTTCTCCATGAGCGGATGCGAAGGCAGATCGCCCGCGTTGGAGAGATTGAGCATGAACTCGCGCAGCTTTTCACTGTAGGGCCGCGCTTCGAGAACCCGATCCGTCGCTTTTTTGAGGCGAGCGGCGGCGACCAGCTTCATCGCTCGCGTGATCTGCTGGATGTTTTTCGCGGTGCGAATGCGAGTTCGGATTTGTTTAAGAGTTGCCATATTTGATAAGCCGTATAGGTCGTATAGGACTTATAAGTCTTATTTCGCAAAGGACTCGGCGAATTCGGTATACGCCTTCTTCAGCGTCTCTTCCGTCTCTTTCGAAATCTCTTTCGTCGTGCGGATCGTCTCCACCACGTCCGGATACTTGTCTTTCACATGAGCCAGAACGCCCTTCTCAAAGGCCGCCACTTGGTCATTCGAAATGTTGTCCAAGAAGCCGGAAGTGCCGGCAAAGATGGCGATGACCTGGTCGATAACGTCGATCGATTGGGCGAGGCCCTGTTTGAGCAGCTCGGTCAGGCGCTGGCCGCGGATGAGCTGGAGCTGGGTCGCCCGGTCGAGGTCGCTGGCGAACTGGGCGAACGCCGCCACGTCCCGGTACTGGGCCATTTCCAGCTTCAGGCGGCCGGCGATGGATTTCATCGCCTTGATCTGGGCGTTGCCGCCGACGCGGCTGACCGAGATGCCCACGTTGATCGCGGGGCGGACGCCGGCAAAGAAGAGGTCCGGCTCCAGATAAATCTGCCCATCGGTGATCGAGATCACGTTGGTGGGGATGTAGGCCGAAACGTCGCCCTGTTGGGTTTCGATGATCGGCAGCGCGGTCAGCGACCCGCCGCCCAACTCATCGGAAACCTTCGCCGCGCGCTCGAGCAGGCGGCTGTGCAGGTAGAACACGTC
>CAYONY010000353.1:0-2597 GCA_964405415.1 uncultured Fimbriimonadaceae bacterium | reverse complement strand
ATATTATCAGTAAGAATTTTTCCGGTAGTTTTATCAATGGCAATCTGCCCCGAAACAAAAAGCATAGAACCTACTTTAATAGCCCGGCACCTGGATCCACGTGCGCACAATCGATCGCCGCGCGTTCTCCTCGTCGAATTGGTTGCGAACGTTGCTCTGCCAAAACCGAACCTCGTCCTTCCAAATCTCCTTGGTCCCCCGAAAAAGCCGTGCCTGGGTCCAAACCTGGCCCTCAGCGGCAAAGGCTTGAACGACAAAGAGGTAGCCCGCTTTGAGCTTGCCCATTGCGGTGCGCATCTCGCTTTCGGAAGGCGACTCGGTTGCCGCCGGAATGAGCCGCTCTTCGACCGCGGTGCGAAAAACCGGATCGCCCATCGACCAGGCGATCGGCGTCAGCCGCCCATCGTCGTCGAACTCCTGCGCCGCAATGTCTTCGAGGGCAACCGGTGTCAGCGACGCGGCAAATTTCTCGGCGTCGAAGCGCGGCGGGGCCAATTGGGGCTGAAGGGGGTTGGGCCGGGGGGCTTTCTCGGCGGTGGCCTTGGCGGCGGCGACAATCTCGGCCTTGTCGTCGGTTTGGACGATCAGAACGCCCGGCAAAGCCTGGCCCGCGACCAGCGCCGAACTAAGGATGCCGAGAAGCGCGAGCGCCGCCTTCACGTTATCCGCCCAGCGTCTTCAGCGCCCTTCGGCAGGCTTCCAGCGCGGCTTGGACCCGGCTCTTGTCGCCGGGGCCGTTGAGCTGCGATTCGAAAGCGGAAATGGCTCTGCGATAGGCCGCGATGGCCTGGGTGTTCTGCCCGGCGTTCGAATAGGCTTGCCCGATGCGCTGGTTCGTGCTGGCCGGATCCGCGCCTGACCGCAGCGCCGCTTCATAGCTGTTCGCGGCCTGCGAGTGGCGGCCGAGCAAGAACTGCTGGCGCGCAGCTTTCAAAAGCGCCTCCACCCGGTTGCCGTCGGCCGAATCTTGCGACCCGCCCGGGGTTCCATTCGGCTTGCTGACTTTGATCTCAATGATCCCCGGATCGTAGGCCGGCTTTTTGGGATCGCTATTGGTCTCGGGCTTTTTGGGGTCGTCGAGCACCGGATCGGGTCCGCTGTCGCCCCGGTTTCCACCTTGGCCGGGATTCTCGCGAGGGGTCGTGACGAGGTTCCCGGGCCCGGGCGGCGTCACCGGCATCGAGCCTCGATCCGTGATCTCGCCGTTGACCAAAGGAATTCGGGAACTGTTGAGATCCGGCAACCGGATGCGCGGCGGGCGGACCGCCGAATTGGAGGGGTTGTCGGTGCGCCCGTTCGTGATCGCGCCCTCATCGCCGGGCAACGGGCCGCTGGTGCCGCTCGGCGGATTTCCAGTCGAAGCGCCCGGGTTCTTGACTTGGGGATCGGCTGGCGTTTCCGTCTTGGGGGTGGTAAATGAGTCGGTCGCCCCCAGTGCGGGATCGAGCTTGGCCACCTGCTTGGGGTCCGTTTCGTCGCGAGGCATCGAGGCGCCGATGGCGATGCCGACCGCCACCACCAGGACCACCGCCGCGATCGCGCCCATCAAAGCGCGGCCCCGGCTGGGCGCCGGCTCGGCCAGAGATCGGCCGCTTATCGCTTGGCGAAGATGAGTGACCTTAATGCGGTCGAGAGCGGAATCGGGATTGAGCTCCACGACGCGCTCGTAAACCGCCAGCGCCTCCGCCAATTCGCCCGCCCGCTCGTGGCACATGCCCTTCAAACTGAGCGCCGACGTCGACTGAGGCTCATCTTGGAGCGCCGCTTCCGCGATGAGCCGGGCTTCGTCGGTCCGCCCTTCGTTAAAGATTTTGTAGCCTTCCGCGACTAATTCCTGGATTTTTTGCTGGGCCTCGGCCCGCGCCTCATCCGCAATTTCTGCGCCGCATTTCCGGCAGAAAAGGCTGTCCACGCTGTTTTCGCTCGAACACTTCTTGCACGTCACCATTGGTTTGCCTGCCTGCGAACCCATTCCGCCCCTAGGCCGCCGGACGTAGGATTTTACCCGTTCGAGTTCGCGAGAGCCCGCGCCGCACCTCGCTGCGGTACACGTCGCTGAGCCCTTTGAAAGGGTAGACGCGAAAAGACCGCACGATCTTCTTAAGGGCCTGGATAAAAATGTTCTGGGCGTTCTGTTTGGAGTGCCCTTCAGCCTGGCCGATCTCCTCGAACGTCCACCCTTCGAGCCGCTTGGCCAAAACAAGCGCCTGGCGATCGGTGAGCCGTGCCTGGGCAAAGACCTCTTGACATTCGAGTTTCAAGAGGGGATCGTCGGCTTGCATCAGGTGGGAGGGGTCGAAGTGCACGTCGCGTCGAGCCGACAACTTGAGCTTCTGACGGAGCCCCTCCTCGGAAAAATAGGGACGATCGGCCGGCTTTTCGCACAAAGCGAGCAGGGCGTCGGCCACGAATGCGTAATCTTCTCGGGTCATGCGTCTGGTCCTCAAATCGAAGCTATATAGTAAATATCTGTCTACTATATAGTATACTGGTGATCCGATGTCAACTGGTCGACATGAAGGTTCCGAAAAGCCCCTCCCTCGTTTTTGCCATGCGAAAATGAGGGAGGGGTTGGGGAGGGAGATCCCCCCTCGTGT
>CAYONY010000352.1:0-2640 GCA_964405415.1 uncultured Fimbriimonadaceae bacterium | reverse complement strand
CACCGGCAATCGGGCCGACATTCGCCCGCCGCACGAAATCAGCCACCTCCTTGGCCAGTTCCACGTCGGAGACGCTTCGCACGTGCGCCAAGCCATCGACGCCGCGCTCGCCGCCCGCGAAAGTTGGAGCCGTATGCATTGGGAGAGCCGAGCCGCGATCTTCCTGAAAGCGGCTGACCTGATCGCCACCACCTACCGCCCTTTTATGAATGGCACGACGATGCTCGGCCAAAGCAAAAACGCCTATCAGGCCGAAATCGACAGCGCCTGCGAAATCATCGACTTTCTGCGCTTTAACGTCCACTTTTTGGACGCGATCTATCGCCAGCAGCCCAAGAGCGCACCGGGCATGCATAACCGGCTCGAATACCGCCCCCTCGAAGGGTTTGTCTTGGCGGTCACCCCGTTCAATTTCACCGCGATCGGCGGCAACCTTCCCACCGCGCCCGCGCTGTGCGGCAACACGGTGGTTTGGAAGTGCGCGAACACCCAGGTTTACAGCGCCCAGATGTTCATGCGAATCCTGATGGAAGCCGGCCTTCCACCCGGCGTCATCAACCTGGTCTTCGCCCCGGGTCCGGCGGTCGGCGACGCGTGCTTCCGCCATCCGGATTTCGGCGGCGTCCACTTCACCGGCTCAACCGGAACCTTCAACGCGATGTGGAAGACGATCGGCGAAAACGTGGGCGGCTACCGTTCCTACCCCCGCATCGTCGGCGAAACCGGCGGAAAGGATTTCGTGTTGGCCCACCCCTCCGCCGATCCCGACGTGGTGGCGACGGCGCTCCTTCGAGGCGCTTTCGAGTATCAGGGCCAAAAGTGCTCCGCGGCCTCGCGGGCCTATATTCCTTCAAATTTGGCGGACGAAGTTCGACAAAAGCTCATCGAGGGCGTCCGGTCTTTTAAGATGGGATCGGTTGAGGATTTCTCCAATTTCATTAACGCGGTCATTGACGAAAAGAGCTTCGATAGCATCGCGGCCTACCTCGAGGACGCCAAGACCAGCCCTGACGCCGAGATCCTCGTCGGCGGCGGATCCGACAAGTCGGTCGGCTACTTCATCGAGCCCACCGTCATCGAAGCTCGAAACCCGAGTTATCGGACGATGTGCGAAGAGATTTTCGGCCCGGTGTTAACTTTGTACACTTATGATGCTTCGAAGTTTAACGAAACGCTCGACTTGGTCGATCAAACGTCGCCCTACGCCCTAACCGGAGCGATTCTCTCCCAGGATCGCGCCGCGATCGAGCTCGCTACCGATCGATTAAGGAATGCAGCCGGAAACTTCTATATCAATGATAAGCCCACCGGCGCGGTCGTCGGCCAACAGCCCTTTGGCGGGGCCCGCGCCAGCGGCACCAACGACAAAGCCGGCTCCGCCCTGAACCTCTACCGATGGCTCAGCGCCCGCACGATCAAGGAAACGTTCGCACCCCCCACCGACTACCGCTATCCGTTCCTTAACGAACCCTAAGCCCGGGAATCGAACCATTTCTTTAGTTCTCTCTGAACCTTCGCAACCAATGGATGAGTCCGGCGGTTATAGTGGGAAAGAGGGACGCACGCGTGACGGGCGGAATTCGCTTTGGACTTCTCGCAATCGGGCTGGTGGGGGCCGCCCTTTCCCTTGGCGCCGACCCGATCGAGGTTCGCGTCGCCAGCGTCTGGCAGGGCCTCGAGCCGGGCACCCTGCGCCAACCCTACTGGGTCCGCGTCAAAAACAACACGGGCCGCGATGCTCAGGGCGTGCTTACCGCAACCAACCCTTCCGATTCGGTGCGCGTTCCCCTCGATATCGGCCGCGGCGGAACGAAGCAGCTTCCCATCTACCTCGTTCCCGGCTATGAGCCGAGCGAATTCACCTACTCTTCGAACCTGGGCAACTACCGCATTGCGGTGAACACGTTTTCCGGCGGCGCCCGCTTCCGCATGGGCATGATCGCCGACAACAGTGGCGAACTCCAATTCCTCCAGGCGCGAAAAGATGCCCGCGGCAATTGGACCCAGGATCCGACCCTTTCCATCGGCTATTGCCCAGCAGAAGACGCGCCCGACCGTCCCGTAGGCTATTTCCTGCTGGATGTCCTCTTCTTGGGGGAGGGCGCCGAGCGGCTCCGCGACCCCCAGGTCGATGCCATCCATCGCTACGTGCTGCAGGGCGGACGCGTTGTCTTGGTGGGGGGCGGCAACAGCCCTCTGCTCAGCGACCCGCGTTGGAAGGGCATCCTTCCGATCCAAGATGCCTCTCCAGCCACCGTCGACTCCCTGCCCGTCGTCTTGGCGGGCGGTGCGAAAATTCCGGTCGCCGGCCCGATCACGGTCATGGGCGGGCGCCCCGCTCCCGGCGTACTGACGCCCACCCGGGGCGGCGGGCGGAGCTTGGCCTACGTGCGTCCAGTAGGGTTGGGCAGCGTCGTTTTTCTGGCGTTCAACCCGTTCGAGACGCCGCTCGCCGAGCACCCCAACCGACGCCAGATCGTCTTCGACGCTTTGCGCGCGGCAATGTACGGGGTCTCGTCCCGCCGGGTCTTCGCGATGGCAATGGGCGAAGGCCTGAAATCGAACGAGTACGCGCCTTATTCCTATACGTCGAGCCCCAATCAATCCGAGAACCAACAGCTCTATGCCCATACCCAAGCG
>CAYONY010000351.1:1766-2669 GCA_964405415.1 uncultured Fimbriimonadaceae bacterium | reverse complement strand
AGGACGGTGACCTGGGCATTGCGGAAGCCGTGCTTTTCGCCTTTTTCGAGAGCTTCATCCCAGGCTTCGCGAGCCGCTTTGACCATCTCAATGGGGCATTCGTCGCTATCGATGCCGAGAGGCATGATGGAGAGGCCCTCGTATTGGTCGTGGGCGTTGTTGTAGGCGGCGCGGCGGTGGTTGCGGATAACGCGGAGCATGGGCTCTCGGTTGGCCTCATAACGCGGGAAGGGGCCCTGTTCGCCGGCCATTTCGGCGCTGGCGGCATACGATCCGCCGCCAAGGATAGCGGTGAGGGCGCCGGCGATGGCGCGGGCTTTGGGGCTGTCGTAGGGGATGGCCATCTGCATGAGCAGCGCGCCGAGGTTGGCGAAGCCCAGGCCGAGGGTGCGGAAATCGTAGCTGAGCTGGGCGATCTCTTTGCTTGGGAATTGGGCCATGAGCACGCTGATTTCGAGCACGATGGTCCAGATTCGGACGGCATGCTGGTAGCCGGCGATATCGAATTCGCCGGTTTCGGGATCGTAGAATTTGATCAGGTTGATGCTGGCCAGGTTGCAGGCGGTGTCATCGAGGAACATGTACTCGCTGCAGGGGTTGCTGGCGTTGATGCGGCCATCGGCGGGGCAGGTGTGCCACTCGTTGATGGTGGTGTCGTATTGGATGCCGGGATCGGCGCAGGCCCATGCGGAGTAGCAGATGTCGTCCCAGAGGGCTTTGGCTTCGAGGGTTTGAGTTACCCGGCCATCCAGACGGGCGGTGAGCTCCCACTTGCCGCTTTTCTCGACCGCTTCGAAGAAGGCGTTGGGAATGCGGACGGAGTTGTTGGAGTTCTGTCCGGAGACGGTCGCGTAGGCTTCGGATTCGTAGCCGGTGTCGTAGGTGGGGAATTCGATGGACGTC
>CAYONY010000351.1:823-1756 GCA_964405415.1 uncultured Fimbriimonadaceae bacterium | reverse complement strand
CTCTTTCGCGAGCTCGATGGCGCGCTGGATGTAGTTAAGGGGGACGAGGTCGATCTTGGCTTCGGCGATGGCTTTGCGGAGGGCGGGGTTGGCGCGGGGGTCAAAGGCGGTATCACGGCCATCCTGGCCGTGCGTAGCCGGGGCATCTTGCCCCGCGCCGCGGTTGCTCTCCCCCGGCTGGAAGCCACGGGAGCCGCCGTCTTCCCCCGGCTGGAAGCCACGGGAGCCACTTCCTTCCCCCGGCTGGAAGCCGGGGCTACCCACGGGCTGGAAGCCCGTGATACAGGCGCGGATCACGTTGTTCAGGTGCCGCTGGTTGATCTGGCTTCCGGTGACCAGGGAGGCCACTTTCTGCTCTTCGATCACCTTCCACTTGACGAAGGTCTCGATATCCGGGTGATCGACGTCCAGGCAGACCATCTTGGCGGCGCGGCGGGTGGTGCCGCCGGATTTGATTGCGCCGGCGCTGCGGTCGCCGACCCTCAGAAAGCTCATCAGGCCGCTGGATTTTCCGCCGCCGGAGAGCTTCTCGTTTTCTCCGCGGAGCTTGCTGAAATTGGTGCCGACGCCGCTGCCATATTTGAAGATGCGGGCTTCGCGAGTCCAGAGGTCCATGATCCCGCCTTCGTTGACGAGGTCGTCTTTGACGGAGAGAATGAAGCAGGCGTGGGGCTGGGGCCGTTCGTAGGCGTTGGCGCTTCGCTGCAGCTCGCCGGACTTGGGATCGACGTAGTAGTGCCCCTGCGGGACGCCTTCGATGCCGTAGGCGAAGTGGAGCCCGGTGTTGAACCATTGCGGGCTGTTCGGCGCGGCGATCTGGCGGGCGAGCATGTGGGTGAGCTCGTCGTAGAAGGCTTGGGCGTCGTCGGGGGAGTCGAAATAGCCGTGGGTTTCGCCCCAGTGGCGCCAGCAGCCGGCGAGGCGGTGGAAGAC
>CAYONY010000351.1:0-813 GCA_964405415.1 uncultured Fimbriimonadaceae bacterium | reverse complement strand
TTTCGTGGGGAATTGAAGATTGACGATTGACGATTGACGATTGGGCTTCCCGGTAGCCCTCGGGCTGGCAGTCCAGCCATCCGTGAGCCTTTTCGGCGGGGACGCCGGCTTTGCGGAAATACTTTTGGGCCAGGATGTCGGTGGCCACTTGAGACCATTCCGACGGCACCATCACGTTTTCCATCAGGAAGACGGTGCTTCCATCGGGGTTGCGGATCTCGCTTTTGCGCGGCTCGAACGCGATGCCTTCGTAGGGGCTCTGCCCGGACTTCGTGTAATAACGGCTAACCTTCATCTTCCTCGACTCCTCCCTGAGTGGGGCCGCCGCAGCGCGCCCCGTTCCTTGTTTATAGTATAAATCTTTCTACGTCTTTTCACGACCGGTTTTTCAAACCGGCTCGCGAAACGATTCGACGATCTCCTGAAAATCCGAGACCGTCTGAAACTCCCGGTACACGCTGGCGAACCTCACGAACGCCACCGTATCGATTTTTCGCAGCCGCTCGATCACCCGCTCGCCGATCTCGGTGCTCGGGACTTCGTCCTCGAACTCCGAAAACAGGTCGCGCTCGATCAACTCGGCGGCTTCGCGAAGCACATCGACCGGCACCGGCCGCTTGTGGCAGGCGATGAGAATGCCGGCCAGGAGCTTTTCCCTCGAAAACTCCTGCCGCGTGCCATCGCGCTTGACCACAAAGAGGCGCGGCCGCTCCGGCTCTTCAAACGTGGTGAATCGTCTCCCGCACAACATGCACTCTCGCCTTCGGCGGATCGCCTCGCCATCGCGGGCGGGGCGGGAATCGAGCACTTTCT
>CAYONY010000350.1:0-2672 GCA_964405415.1 uncultured Fimbriimonadaceae bacterium | reverse complement strand
GGGGTCGAATCCGGCATCGGCTTGCTCATCGGGGGCCCGGGCGACGAACTCTACGATTTGGGCGGCGGCGGCTTTGGCGTCTCCGCAGCCGGCGGGATGGGCCTCTTTTGGGATACCGGCGGGGTGGATCGGTATGGGGGCTTCTTCCTGTCGGGACGCCACGACCTTCGAAGCCTTGATTTTCGTCTGGATGTCGGGAGCGAAAGCGTTGGATTGGTCCCGTTGGGAACGAATCGGATCGACGCCTCGCGGGGTCGCCGAAGCATGGGCTGGTTCTCGGATTTGGCGCGCTCCTCGGTTGGCGAAGGCGGGCCGGCAACGCCCGCATCCGGCCCGCTCGTCGGCGTCGACGCGATCGAACGGGCACTCCGTGAAGCTTCGGGGTTGGCGCCCTATGCGGGCCGGGCGATTCGGCTCAGCGCGCGGCGGGCGCTCGAGGCCGACCCGTTGGCGACGGTTCGAGCCGTGGTTCGGATCGCATCCGCCCGGCCTCTGGCCGATGCCGAAGCCGAAACCATCGGCGCGCTGGCCTCGGCAAGCGACGCAGCGGTAAGAGAACTGGCCGCCTTTGTGGCCCATGCCGATGCCGGCGTCGCTCGAGCGGCGCTGGAGGCCATCCGTGCCGGCCGCATCATGGGCGCGGCGGCGGCGGTGCGTTCGGCGCTCGAGCGCAAGGAAACGGCGGCGGCGGCGGCGCGCACGGCCGCCGCGCTCGATTTGAAGGAGGCATCCGGTGAGCTCATGCTGCTCTGCGCCTCTTCGGATTCCGAAGTTCGGCGCGAAGCCATCGCCTCCTTATCGGAACTTGGCGGGCAAGAGGCGCTGGCGACCGCCCAGGCACTTTTGGGCCATCTCGATCCGGTCGTTCGGCTTGCCGCCGCCCGGCTCATCGGACGGCTGGGAATGCCCGACCTCACGCCCCTGCGCACCCTTGCCGAAAACGCCGATGAAGCAACCGCTCGCGCGGCCATCCGGGCCTTGGGCGGCATCGGATCGACGGAGGCGCTTCGATTCCTGGGCGCCCTGCTCGAGAGTCCGAAGGTGGCGGTTCGGCTCCAGGCGCTCTTGGAGCTTAACGGCCGCTGTCCCTCTGAGTTTCGAGGTCGGATCGATGCGCGCCGCAACGACGCCGATCGAAGAGTTCGGCTTGTTGCCAACGGAATCGATCCGGGACGGTAACGATTGAATTTCAGAAAGTTGAAATTGGCGGAACTGGCCCCCGTCAACTTGCGTTAGGAACGTCGTCGAAGGAACGCGCCCCGTGGGCCTGTCGTTCTGGAGGGATAACGCTATGAAGAAAGTTTTGCTTATTGCCGCGATCGCCACCGGCGCGCTCGCGTTCGCCATCAAGAACGTCAATTCCGGTTTGGCGGTCGGGGAAATGGTCACGCCGTTCCACCCGAAGCACATTGCAGGTCCCGATAAGGGGACGGACACCTGCCCGCCGTGCAAATACGGGGCTCGCCCGGCCGTCCAGGCTTGGGTGCATCCCAGCGAGAAGGCGGATGTGGTGGCGGCTCTGGCCAAAACCTTGAGCGCCAACGTCAACGCCCACAAAGCCGCCGATCTGAAGGGCTTCATGATCATGCTGACGATGTGCCAGGCGTGCGAAGGCAAGGCGTCGAAATTCGCCGAAGGCTCGAAAATCGAGAACCTGGGCATCGCCACCTTGGGCGTGGACAACGCGGCCCTGAAGGCCTACAAGGTCAACCCGAGCAGCGACGTCAAAAACACGGTGATCGTGTACAAGGATAAGAAGGTCGCCGCCAAGTTCGTGAACCTCACCGACAGCAAAGAAGACTTGGCGAAGCTGGAAGCGGCGATCGCCGGCGTCACCACGAAGTAACCGCGTTCGGTTCCTCTCAAGACCCGAGCCCCCGGCCGAATTCGGCCGGGGGCTTATTCATTGCGGATTGCCAAGAGATCATTCCAAAGCTGAGTTCATAATTGTTTCGAGGTTTGACAATGAAGACCGCTTTTGCTCGCCGATGGGCTCCCTGGGCCGCGTCGATCGCCGGACTGGCGCTGCTTGGCTTTACGCCTGGAGGAATCCATTTCGAGGTCGTCCCGAGCTTCTTTCCGGCCCAGCCCGATAACCAGTCGCTCGGACCCACCCATGGCGGGGCGGCGGTCGATCGCGCGGGAAATGTCTATGTTTCCACCGATACGCCGCGAGGCATCCTGGTGTTTGGAAAAGACGGCAAGTACCTCCGGTCGTTTGGGCCCACCCAGATCCATGGTCTCTTCCTCCAGCGTGAAAAGGGGGGCGAGTTCCTCTATTGCGCGCGCCCCAACTTCAGCGAGGTCCAGAAGATCAAGATCGACGGGACGCCGGTCTGGACTCTGGGCTTCCCCGAAGCTTCCGGCAAGTACGCGAACGCGGGCGAATTTCATCCGACCAACGTGGTTGCCACCCCCAACGGCGACATCTTTGTGGCCGACGGTTATGGCAAGAAGTGGATCCACAAATATGATTCGAGCCGGAACTATCTGATGTCCTTCGGCGGTCCGGGAAGCGTGACTCCGGCGGAAGAAGGGAAGTTCAACACCTGCCACGGGATCGGGTTGGATACCCGCTCGGGCAAACCGCTGCTGTTTGTTTGCAATCGCAACAACGACCGGGTCGAGCATTGGGACACGGACGGCAATTTCGTGAAGGTTATCCAAAAGGA
>CAYONY010000349.1:0-2680 GCA_964405415.1 uncultured Fimbriimonadaceae bacterium | reverse complement strand
GGGCTCCGTTTGCCGTTGTCCGGAGGCTCCCACGGGAGCTTGCGCAGAGCGGTAGATGACCCATGGCCTCAGGAACATCGGAGGCTGACCCAACCGAAAATGCCGCTCGAACAGACCAAGAAGACCCAAGTGATCACCGATAACGCCACGAAGGCCGGCGATACCGGCTCGGCGGAAGTGCAAATCGCCATCATGCATGCGCGCATTCAGCAGATCACGGAACACCTTCAGAAGAACAAGAAGGACTACCACTCGCTTCGGGGTCTCATGCTTCTGGTCGGCAAACGACGCCGCCTGGAGGCCTACCTCCGCGCCAAGGACATCGTCCGCTATCGCGCGTTGGTGCAGAAACTCGGCATTCGCGAAGTCAAGCCTCGTTAGGAGGCACAAGTGATTCAATCCCATGAGTTCGAAGTTGGGGGCAAGACCCTCAGCATCGAATCCGGCCGCGTAGCCAAACAAGCCGGTGGCGCGGTCCTGCTCGGAATGGGCGAAACGGTCGTGTTCGGCGCGGCCACCATGTCCGAAAACCCTCGCGAGGGCATCGATTTTCTCCCGCTGACCTGCGACTACGAAGAGCGCAAATACTCAGTCGGCAAAATCCCCGGCGGCTTCATCAAGCGGGGCGGCCGTCCGTCTGAAAAGGCCGTCCTCACCAGCCGGCTCATCGACCGGCCGATCCGCCCGCTCTTTCCCAAAGGCATGCGCAACGACATCCAAGTCGTCGCGATGCCCTTCGCGGTGGATCAGGAGTTTCCCCCCGACGTGCTGGGCATCTGCGCCGCCGGCGCCGCCCTCGCCGTCTCGGATATCCCCTTCAACGGCCCGATTGCCGGCGTCCGCGTCGGCCGAATCGATGGCGAGCTGATCCTCTTCCCGTCGATCCCTCAAATCAACGAATCGGACCTTGACTTGGTGGTCGCCGGCCATAAAGGCGCGATCTCCATGGTCGAAGCCGGCGCGAACGAAGTGACCGAGGCCGATATGGTCAAAGCGCTCAAATTCGCCCACGACGCGATCAAAGACATCTGCTCCGAAATCGAGAAATTCGCCAAAAAAGCGGGCAAGGCCAAGCGCGAAGTCAACCTCGTCAAGATCGACGACGACATCTATGAGCGCATCGACAAAGAGATGGGCAAAGAGGTCGCCGCGAACCTGATTAGCAAAGACAAGGCGACCCGCGAATCGGCCCTTTCCGACCTCGAGAAGTCGATCGTCAAAAAGTACGCCGAAGTCTACAAAGACAGTCCGGAGAAGGTCGCGCAGCTTCCCGAAGCGGTCGACAAGGTCGTCAAAGGCACCGTCCGCAAGCTCATCCTCAAAGATGGCAAGCGTCCGGATGGCCGCAAGCTCGACGAAATCCGCGAGCTCACCGCCAATGCCGGCCTGCTCCCCAAAGTCCATGGCTCCGGGCTCTTCACCCGCGGCCAGACCCAGGTCATGACCGTCGCCACCCTCGGCCTTCCCAATGAAGCCCAAACGATGGACGGCATCGAAGAAGAATCTCCTCGCCGCTATATGCACTTTTACAACTTCCCGCCCTATTCGGTCGGCGAAGTGCGGCCCATGCGCGGCCCCGGCCGCCGCGAGATCGGCCACGGCGCGCTCGCCGAGCGGGCCCTTCGCGCGGTGCTCCCGCTCGACGATCCCGACTTCCCCTACACCCTTCTGCTCATCAGCGAAGTGCTCGAATCGAACGGCTCCACTTCAATGGCGTCGGTCTGCGGCTCGACCCTCGCGCTGATGGATGCCGGCATCCAAATCAAGGCGCCGGTCGCCGGCATCGCGATGGGTCTCATGTCCGACGGCAAGGTCTTCAAAGTCCTCACCGACATCCAAGGCATGGAGGACTTCTGCGGCGACATGGACTTTAAAGTCGCCGGCACCCGCAAAGGCATCACCGCCCTTCAGCTCGATACGAAGTTGGAAGGCATCCCCGACAAGGTGCTGGCCGACGCGCTCAGCCAAGCCAAGGACGCCCGGTTCCAAATCCTCGACGTCATCGAGGCGGAAATCTCCGAGCCGCGCTCGGCGGTTGCCGCGACGGCGCCCCGCGTCACCACGATGATGATCAACCCCGAAAAGATCGGCGCGTTGATCGGCCCCGGCGGCGCGACCATCAAAAAGCTCACCGCCAGCACCGGCACCACCATCGACGTCCAGCAAGACGGCAAAGTGCTCATCGGCGGCACCGGCGAAGATCAAGTGGCCTCGGCGATCGCCCAGATCCTCGACCTCACCGACGAAGTCGGCGTCGGGACCGAGTTCACCGGCAAAGTCAGCCGGCTGATGGGCCGCGGCGCCATGGTGGAGTACATCCCCGGCCGCGAAGGACTCGTGCCCACCGAGCAACTCACCGTCAACTCGGTGCGCCGTCCCGACGATGTGGTCAGCGTGGGCGACGAAATCAACGTCAAAGTCCACGAGATCGACAGCATGGGCCGGGTCAACTTCACCGCGCTCGGCATCGCCCAAACCCACCCCAATCTCGAAGAGAATGAGGGCGCGACGCCGCCGCCTCCCGGCTCCGGCGATCGCGGAGGACGCGGCGGCTTTGGCGGGCGCGGCGGCTACCGCGGCGGACGCGGCGGGGGCTATGGCGACCGGGATCGGGGACGCGGCGGCGACCGCGGATGACGCGGCGGGGGCAAAGGCGACCGGGATCGCGGGAGCTCTGGCG
>CAYONY010000348.1:0-2684 GCA_964405415.1 uncultured Fimbriimonadaceae bacterium | reverse complement strand
GTCGATGAGCAAGACCTCGTCCTCAGTTTGAGGCGAGGTGGTGAAGGTCTTTCCTGCGGCTCGGCTCAGCGCAGGAAAGAGGGCTTTCGCGGTGGCGGCTTTGGCTTGAAACGTGACCTTTTGGTCGGCGCTTTGAGCGGCCACCAGGGAAAAAGCGAGGGCCGCGCCGGCGGCCAGGGCAGTACGGAGGGCAAAAATCTTCATGGCGCTTAGCTCTCAAATGGGCCGGACGAAATACAAATACCGGAAAACGCGCAAAACTTGTTCCAACGCAGGCTTGTCTAGGGTCTTCCGGCCGCGATCGTCTCGACCCGGCGGGCGAATTCTCCGGGAAGCGTCGCGAGGGTGTAAAGGTTCAAAGCCGTCAAAACGAATGTAAGCCCGGCCAGCGCGGCATGGGGCTTTTTCGGAGCGAAGCTTCCGCTCGCAAGGGCAAGGGTCGTGGCGATGGGTGCGATCGCCGGCAGCAAATAGCGCGCTTGACCTTGGAAGTATTGGGCGTTGAAGCGGAGGAAGAGCACCAAAACCAACGTGAAGAACGCGGCGCCCATCCATCGTACGGCCCGCGACTCGACAAAGTCGGGGTCGTTTCGAATCTGGAAACGCCGGAAGAGGAGCCCAAGCAAGCCGACGCCCAGGACGGCGTAGAGCGGCGACGGCCAGAAAATGTCCATGAAGCCGAACACGCCGAAGAAGCTGCGCAGCGTCCACCATCCGACCCCGATTCCGTAGGGGTTGGCGCCGGTCCAGTAGCCCATCGCCCCGAGTTCTTGGATGAAATCGGAAGCTTGCGGGCTCCCCACAAAGGCGCGCGTAAACGCGCTCATCGCCAACGGATCGCCGTAAAGTTGTTGGTTTCGGAACCACCATGGCGCGGCGAGGAGGAGGGGAAGGCCAAGGATGAGGATCGTGGCCGTCATGCCTTGACGTGCCTTGAGGGAAGGCACATGACGCGAGGCCAAGAGCCCAACCGCGAGCGCGGGCCAAAGGGCGATCGCGGTGGTTTTGGTGAGACAAGCAACGCCCATCAGGATGCCGATCCCAAGGGCCCTTCGGGCGGTGAAACCGTCCCGGATGGCGCGTGCCGCCAGCGCCAAGGTCCATGAACTGACGGCAAACAGAAGGGGGTCGTTGCTGACCGCGCCACTGAGCGCGACGTTCATGGGAAGCAGCGCGGCAAACGCCGCTGCGAGGTTGGCGATACTCGGTTTGCGATGGCCCCAAAGCGCGAAGCAATAGACGCCGAGCACCCCGGACGCGCCAAGCAGACCGTTAAAGAATCGTAGGGCCAAACCGCCGAACCGAGGTTCCGGATCGCCGGTGAGCTTGGCGACCCCGGCGGCGAGAACGTAATACACCGGAGGTTGATGGCTCTGATAGTTTTCGTAGGCGTTCGGAGAGGCCGGATCGGGATCGAGGACGGGAAAGCCTTCGCCGCTCAGAAGATGGCGGACATAGTTCACATGTTGGCGCTCATCGGGGGCGCCGATATCGTTGGCGTGGGCTCCGCCTTGGAATCGGAGCGACCCTCCGGTCCGGTAGGGGGTCTCCACCGCATACATGCCCGCCAAAATGAGGTGGGCGAGCGCGAAAAGCCAGGCGATGCGGTGATGTTTGAGCCCTTCCATGCGTCTCAACTTTGGGGGTTTCCGCCTTCATTCGTTTGCGAATGCATGTAGAATGAAGAGACGAGCGGCAATCGCTCACCAATCTTAGCAGGAGATCGAAGGAGAACCGAACATGCGAAAGTACCTAGGGGCCGCGTTTGCCGTTGCGGCCGCAGCCGTGGTCTATGCCCAGGTCGGGGCGGGCCAGCAGCTTTCGAACTACGCCGGGGCGCTCAGCAGCGCCAAGTCGTTGAAAGCCGTTTACACGATGCAGAAGATGGATGGGGCGCCCGCGAACTATCAGCTGGAGCTGGCGAAGCCCAACATGGCCCGTTTGGAAACTCCGGGCGCGATCATCGTCGCCGATGGAACAACCCTTGTTCGCTATGACAAGTCGGCCAAGACCTACTTCAAAGAAGCCCAATCGGACAGCGCGCTGAAGGAAATCCTTAGCGCCGACGAGTACGGCGTTTTCAGCCCGTTCTTCGATGCGAACGCGTTCGCCAAAGCTTCGGCCAAGTCGTTGGGCACGATGACCCGCAAGGGCATGAAGGTCAACGCGATCGAGGCCACGTTTGGCGATGGCAAGAAGAAGGTGGTTTTCTACCTGGCCGACAATCTGGCCCGCCAAGCGGAGATCTCCTACTCGGATGCCGGTTCGGGCGACGTTCTGGTTCTGAATACCAAGTCGATCGAGTTGGGTGAGGAAGCCAATCCGGCCCTGTTTGCATTTAAGGCGCCCGCGGGTTCCCGCGAGCTTTCGATGGAAGAAATGCTCTCGGCGCAGTGGTTCACCGACCTCGAAGAAGCCAAGAAGATCGCGGCGAAGACGAATCGCAAGATCTTCGTGGACTTTATGGCGGAGTGGTGTGGTCCCTGCAAAATGCTGGATCGCGAAGTGCTCCAAACGGAAGGCTTCAAGGCTTACAGCAAGAAGCTCGTCTTCGTGAAGATTGACGTCGATGTGCAAAAAGGCGTGGCCTCGCACTACGGCATCACCGCGATGCCGACCCAGATGGTGCTTAACGCGGACGGCAGCGTCCACAAGTCCATCGTCGGCTACGGCGGCCCGTTCAC
>CAYONY010000347.1:0-2689 GCA_964405415.1 uncultured Fimbriimonadaceae bacterium | reverse complement strand
ATCGACTGCACGTTGACCGCCGTTCCAATGTGGTCCGAGATCTTCTCCCGCCGCCGATAGATGATCGCCCGCTCGTTGTTCCAGCTTCGGAAGACCGCCTCGATCGCGGCTTGGAGCTGCACCCACGGATCTTGAGGGAAGGGGGATCCGGTTTGGGTTTGGACGTGGGCGGCAAACCGGGCGCAAAGCTCCTTCATGCCGTTGGCATCCACTTCAAGGTCACCGCTGACGCCGAGTTCTTTTTTGAGCCCGGCGAAGATGTGCTCGAAATCGTGCTTGGCCAAGCCCGGATAGCTATCCGAATAGGCCACGTCGCTCAACATCATGATGAACCGGCGGTAACTGTCGTAGACGAACCGCGGATCGGTCACCTGGATCAGAGCCGCCACCGTGGCCTCATTGAGCCCGAGGTTCAAAACCGTATCCATCATGCCCGGCATGGAAAACTTGGCGCCGGATCGGACGGAAACGAGGAGCGGATTGTTGGGGTCGCCAAACGACTTGGCGAGCGCCTTTTCCACGTCGGCCAGAGCCGCATGGACTTCATCCATCAGGCCGGCCGGAAGCTGTTTGCCCGAATCGTAATAGGCGTTGCAGACCTCGGTCGTGATCGTGAAACCGGGAGGGACGGGAAGGCCGATGTTCGACATTTCGGCCAGATTGGCCCCTTTGCCTCCGAGGAGGTCGCGCATGGAGGCATCGCCTTCGCGAAAGAGATAGACGCGTTTGTTCATGTTGGATTCGCTCAACGGGAGATCGTCCCCGCGAGGCGGCCACGTCGACGCGCAGGAGGGGGCATGGAATTGTCCAGAGTTTACCAGTCGACGGCGTCGGGCCCCTCCGTTGTTTTTGTCGGAGGCGAAAATGAGGGAGGGGTTGGGGAACGAGACGCGAATCTGAAACTCCGGCCGAGGGTCCCCGTCAGAAGACCGGGACCGGATTGATCTGGCCCATGGAGAGGACTGACCATGAATCGCAATCAAAAACTTGTATCGAGCCTGACTTCGGTGATGGCTTTTGCCGCTCTGTCCCAAGCCGTCCCCGCGCCCAGCGCCTCCCTTTCGGCGCTCATGCTTGGCCAGCTTCCGCAGAATCGCGGAGAGGCTTTCGGCAAAATCGGCACCACGAAGATGGTCTTCACGGCAAGCACCCCGGTCGAATTCAGTTTGAACTCGATGCGCTACCGTGACCAAGACGACTTCGTCGGCGACGACGAGCCCTACATGATGAACATCAGCTTCCGGGCGAAAGTCATCGTGGATGGCCTCGGCAACGCCAAGACCGATCCCGCGACGGTGGTGGTGGCGCCGGTCGGTTCGCGAATCCAAAACAATCTCGGCCGCACCGATGACGGCTGGGCCGACAGCGGCAAAACTTATGACATTCGCAGTGGAGGCCAGTTGTTTGCGACGACCCTGCCCCAAGAGCCAGGCTGGATCGCCGGCATGTTCTGTACGTTTTGGGAAGAGGACAACTTCAGCTCCACCCAGTGCCGCCTTACCCAAAACGAGCTGGTACGCAAGATTACGGCGGCGCTCAAGACGATGAACTTGACCGCACTGAATGACAAGACGTTTAGCCAAATGGTCGGTATCCGCCTCGTCAACGACGTTCGCGCGGCCATCCGCCTGGGCGATTTCAGCACGTTTCTCAAGGGGATTGCGAGCACGGTCAACCCGGATGATTTCGGTGGGGTGAACCTTGTCATCGCCTCGACCTATGCCAACAACTCGATCAAGGCGTTTGCCGGTCCGGTGACCGCGACCGACTCCTTCGTCAACATGACGGAATTGCCGCGTCCGGGAACGGGCGGCAACCAGGTTCTCAATATTGGGCTTAACTACCCGGCGGGCACGCTTCCCGGCAATTTCTTTTCGAAGTTCGAGGGCAGCGCGGTCATCAGCGGCACCATTCGGCGAAGCTGATTCCCCCGCTCAATCGTTCCCGGGCCAAGGGGTTCGGGAACGTTCTTTTCACAAACGCATTGAACGGAATCGCGTTTGAAGCGTCCTGGAGGTTAACGGATGGCGATCCTTCCCCTGTTGGCGACGGCGGCTTTGTTGGCATGGAGCTCCCCCCAAAAGGCGCCATCGTGCCGGCTGACCTTGATTCCAGCGACGGAATCGTTTCAGCCCGGCAAGCCGTTTCAGATCGCCCTCAAGTTCGATATCGAGCCCAAGTGGCACATCTACTGGCTCAATCCTGGCGATTCCGGCGTACCCACCGAAATCAAGTGGACTCTTCCCACCGGCTTTAAGGTCGAGCGCGTCGAATGGTCGAGCCCCGACCGGATCGATGCGGCGGGAGTCGTTTCCTATGGCTATTCAAAAACCGCTTACGCGGTGGCCACGATCCGAACCCCGGCGAAGGCCGCGATCGTGGCGGTCAAAGCGGCCGCGGATTGGCTGATTTGTAAAGATGTCTGTCTGGAAGGAAAGGGAAGCGCCGCCGCGGCGCTTCTGCCAAACCAAGGGAAGCCCCTTAAGCCGAGTCCGGCCTTTGCGCGCGCGAAGGCGTCGCTTCCCATCGAGCGGCCCGCCCTGCTCTTCAAGGCCCAAGTCGATGCCAAGAGCTATCGCTTGGAGGTCCGACCCTCGACCCACAAGCAGAATGCGGGCGGCGACACGGCGTACTTTTATCCGTTTTCCGAAGAATTGGCCGACCATTCGGCCAAGCAATCGCTTCGGCC
>CAYONY010000346.1:0-2693 GCA_964405415.1 uncultured Fimbriimonadaceae bacterium | reverse complement strand
GTTCGGAATTCCGCGAGCTTTGAGCGCCTCGTGAAGCCTCGCAGCCTGCCTGACCGGCACGAGAGGATCGGCATCGCCATGGATCGTAAAGACGGGCGCGGTCCGTTCGTCGATATGGGTTACCGGGCTAGCGCGTCGGATGATCTCCCCGGCCTGGGCGCGCGGTTTGCCAAGGACGAGCGGCAGCAGTTGGTCGACCGAAGCCGGAAAATCGTTCGCCAGGTCGGTGGGGCCAAACAAGTTTAAAACCGCCGCCACGCGGCTGGATTGGCCTTTGTAGAGCGTGGCGGCGGCATCCCAGGTCCCGTTTGCGCCGAGCATGAGGGCCAAGTGGCCGCCCGCGCTGGCTCCCGATGCGCCGATCCGTTTCGGATCCAAGTTGTATCGATTCGCATTCTCGCGAAGAAAGCGCACCGCGGTCTGCACATCGTCGAGCATGGCCGGCCACTTGAATTCCGGCGCCAGCCGATATTGCACGGTCGCGGCGAAGAGTCCTCGCTTGGCGATTTCCTGGCAGAGCTCCGCCATCTGCGTTCGATCCCCGCCCATCCATGCCCCGCCGTGGATGACCACCACCGCCCCGGTGGCCACCTTGGGCGTCGGCTGCGGATAGTAAAGGTCCATTTTCAGTTCGCGCCCGGCAACCTTGGCGTACACCACATCGGCTTCGATCCGCGGTCCGGAAAACAGGGCCAAGGCCAAGAAAGCGAACATCATGCCCATTCTGACGTCCGCGATCGGCCCGCCCGGTCCCATTCGCGAAAAGGAAACCCTCCATGAAGGAAGAATCTGCTCCCGAATGGAGCCGGCGCCCGCACCCGGATTCGACCTGACACCCCCGGCATCCACGCAAGTGGAACCGACCGTTCGCGAACGCGTCCCGGTATACGACTTCATCCGGGGGGTAGCGGTGCTCGGGATCTTGTTGGCCAACATCCCCTTCCTGGCCGGTCCCGAGTTCAGCCGTATGATGGCGATGCTTCCTCCGCCGGGCGGGATCGACGGCCTCGTCGAGCAGGTCACCTTGGCCGGGGTCACCGGAAAATTCCGATCGATGCTCGCCCTACTCTTTGGCGTGGGGATCTGGCTGCAATATAAGCAGCGGTCCGCGATTCCGGGCAATTGGCCGGGCGGCTATCTCAAACGCACCGCGATCCTGGCCGGGTTTGGCCTGGTCCACGGCATCTTCATCTGGGAAGGCGACATCTTGTTTCTTTATGCCTCGACCGCCTTCGTCGTGTGCCTCTTGGCGGGCATGACGGAGCGCCCGCTGCGTTGGGTCATTGGGGCCGTTCTTGCCCTGGCGCTTTTGGCGGCGCTGGGCCTTCTCCTGATCGGGCTTTTTTCGCCTGACGCCCTGAAGGAACTGGCATCGGGTACGGAGGCCGAGATTGCGAGGGAAGTCCGGGTCTTTTCTGTCGGAAGCTACTTCGATCAGCTCGGCTTTCGTCTGCCGATGTTTGCGATGATGGTGATGGGGGCGGTCCTCTTCGTGCCGTTTTTGGGCGCTCTGTTCCTTCTGGGCATCCTGTTGGGGCGCCATGGCGTCCTTATCGCCCCCCACCGCTTTCCCCGTGTTCGAAACCGGATGCTCTGGGTCGGGTTTGGGGTCGGCTTGCCGTTGAACCTGTTGGCGGCGACGCTGCATTCGGGCCCCGCCGGCTTTTTCATGGAGAACGCCGTCGAAGTGTGTTTCGGTCCGTTGGTCGCCGTCGGCGTCCTAACGGTTTTGGCCATGATTGCCGAGAGCAAACGTCTGGCATCGGTTCAACGGGCGGTTGCTGCCGTGGGCCGGATGGCCTTCAGCAACTACATCCTTCAGTCGGTGCTTGCTTCGATCATCTTTTACTCTTGGGGATTCGGTCTCTTCGGAAAGCTCGACCGGCTAGAAATGCTGTTGGCAGTGGCAGGGATCTGGACCGTTAACCTGGTTTTCTCGTCACATTGGCTTCGAGCGTTTCAATTCGGACCGCTCGAATGGCTTTGGCGCTCGCTGACCGAAGGGCGGCGGATGCCGTTTCGCAAGGAGTTCGCGGCGCCATGATGGAGAACCCCCTCACCGGGTCTTTCAACCGCGAGCGGACCATCTTGAGTTTTGGGCAGCGATCCCTCGAAGTTCGGGCCGCCCAAGCTGCGATTGTCGTCGGAGGCGTGATGCTCCTCATCGGACTGGCCAAAGGCTCTGGCATGCCGATTCCGGTCCCGCTGCCCGCCATTTGGTGGACCTTTTTTGGAATCGCCTTCGGCCTGGCGGCGCTGTGGGCGTTTCTCTTGTTTCGAAATTTGAAGTTCGACACCCGGAAGCGGGGTTATGTGGAGCGAGCCGGCAGCGGACTCATGGTTCAATGGCGGCGGGGCTCGATCGACGAGGTGCGATGTCTGGAATTGGGCCGCTACTCAGGCCTGCTCCCGACCTCGAATCGGCCGCCCGTCCAAGGCTGGGGCGGGGCGGCAGCTCCCCCGGGGGTCGCGATGCCGGCGGCGGGAACTCTTTTGGTGCTCCGGCTTTGGTGGCACGATCCGCATCGGCCGCCGGTGGTGGTGGAGCATCTTGTCGCCGGCGCCGCCTACGGGTATCAGGATCAACGGGCGCAGCACTTTCTGGGTTTGGCGCAAGGCTATGCCCAAGCCCTTCGTGTTCCGTTGGTGGGCAGCCTTTAGCCGCCGAGCTTAAAGAAGGAATCGAAGGTCCC
>CAYONY010000345.1:0-2725 GCA_964405415.1 uncultured Fimbriimonadaceae bacterium | reverse complement strand
CGTGGGGGCAGAAAGTGCTGAATGGCGGGATCGCGGGTTTCGAGGCGCCGATTGGGAAGGGAAGGCTGGTGGTGTGGGGTCCGGAGATCACGTTCCGAGCTCAGCCTCATGGGACGTTCCGGCTGTTGTTTAATGGGCTGTATAAGGTCGGTTAGCTATATTCTGCCAAAATATGGCGGAAAATAGCATAATTAGAGCATGAGCACGAATCCGATGACCAGCATGAACGTTTCGTTGCCCGATTCGATGCGGAAATGGGTCGAGACGATTGTGACGAAGGAGGGATACGGAACCTCAAGCGAGTACATCCGCGATCTCGTTCGAGCCGATCAGCGGCACCGGCAGAAGCAAGCTTTGGAGCTTCGTTTGTTGGATGCGCTGGACACCCCGAGGTCCGAACTCACTGCTGGAAATTGGGAAGCGGTGCGCAAGCAAGTGTCGAGGCGTCTCGGCAAGAAGACGGACGAGTGATCCGGAAGCGCCGAAAGGCGTTGGAGTCGGTTGTCGAGTGCGCCGTCTTTATCGGGACCGACAATCGGGCCGCGGCGAGGCGATTCATCGATGCGGTCGAATCGACCCTGATAGAGTTGGAAGGAATGCCTCGGATGGGGCGGCCGTTTCAGACGGAGATCGAGAAACTCCAGCCGCTTCGCGTGTTTTCGGTAAGGGGCTTTCCCACCTTCTTCATTTTCTATCTTGAGACCGATGATGGGATCGAGTTCGTGGACTTGCTTCATGGGGCAAGAGATTTGCCAGCGGCGCTGGAGCCTTACCTGTAATCCCGTTTTGCCGAATTGAGTCCGGGGGCTAGCGGCGAGCCGTCACGCGAACGCCCGGTGGGCCTTGCTCGATGGAGAGGGGATCGTACTTGATGATGGGCTCGACCCGGGCCCATCGTGAAATGCGAAGGGCAAGCTCGGTGCCGGTGATCTCGTCGCCGTCCTGGCTGCGAAAGACGGTACCCCCATCCAGCCGAATCTGGGTCGGGTTCGGCTCGGCGGTTCGGAGCACCCAGGTGGTGACGTCTCGATAGCGGTCGGCGAGCAGCGTGACGGTCGCGATGGGCCGGTCGAATTTGACGTGAAGGCGATGCTGGCGGAACTCGACGGTTTGCCCGGAGATGGCAAGGGTGGAGCCGGTGTAGGCGTCGTTCCGCCAAATGAACACCGTGAAAAACAGGAGGTAGGCGGCGACGCCGGCGGTTTTGGACCAGCGTTTCATCCAGGGGGTCTCTCGGACAAGGGCGGCTTCCAGGACATATCCGGCGAGGATGGTGCCGGCAAGGGTCATCCAAACGGCTTGATCGGGCGGATCGGCGAGCCACAACAGAACGAAGACGCCGCAGACTCCCAGGTGGTAGGCCAGGGGCTGACGCTTGTGGGCTTTGTAGGCAAGGATGGCGAGAGCGACGACGAGTATGAAGGCAATGCCGCCTCGGGCTCCTTCGTCGAGGACTTCGGTCCAGACGCCGTCCACATCTACATGTTACGCCAATTTGGTTCGGGGCTCGCGCCAGCGCCGGTTTCCGCCAAAATCCCTTGAGGAGGCCTTGACATCGCCGAATCGGGCGGGTATAGTTTCTTCTTGCCGCTGGACCTTGTGTTCGGTGGCCCGTGTCGAGCTCTTTGAAAGTTGCATAGCGCGCGTAAAGCGAAAAAAATCGAGCTTTCGTGGTTCGGTTCGCGGCGATCGTCGGGATTTTCCCGGGGGTGGCCGTTGGATTGGGTCACGAAGGAACACTGAACTGGCGGGATTGCCTTCCGCCGGTTTAAGAAAGAATCATGCATCGAGCACTCTAAAGCTGCGAAGTGTAAGCTTTTGAGGGTGTGCGACGAATGCCTAGGGACAAGTTGCCGACGAAGGACGCGAAAGCGGCGAAACGCTCCGGGGAGCTGCACAGAAGTGTTGATCCGGAGATATCCGAATGGGGAAACCCGGCGGGGGTCATGCCTCGTCATCCGGGCCTGAATACATAGGGCTCGCGAAGGGCACCGGCTGAACTGAAACATCTAAGTAAGCCGAGGAAAAGAAATCGAAGAGATTCCGTAAGTAGCGGCGAGCGAAAGCGGACCAGCCTAAACCAGACGGTTTACCGCCTGGGGTTGTGGGGCCACTACTAAGTCTCTAAAATCATAGGTCTTATACGACGTATAGGTCTTATGATTTTGGAGATTTAGAAAAGAAGATCGAAATGGATTAGAGGAAGCGAACTGGAACGTTCCGCCATAGAGGGTGACAGCCCCGTAGTCGAAAATCCTATCGAATTCAAGTGGTACCCGAGTAGCGCGGTACACGAGGAATCCCGCGTGAATCTGGCCGGACCACCGGCTAAGGCTAAACACAGTTTGTCACCGATAGTGCATCCAGTACCGTGAGGGAAAGGTGAAAAGAACCCCGGTGAGGGGAGTGAAATAGAACCTGAAATCGCATCACCCGCTAGCAGTCAGAGCACCATGTCGGGAGCAATCCCGTCAAGTGTGATGGCGTACCTTTTGCAGAATGAGCCTGCGAGTTGTTGGCGTTGGCAAGGTTAAGCGTTTCAGACGCGGAGCCGGAGGGAAACCGAGTCCGAATAGGGCGTCAAGTCAGCGTCAGCAGACCCGAAACTGCGTGATCTAGCCATGGCCAGGTTGAAGTGTTGGTAACACAACATGGAGGACCGAACTCATTGACGTTGAAAAGTCTCGGGATGAGCTGTGGTTAGTCCGGTGAAATGCCAATCGAA
>CAYONY010000344.1:0-2735 GCA_964405415.1 uncultured Fimbriimonadaceae bacterium | reverse complement strand
TGCCAATGCCAAGCACAGCCAGGTCCGATTCTGCCAAGCGCGCGGTACGGCTTACGAAGCGCGAAATCGAAGTTCTGAGCCTTATTGCTCAGGGCCATAGCAGCAAGGAGGCGGCCGACGTGCTCTTCGTTTCGAAGCGAACGGTCGACTTTCATCTGGCAAACATTTACGACAAATTGCAGGTCAACAATCGGGTCCAAGCTTTTCGAGCGGCGACACGGCTGGGCCTGATTCCGTTCGAGCCGACTTTTGGGCATACGCGAGGCGAGTCCTAAGCGGCAAGCCGAATTCGATGGATGGGGAGGACCCTTGCCGGATGACATCCGGCGAGGGTTGCCTTTTTTTAGCCTCACCCGTTCCGTCGGGCGCGGAAGAACTGAGGCTGCGCCTTCGGTAGAATGCACATTCGATGGCCGCCCGGATCACCGCCCCGCTCGTTCGCCGTATGAAGGCCAAGGGGGAAAAGGTGGTTTGCGTTACCGCATACGACTTTCCTTCCGCCCGGCTGGCCGATCAAGCCGGCGTCAATCTCATCCTCGTCGGCGACAGCCTGGGCAATGTTGTCCTGGGCTACGAGAATACGCTGGCGGTCGATCTGGCCGCGATGGTTCATCACACGGCCGCGGCCGCCCGGGGGGTGCACCGGGCCCTCCTCGTCGCGGACCTGCCGTTTGGCTCCTATCAAGCTTCCAAAGAGCAGGCCGTGCACTCGGCCGTGGCTTTGGTGAAAGCCGGCGCCCAAGCCGTGAAACCGGAAGGCGCCGATCTTGAAACGGTTCATGCGATTCTGAACGCGGGAATTCCCGTTATGGGCCACGTCGGAATGACCCCCCAATCGGTGCACCGATTCGGCGGTTTCAAAGTGCAGGGCAAGGGCGAAGAAGGCGACCGAATCTTGGCGGAAGCGCGCGCGCTCGACGAGGCCGGCGTCTTTGCGATTGTGCTGGAGCTGATTCCGATGGCGCTGGCCAAGAGAATCTCCGAAGGAATCGATTGCCCCACGATCGGCATTGGCGCCGGCCCCCACTGCGATGGACAGGTTCAAGTGCTCCACGATGTTCTTGGGCTCGGATCGGAAATGTTCAAACACACCAAACGCTATCTCGAGGGCGGCGGGCTGATCGGTGATGCGCTTCAGCAGTACGCGGCCGAAGTTCGATCCGGCGCTTTCCCCACCTTGGAGAACGTCTTTGAAGATCGTTCGGACTAAAGCAGAGATTCGCGAAGTTCGGGTTCCGCGTTTAGGTTTTGTTCCCACAATGGGCGCCTTTCATGAGGGGCACCTTGCATTGATGCGGCAAGCCAAAGCCGAGTGCGGCGTTTGTGCGGTTTCGCTTTTTGTGAATCCCACGCAATTCGGACCGAATGAGGACTATCAAAAGTACCCAAGGCAGGAAGCCCTTGACTTCGCAATGGCGGCGGAAGCGGGCGTCGACGTGATGTTTGCCCCTTCGGCCGACGAGATGTACGAAGGGAGCGTTACAAAGGTGAACGTCGGCGAATTGGCCACGCTTTGGGAGGGCGCACATCGCCCGGGACACTTCGATGGCGTCGCCACCATCGTGGCGAAGCTCTTTCATTTGGTCGGCCCCGATGTTGCCTATTTCGGGTTGAAGGACTTCCAGCAATGCGCCGTGCTTCGTCGGATGGTGGCGGATCTCGATTTCCCCGTCGAACTGCGATTTGTGGAGACGGTCCGCGAACCGGATGGGCTGGCGATGTCGAGCCGCAATGCCTATCTGTCGGGTGACGAAAGAAGCGTAGCGGCATCCCTTTTCGCGACCTTGCAGGACCTGCGTAAATCGATAACCGCGGATCCCTTTTCGGCCCGGCGCCACCTTCGCACGTCGGTCGAGAATCTGGAAAACCTTGGGTTCCAAGTGGACTATCTGGAATGGGTTGACGGGACCACTCTGAAACCGATCGATGCTCCCCAAGAAAATGCACGGCTAATCGTGGCGGCGAAGCTAGGTAAGACGCGATTGATCGACAATTGTGCGCTATAACGACGCGCTCTTGTCCCAACTCCTCTCGCGCCCAATCGCACATCCTTGCAATTCACTATCTCATTCGTGTAAATTGTTTCCTAGCCTCAATGTGAGGGTGCGTCCTATGAGTCGAACTGTAAAATCTGTCAAAAACTCCCTGAAATTCAAGGCCCAAGTGAAGACGGGTCTCCTGACTGTACGTGTCGGCGTAAAGAAGTACGTCCTTCCGGTGGAAGGTCGAATCCTGACTTCAGCCAGCCACATCTTCCTTTCGTTTCCGGCGAGCTCGGAGCTCTACGAAATCAAGAACAAAGGTCTGACGGCGATGGCCGGAACGGCGGATGCGACCGCCGCTTTTGCCGCGCTGAACCCGGGGCGAAAGCGCCGAACGCGCAAGGCTTCCGCCGCCGCTGCGATGCCGGCCGATCTGGCCAGCGCGCTCTCGAAAATCCCGGCCGGCTACAAACTTGGCTACGACGCGTCCGGCAAGCCGCGGCTCGTCAAAAAGCGAACGCGGACCAAGGCCGCCAAGCCCGCCGCCGCCAAACCGGCGGCCAAACCGGCAGCCAAAGCCGCTCGCGGCGCCAAAGGCAAGAAGTAGACCCGTCCACGAAAGACTTTGCGGCGTTCTCTGGGGAGGGAGAACGCCGCGTTTTTATGCGCATCGCCACCCCGGTAAACTCGTAGTCAACGCCGGCGTAGCTCAGGGGTAGAGCAGCTGTTTTGTAAACAGCGGGTCGCGGGTTC
>CAYONY010000343.1:0-2747 GCA_964405415.1 uncultured Fimbriimonadaceae bacterium | reverse complement strand
TGCGGCGTTTGGCGCGGGCCGAAGACCAGACCCGCGGGTGCTGGCTGCGGCAACGGGGTGGCGTCGAGAGATTCCGCGACGGCGACGAGTGCCTTGTGCTCGGCATGGATGGCCGGGGCCATTGGGGGCGCGGCTTCGGCGGGGGTGGGTTCCTTGGGCTCGGCCATGGCGCCTCAGGAGTCGCGGGTTGGGGTTGTGGGCCGGCCGCGGCTCACGAGGCGGAGCCCCTGCCCATGAGGGTGGAGACCGGTTGGTCGGCCAGTCCGGCCCGTTTGGCCTGGCCGAGCAGGCCGTGGAGGAGCCCCTTCATCTTGCCGTCGTCCGCGGCGGAGAGCATCTGGCCGATGGCGGCGGAGATGGTCAGATTTTTCACATCCTCGGTGCCGAGGCCGAACTTGCCCATCCACTCCCGCATTTGGCTTTGGAAGTACTCGGGATCGGAGTTGAAGAAGGTCTCCTTGACGTCGCGCAGGGCGGGGCTGTGCTCGAGCATCCGCTCGACGCTTGGGAGACTCTGAACCTCGAGAGCTACCTCTGCCCCCTTTGCGGCGCGACCGACCGCGACCGGCTCCAGGTCCTCGTCCTGCGATCTCACCTCGATGCCCAACGCGAATGCTCCCTCCCGGAGCAGCACGTGGCGATCCGAGTTCTCGAAATCGCGCCCAGTCCCCCGGTCTCCAACTGGCTCAAGAATCGGCCTGAAATCATCTACCGTTCGGCCGACCTTTGCATGTCCGGCGCCGATGACCGGGTCGACATCACCGACATGGCGGCCTATCCTGGAAGCTCATTCGATCTTGTGATCTGCTCGCACGTCCTCGAACACATCCCCGATGACCTCAAGGCAATGCGAGAGATCCGCCGCATCCTCACGCCATCGGGCATGGCGATCCTGTTGGTTCCGATCTCGACCCAAATCGACGACGTCCAGGAAGACCTTGGGGAAACCGACGAGGCGGAGCGCTGGCGACGGTTCGGGCAGGGCGACCACGTGCGGATTTACGGCCGCCGAGGGTTTGTTTCCAGGCTTGAGCAATCGGGATTCTGCGTCGAATGGGTCCCGCCGGGTTCAGCCGATGCGGCCGCCTCCGGCCTTACGCCGAGAAACGGCCTGTACCTGGCGCGGCCGAACTGAGCCCGCCTAGTCTTCCGTTGACTCGTCGCCTTCGTCGGCGTCGCTCGCTTCCGGGTTTTCGCCATCGTCGATCGACTTCACCAGACGCGCGATCGAGTTCACCATGTCGCCAGGGGCCAAGTCGATGATCTTCACCCCCTGAGCCACTCGGCCCGTAATCCGGATCGGCTTTTTCTTGTCCGCAATCGGCGTTCGGATCGATTTGCCTTGGGTGGTGATCACCATCAACACATCGTCCTCATCCACGACTTCGGCGCCCACGATCTTGCCCGTCTTGTCGGTCACGTTCATCGTCAGAATGCCGCTGCCGCCGCGACCTTGGATGCGGTATTCGTCGAGGTTCGTCCGCTTGCCGAAACCATGCTCGCCGACGACGAGCAAGGTTGCCCCTTCTCGCACGATATCGGCCCCGACGACGTGATCTTCGTCGTTTTTGAACCGCACCGCGCGGACACCGCCCGCCTGGCGGCCGCGCCCTCGCGCCGCGGTCTCCGGGAAGCGAATCGATTGGCCCTCGCGGGTCACCAAAATGAGGTCGTCGCTGCCCGCCGTCTTCAGCACCCAGCCCAGTTCGTCGCCCTCTTCGATGTTAAAGGCGATGAGGCCGTTGCTGCGGATGTTGGCAAAACTCGCGATCGCCGTGCGCTTGATCTCGCCCATGCGCGTGACCATCGTCAAGAAGCCCTCGCCAGTAATCTCTCGGACGCTCACCGTCGCCGTCACCCGGTCGCCACTCTCGATCGCGATGTAGTTGATCACCGGCATGCCCTTGGCGTAGCGGCCCGATTCCGGAATCTCGTACGCCTTCAGACGGTAGACCCGGCCCCGGTTCGTGAAGAACAAGATGAAATGGTGTGTGCTCACCTGGAACAGGTGGGCCGGCTCGTCGTCCGTCTTCATCGTGTTCGAAACGCCCTTGCCGCCGCGTTTTTGCATGCGATAGGCGTCGATGCTGACCCGCTTGATGTAGCCATCCCGCGAAATCGAGATGATCGCCTCTTCTTCGGGGATCAGGTCTTCATCGCTGAAATCGCCCGGCTCGCGCGTGATGATCTTGGTGCGCCGCTCATCGCCGAACTTGTCGCGAAGATAGAGCACCTCATCCCGAACGACACCGGTCAAACGGACCGGATCGTTCAAGATGTCCATCAGGTTCTGCACTTTGCGCAGCGCCTCTTTGTACTGATCCTCCAACCGACGCTGCTCGAGCTGCGTCAAGCGGCGAAGCTGCATCGTCAAGACCGCGTTGGCTTGGAACGGCGACATGTCGAACTTGCGCACCAGTTCCGAAAGCGCCACGCCCGGATCGGAAGCGGCGCGGATCGTCGCGATCACTTCATCCAAAAATCGCCGTGCGATCTGGTAGCCCTCATTGAGGTGCACCTCTTCGAGCGCCCGGTAAAGCTCATACCGCGTGCGGCGCTCGATCACGATCCGCCGGTGGGCGAGATACTCATCGAGCATCATCAGGATCGGCGCGGTCCGGGGCGCCCCTTCCACCAACGAAAGCAGAATCGCGCCGAACGTCATCCGCAGGTTCGTATGCTTGAGCAAATAGTTCAGCGCTTTGCCCGGCTGGACGTCGCGCCGAATCTCGACCTCGATGCGCATG
>CAYONY010000342.1:0-2824 GCA_964405415.1 uncultured Fimbriimonadaceae bacterium | reverse complement strand
AAGTCGCGCTTTGTTATGGCGTGCGCGAACCTTGCTCGGCGCGCCTCCTGAGTCGCACGCCACACGCGAATTATCGCGGGTTCGGTTTCGGCCCCGATTGCACGTCCGAAAAGACTTTTTCTTGCATCTCATTAATCGGCAAGCTTCCTTTCGGAATCCCGGTTACGCCTGGAAAGTGCGTGAACCAAGAGTTCGCGCTTCGCCGAACCCCGATAAGCTTCTCCGAAGGTACAACCTCGACGCTTCCATCGCTGAAGAGGCCCACCCGATATCCGTAAACCTCGCTGGCTTTGCCATCGCGCGTCCAGCCGATGCGTTCGTAGTGCCTTGAGTACGCCCATAGGTCGCGCTCGCCCGCCTTCGGAAAGTCGGGCTTGGGCGTTCCGTCCGGTCGTTTGAAGTTCCACGCCAAGCCATAGCGTGGATCGCGCTCGATTGGGCGAGAATCGAGGTAGTCCGGATGGTCGACGTCAATGCAATATACGTCCGACTTAGCCAGCTTTGCCCCGCCTTCAAACGTCTCGGAAAGCTCCAACAAATAGGCGTTGTTTGCGCGGGGCAAGCTCCCGTGAGCCTTGCGATAAGCGATAAGGAACGCGTATAGATTCCGAAACGCCTTGACCGCGTTCTGCGGATCGCCGGGAATCGCGGTGCGTGCAGTTCTGGCGAGAGAATTGGATTGGACTCTTTTGGGAGGAAGAAATAGGAACAGCGCAAGCCCGCCCGCCGCGAGGGCCAACGCCACTATCATTCCGATTCTCAAGGCCCTGCTCATTCTAGTTTCTCAGCCTATTCGCTTGACCTGCCCAATACTTCAATACTTCAGTACTTCATCACTCTACCGATACCCCGGCAAGAACGCCGCTTCCGCCTCGAACATCCGCATCGTCATTTCCTTGATCTCGGAAGGCGAACAGACCGCCGCCGTCAGCGGGTCCAGCATAAGCGCTTGGGCCGCGCGTTCCTTCGAGCGCTCCAGCACCGCCTCCACCGCGGTTTCGAACATCCGCATATTCCAATCGCACAGCGCCGCCATCAGGCTGGGCAGCCGCCCGAACCGCGTGGGCTGGATGCCGTTATGGTTCACCAAACACGCCACTTCGACGCACCCGTCATGAGGCAGATTATCAATAAGGCCGCCCCGATTGGAGACGTTTCCATGGATCACCACCGGCACGTTCTTCTCCCGCGCCTCGATGATCCAAGCCCCGTACTCCTCGCTTCTTTTGAACTGGATCTTATCTTCTCCACTCAGCAACCGAGCTCTCGCTTCATCATTTCCTTGCCTCCACGAAGGCCAGTTGTTTGCGTAGAAGCTCTCTTCACCTCCATATCGCGGCGTCATGTACTTTTCCATCAAGTCTTTTCGCTTGCGATAGAAGGGCAAATACTCGCTGAAGTGGCCGCTCGATTCGGTGATAAACCGCCCGAAGTGCATCATGATGTCGCCCCGGACTTTCTCGTTCTGAGCGAACTCGGAAGAGGGGTCCATGAATACTTCTTTCAACTTTGGATACAGATCGCCAGAAGGACCGTTGAATTCGGTGAACCACGCGAGGTGGTTGATCCCGCCGCATTTCCACTGGACGTCCACATAGGGCACCCCGGCAAAACGCGCGAGCATTTGCGAAGTCCCCTGCACCGAATGGCATAGCCCCACCACGTCCATTTTTGTCGCCCGCTCCGCCGCCAGGCACATCATGTTCATCGGGTTGGTGTAGTTCAGCACCAAGGCGTCGGGGCAGTAGCGCTCGCAATCCTTAAGGATTTCGATCCAGACGGGGATCGTGCGTAGCCCCTTGAAGAGCCCGCCCGGGCCGATGGTATCGCCGATGCACTGGCTGACTCCATATTCCAGAGGGATGTCGTTGTCCCACCGGACGCAATCGACGCCGCTGACTTCGATCGAGTTGACGATGTAATCGCAGCCCTCCAGGAGCTTCCGGCGGTCGGTGTCCCAAACCACCTTCCACCTTTCGCCCTGGCCGCTTTCCTCCACGATTTTCTGCATCAGCCGCCCGCTCAGTGCGAGCCGCGTCGCATCGACATCGACCAGCCGCAGCTCGCCGCCCTGGTTTTCCGGGATGAGCAGAACGTCTTTGAGAACGCTGTTCGTGAAAAAGCTCCCGGCCCCGATCATCGCAACTTTAATGGGGCGCGGCATGGCGCCGGGGAGTCCGGGAGTCTGAAAAATGTAAGGGCGGGCGGTGGGTTCGGCAAGCGCGGACATGGGGAAATTATGGACGGTCAGGGGTCGAGGGGCGGAAGGCGGGTCGGGAGCGGCTTCGATTACAATGGGTTCGTGAGGGGCTCTTTTCTCGCCAGCTTGTTGCTCTGCACGGGGGTCGGCCTCATCTCGTGCCGTCCCGCTCAGGAAAGCGCGTCTCTCCTGAAGGCAAGAGGGACCGCCCGTCCAACCTTCTCGGGAGAATTGGCGTTCCTGAACGGTTGGGATTTCGTGGATTCCGACGCGCTCATTCGGACGCAGGGCGTGTCGGAGACCCAAATCCGCGAAACCCACTTCGTCATCTATCAATTCCGCATCGCAGACGACGATCAGAAGATCGCAGGGATGCTCAAGCGCACATTGCTTGCCAAAGACGGGTGGAAGGTCCGTTTTCCGGATGCGTCGAGCTGGGATTGCCGCGCCGAAAAGTTCGTGGCTGGGCGGCCAACCTGGAGCCTCAAAACGATGAGTTCGCGCCGCGGCAAGGGCAATACGACCCTGCTCATCTGGGACGAGAGCAAACCGATCTATCGTAATTGAGTTCGCGGTTTCTACCGGTCCCAAGCAGGGGAGGCAAGGCTTCCGACGTCTCGGCTA
>CAYONY010000341.1:0-2826 GCA_964405415.1 uncultured Fimbriimonadaceae bacterium | reverse complement strand
ACGGGCCACCGGGCACAAAGGTCCAGCGGCAAGAGGAAACTATACCCGCCCCGAACGGCGATGTCAAGAGTCCCCTAAAGGATTTTGGCGGAAACCGTCGCAAGCCTCACTTGGCCAGATAGAGCCCATTGAACAGCAGCCGGAACGTTCCATGCGGCTGCGCTCGGAACGTGATCTCCGGACCCCACACCACCAGCCTTCCCTTCCCCACCGGCGCCTCGAACCCCGCGATCCCGCCGTTCAACGCCTTCTGCCCCCAGGCCCAGCCCGACCGCAGCGGCGTCTCCGAATCGAACCACGCCAGCCGCTTCAATCCCTTCGCCTCCGCCTCTGGCAGAAACCGGTAAACCGGGTTCGAATCGAACATCGCGTCCGCATACTCGCCCATCCCCCACCCCATCGGGTGCGAACTGTCCACCTTCACCTTCATCACCGAGGCCGGCACGTAGAACTTCTCTCTCGGAAGGGGCCGCTCGCGGCCGTCCACCGTCTCCGTCAACGCGCTCGCCACCGGTAGACCCATGGCCGTCGCCAAGGACCCCGCCGCTCCATCCCCGATCGCGGTTCCGCCGCCCTCCAAAAACTCGCGGATCTTCCCCACCGTCGCCGTCGAAACGCCACCCATCCGCTGACGCCACTCGAGCGGGATCGTCGCGTCCTGCGCCAGATTCCCGGCGCCTTGTCCGCCTCCGCCGCCTCCGCCCCCTCCGCCGAACGAAGCGTCGCTCGGCAAAACGAGGACGTCGTAATTGGAAAGGGCTCCCGCATCGATCTGCGGCGGATACACCACGTCGAACGCAAACCCCCACTGTTCCAAGAGCCACCGCGTCCAGCCGCTCGGCATTGAGCCGCCGTACCGGTCGAAGAGCGCGATCCGCGCGGCTTTCACGGGCAACATCCGGTTCGGCGGGCGATTGCTCGCCGCCTCCACATCCAACCCGGTCGCCGCCGTCAGCTCCGCCAGCGCAGGGCGGACCCCCGTGTTGTCGGGCACAAAAAACTGCCCGGGCCGCGCCACCGGCTGCGCCGCTGGCGAATCGGCCACCACCCGCAGCACGTCGAACCCCCTCTTCAACAGTCCGTTGACGATGCGGTAGGAGTCGTTCTGAGCCGGGTCCAGAACGTAGCCCGCCGGGGCTCCCCGATTCGATGTCACCGATCCCGGCGGCAGCTTGGCTTGTCCTTCCACTGCCACCATTTCAACCTCAAGTCGATCCAAAACGCGATCAAACTTGATCCCAAACGTAAAGGCCGGCGTATAGCCCGCGCTGTCATAAGGCGCGATCGGCGGTCCGCCCGGATACTGAAAATCGTTCGGGTAGTCCTGCGGCTCGAACATATCGAGCACGTGGGCGCGGTAGGCCTGGTCGCACCGCACCACCCATGACCCGCTCGAATAGCGCTTTCCGCCGATCTGGGCATCGCGCGTCAAGCGGTGCACCTCCACTCCCGCCCGCATGAGCATGTTCACAAACTTGGTCGCGGTCGGAAAGTCCGCCTGATCCTTCGGGATCACATAGGCTTTGGCGTCCCGATTGGCGGGGCTCTTGATCGCCGCCAAGCCTCCGTCCCGTCCCGCCGCCTCCACCCGATCCGGATAAAACGTCCAGGTGTCCTTCCTTCCCTTTTCAATCGCGTTCCGGGCCATCAGGTACCGGTTCCAAAGCAGGGTTTCCCGATACCGGCTGGCATAATCGAGGATCGCGTAGTTCGCGGTCAGCTCGTATTCGATCGATTGGGCGAACTTCCATTCCTGCGGCTCCACCGGGAACGGGATGTCGGTCGTCGGCACCAGCCGGTTGGCCATGAAGTTGATCCGCGAAGGGGTCGGGCTGCCAAAGGCTTCGGTGAGAATCCCGACCATGTTATGGAAATAGGCGGTGGTCCTCAGTCCCCCGTTCCACCACGTCTGGTAGCTGGCCGCGTTGCGCATCACCGCCCCCGGTTTCCCTTCCGCCACAAACCGGTTGTGCATCGCCATCCCCACCATTGCCGTCGCCACCTCCACCAGCGGCTCGACGTGGTAGTTGAACGGAGCCCGGAACGGCGGCGCAAAAATGATCGTCCCCGCCGGCGCGGTCTGGTGGTGGTTGTACATGATCACCGGGAACCACTCGCGGTAGAGCACCCGGTTGATGTTGATCGTCTCCGCCTGGGTGTTCGCGTAGAAGTCGCGGTTGTTGTCGTGCCCCACGTACTTTTGGTACAGCCGCGGCACCCCCGCCATCGAACGTTCCGTCGGCGTCGTGCGCCGCATATACCAATCGCTCACCAAATCCATCCCGTCCGGATTGGCGTGAGCAACCAACACGATGCAGTCATCCAGAATCCGAAGCGTTTCCGCGTCTTCCCGACTGGCCAAGCGATAAAGCGTTTCGATGAGCTGCTGCGCGCCCAGCACTTCCGTCGCATGGAGCCCGCCGTCGATCCAGACCACCGACTTGCCTTCCCGCGCCAGCCGTTTGGCTTCCTCTTCGTTCGCCGCCTCGCCCAGCGCCAACTTGCGAGCCGCCAGGCGGAGCCGCTCCAGATTGCGATGGTTCGTCGGCGAAGTGACGATCGCCATCAACTGCTCGCGGCCCTCTTCGGTTTTGCCGATCGAGACCACCTTCACCCGCGCGCTTTCCGCATCGACTTTGGCAAAGTACGCGTCAAGCTGCTTGTAGTTCGCCAGCCAATAGTCTTCGCCAACCGCATGGCCGAAGAACTTCAGCGGAGACGTGACGCTGCGCTGGGCAGCCGAAAGGGAGGCGCAGGCGAAGACGAAGAGAAGGAAGGCTCGGCGGAGCATGGGCTCACCACCACCACGAAGGAGACACGATGAGA
>CAYONY010000340.1:0-2827 GCA_964405415.1 uncultured Fimbriimonadaceae bacterium | reverse complement strand
CCAGATACTCTGGAGTCCGCCCGACCATCAGCCCCGCGATGAACACCGCGACGATGGCGAAGACCAGCATTCCGTAAAGCCCCGAGCCGACCCCTCCAAAGACGACTTCGCCGAGCTGCATAAGGACCATCGGGAAGAGCCCGCCGAGAGGCGTGTAGGAATCGTGCATCGAGTTGACCGAGCCGTTGCTGGCGGCGGTGGTGGCGGTTGCCCAAAGCGCGGAATTGCCGATCCCAAAGCGAGCCTCCTTGCCTTCCCAGTTGGCGGTTTGGCTTAGGCCCATCGAGGCGAAGGCGGGGTTGCCGTGCTGCTCCTGGACCACCGTTGGGATGAGGAAGGCAAGAAAGAGCACGGTCATCGCCGCAAGCACGGCCCAGCCTTGGCGCTTTTGCCCCACCATGACGCCAAATGTGTAGCAGAGCGCGGCAGGAATGAGCAGGATGGCCAGGCAGCTCAGAAAATTGCTAACGGGCGTCGGGTTCTCCAATGGATGGGCTGAGTTCACATTGAAGAATCCGCCGCCATTGGTTCCGAGCTGCTTGATCGCCACTTGCGAGGCGGCCGGCCCGAGGGCGATGGTCTGCTCAGCGATCGGGTTACCGTCGGCGTCCTTGGTCGCTTGGACCAGCGTTGCCTTTATGTAACCCTGGAAGGTCTGAACGACGCCCTGGCTGACGAAGATCAGGCTGAAGACGATCGAGAGCGGGATGAGGATGTAGACCGTCGATCGCGTGAGGTCGGCCCAGAAATTGCCGATGCTCGATGCTTCCCGCGCTCTTAGCCCCCGGATCAAAGCGGCAAGAACCGCAATGCCTGCCGCCGCGCTCACGAAGTTCTGCACGGTCAGCCCGAGCATCTGGGTGAGGTAGCTCATGGTGGACTCACCGCCATAGCCCTGCCAGTTCGTATTGGTGGCGAAACTGGAGGCGGTGTTGAGGCTCGAATCGGCGGAAACAGGTCCCATTCCGGCCGGGTTGAAAGGAAGCATCGCCTGGAACCTTTGAAGCAAATAGACAACGAGGAATGAGACGACGCTGAACGCGATCGCATTGGCCGCGTAACGCTTCCAGTTCATCTGCTCATCGGGGTCTACCCCTGCGAGCTTGTAGGCGATTCTCTCCAGCCAGCCGAGCACCGGCGTCAGGAACGTGCCCTGTCCTTCGAGCACCCTGGCCATGTAGGTCCCGAGCGGTTTCACACAGAGTAGCAAAACCAGGACGTACATGCCAATCTGGATCCAATCGCGGGTTGCCATTTCAGAACTTCTCCGGGCGAAGCAGCGCGGCACCCAGATAGAAAAGTAGGAGCAGCGCGATCACACCGCCGATCCAATAGAGCGGGGTCATTCCGCTGCCTCCAGCTTCTCGCACATACGGATCAAGCCGAATGTGGCAAGGGCGAGGCCGAGGATGATTGCCAGAGCCGCAAGGTCCATGGCTTAGATGGTGGAAGGAAGGAAGGTCAAGGGCGTCTCAATGGGCATCGGTCGAACCTCAAGATTTGGTCAAAATCGATAGGCAACACCGGCGCCGACGAACCACCCATCCCGCCTTTGGTTCATGCCTGAACCCAATCGAAAATCGACTTGGGTCGCCTTGTTCAGCAGGTAGGTGAATCCGGCGTCGGCGAACGTGACGTGGGGACCGCCCTTGGTCGAGGGCATGAGGTGGTAGACCTCGACGAAGCTCCCGGTCTTCGCATTAATCGCCTTCGACCAGTAGCCGCTGACCGCCCACTGGTGAAACTCGGTTTCTGCGTTGCCCAGATGCGACCAAGCGACGTTCCACCCGTATCCATTCGTGGCGTCCGCTTGGAAGTAGCCCGCAAATTTGAGCGTCGGCTGACTCTTTTTCACCCGGAAGTCGCGGTCGCCGGCGGGAAGAGTGGCCTGGGCAATAAGCGCCAGATCCGGCGTCTTGCTCGCTTTTCCCGCCTGAAAGCGGAACTTCGCCCCGAGGACGGGATCAAGCATGCCTTCGCCGCCACCGGCCGCGGCATTGGCCCTGGCGAGGCTCAGATTGCTGAATCTAAGCTCTGCGCGTTTACCAACAGGAAACCGAAAGAGCAGTTCGCCAATGCTCCGCACCTCGGCCTGGCCGACTTTACTGAAGGAGTACCCGCCCTCTATCTGCCACCGACCCTCGGGAATGATGAGCGTCCCGTCCGAAAAGCTCGGCCGGTCCGCGGCAACTGGAAACCCGTCTTGAGCCAAGGCGACGGGGCTGACAATGAGGGCGGCGAATCCGAACAGACATCGTCTCATGCGGACACATTGGAAGCTATCTACCTCAAGACCGCTTCAATAGCCCGCCGAATCAGGTCAGGATTTCGTCAGGAAAGAGCGTTGTGCCAGATAACCGAAAAACAAGCCATTGCCGCGACCCCTGCAATTCACGCCAAAAGCGGACGGCAGGGTTGGATTGGAACTTGAATTGACCCCCGACTGGTGGATTGCTCTCCTGCCCTTCAAAAACTACAGATGACACGGCAGGGGTCATGGGTTCAAGTCCTGTACCGCCCACCACGCTTAGCCCCCCCCCTTGACAGCTCTTCGCCGATCGATTATACTGAACCACATGGTTCACTATAGCCAAAGCTATGACGCCGCGTTCGGCGCGCTCGCCGACGCGACCCGGCGCGGCGTGCTGGAGCAGCTCGGGCGGGCCGATTCCTCGATCAGCGCCCTTGCCGAGAGGTTCCAGATGACGCTGACGGGCATGAAGAAGCACGTTGGCGTACTCGAGCGAGCGGGGCTTGTCCGCACCGAGAAGGTTGGGCGGGTGAGGACCTGCCGGCTCGGGGCGCGCGGATTGGAAGAAGAGGCGGC
>CAYONY010000339.1:0-2834 GCA_964405415.1 uncultured Fimbriimonadaceae bacterium | reverse complement strand
GAGGCGATTGGAAAGCAGGAAGGACGCGCGGGGGCCCAGCGCGAACCTACGTTGCCGTATGCCCAACGGGAACGAGAACGGGAAGGTCGGCCGGGTCATTATCGCCAGTTCGGTCGGGACGCTGATCGAATGGTATGACTTCTACATTTTTGGTAGCTTGGCCACGACGCTGGCCCCCGCCTTCTTTCCCAAAGAAGACCCGATCGTTGCGCTCTTAAGCACACTGGCGCTCTTTGCCACCGGGTTTGTCGTTCGGCCCTTCGGGGCGCTCTTCTTTGGGCGATTGGGCGACCTCATCGGCCGCAAATATGCCTTTATGATCACCCTCCTGCTGATGGGGGGGTCGACCTTTGCGATTGGCCTTTTGCCAACCTATGCGATGGTCGGCTTCGTCGCGCCGCTCCTGCTGCTGATTTTAAGGTTGCTCCAGGGCTTGGCGCTCGGCGGCGAGTACGGCGGTGCGGCGACCTATGTCGCCGAACATGCTCCGGATGGCAAACGAGGGCTCTTCACGAGCTCGATCCAGACGACCGCTACGCTGGGCCTCTTCGTCTCGCTCGGCGTGATTCTGGCGGTCAGCCAATCGATGTCCAAAGCCGACTTCGACGCATGGGGCTGGCGCATCCCGTTTCTTTTGAGCATCGTCCTTGTGGTCTTCAGCTACGCCATTCGGAAGAAGATGGGCGAATCGCCTCTCTTCACGCGCCTTCAAGCCAAAGGAGGGATTTCGAAGAACCCGCTCCGAGAGAGCTTTATCCAGCCGGCAAACCGCAAGCTGGTCCTTCTCGCCCTCTTCGGCGCAACGGCGGGCCAGGGCGTGGTTTGGTACACCGGACAGTTCAACGCCCTTTACTTTATCGAGACGGTGCTCAACATCGTCAAGCCCTCGGCAAGCATCATCGTGGCCCTTGCGCTCCTCGTGGGGACCCCCCTCTTCATTGTGTTTGGTGCGCTTTCCGATCGCATCGGCCGCAAGAAGATCATCCTTTGGGGGTGTTTTCTGGCCGCCGTCTGCTACGTGCCGATCTACATGGCGATGTACCAGGTGGGCAGCAGCGACGGATTCACTCCGGTCGCAGATTCCAAACCGGAAGTGACCACGACCACGGATGCGGCGGCGAAATCGCGCACCACGGTGACGTTCTCGCGCTTTGAGCAGGGCACGGTTACCGAAACGGTCGTTCAGAAGCCGCCGGCCAAAGGCAAAAAAGCCCCTCAAATCGAACGAAAGACCGAGGTTCGACCCACCGCGGAAGTCATGTTCGTGCTGAGCGTGCTGGTGTTGCTTCAGCTCGTCTTTGTCACGATGGTCTACGGTCCGATCGCCGCGTTTTTGGTCGAGCTCTTCCCCACTCGGATTCGCTACACCTCGATGAGCCTGCCGTATCACATTGGCAACGGGGTGTTTGGCGGCCTGACGCCCTTTATCGTCAAGGCGACGGAAAAGAGCACGGGGAACGTCTACGCGGGCCTTTGGTATCCGATCGCGATCGCCCTGATGACCACGGTGATCGGCGGCTTTTTCATCCGGGAGCGGCGCGATGTGAAGCTCTGGGATGATGAAGAAGAGGCAGGGCCCCCGCCGGCGGAGGCCCCACCTGCGTAAGCGCTATTTCAGCGCGCCTTCAATGCGCGCCACGCCAACCCCAAGCACTTTTTGCGAGATCGCCTCGAGCAGCTTTGGATCGCCTTGGAGGTGGATTGTCCGATGCACATGGGTTGCCGATTCGCCGGGCTTCAGGCCCAAGGCGGGCGACGAGGACTCCAACTCATAGAACGCGCCGAGCTGCTTGCCGCCCGTAGGAGGCGGACCGTCGTTGTAGCTGTTGACGGTGTCGCCGCCGAAGGGATTCGTCTGGATCTCCCACATCGAATTGACGTACTTCGTCGTGTTCCCGGGGAGGGTGTATTGGACGATCGTCAGTACGCGGTTCTTGGCGTCGTAGCTCCCCATGTTTGGCTTGGCCCGCTTGGGCGACACGCCGATCTTGCTTCGAAACTTGCTGTCCGCTTTGAAAAAGATCATGCCGCCGCCCGATTTCAGCCGATCCGCGGGGACTTTGCCGAAGTAGGTGTCGTTTACGACCGGGCCGAGGTTGTTGCCCAGCTTGTACGGGATGGCAACCGTCGTCATCGGCCCTGCGTTGTACATGCCCAGAATCCAGATTGAGAGTTTTCCGGTGTCTTCCGTCCAGGCCGCTTTGCCGCCATTGGTGATTTTGTTCACGGTTTCGTAGGCGACCGCGTTGACCCCTTTGGGTAGGGCGATGCCAAGGTGCTTGCCCGCATCGGCCGGTGAGAGCACGCGGATGATGCGCTCGACCGCCACATCAAGCTTGACGCCCATGTAATTTTCAAGCTGGAAGCTCTTTTCGAAGATGGCTTGGCTGGGCGTCTTCTTGACGAGGTTGTAGGCGTCGGAATCGATCGGCGCCGGCGTTTGCCAGTGGGGCAGATCGAAGGGATCGCCGTTCTGGAAGAAGATCGAGAATTGTCCGCCTTCCGGGCCGAGCCAGAAGCGATCCTCGCCGCCAAACGCGTTAATGTGCTTATTCAGCTTGCCGGAGCCGATCAGCTCGCGGTTGATCCAACCGTAGCTGAGCCCACTGGCCCCGTCGGTGCTGGTCATCACCCGGCCCTGATAGGCGGGCACGACCGCGACCTTGGCTTTTCCGGATGCATCCGTGAGCACAAATGTTCGGGTGTATTTGGTCAAAAAGTCGACGTCGTCGGCAAAGGAGTTTTTAGGCAGTTCGCCGGGATTCATCGTCATGATCGAAAGGCACATCGCCGCAAGTGCGGACATCGCAACCTCCTCCTGAAGAGCGGTTCCC
>CAYONY010000338.1:0-2858 GCA_964405415.1 uncultured Fimbriimonadaceae bacterium | reverse complement strand
CACGCCCAGGCCGGCGAGCACCGCGACCCCGCCCAAAACGCAGAAACCCCACTTCCCCATTCGCATGACGCCTCCAACGGAACCTTGCTCCGTTGGGCTAGGACCGTGCCAATTGGAAAAAGGTTTCCTGAACTAGTGGGGCGCTTCTTTGTGCTCGAACATATACGGACTCCACTTCGCCGAGGGGGTGTGGGTGAGGTCGCTGATGCGGAGCATGAAGAAGCCGACCGCATCGCCGAACTCTTCGAGCGAGACGTTGGGGCCGGGGGCGGTGGCGATGGGGCCAATGCGGCCCACGCAGCCGAATTTGATCAAGTTTTCAAGCGGTTTTCGGGTCGGATCGGTGGGCGGGACGCTCAAGACCTTGGTGTCGAAGAGGACGGCTCGCGGCGTGAATTTGAAATGCGGCCGCGCCATTTCAAAGAGCCTTCCGAACTCCGCGATGATCTCTTGACGCTTTGCGGGACGATCTTCGGCGATGCGGCGCGGGGTCGGGGGCTGCGCATTGGAAAGCACCACGCGGCGAATCGCGGTCTCCACCCGTTCGGTCGCGGCATAGAGCTCGGCCACGGAAAGCGGTCCGGGCGGCGCCTGAATCGGGGCTTTTGCCTTTTTGGCAAGACCTTCTTGACCCTGGAAGGCGGCAACGATCAGCGCCAGCGCCACCACGGCCGCGGCGCCCAATCCGCGTGAAAACTTCCGCATATTCACCAGTACCTACCTATCGGACGATTCGATTCCCCTCGTTATCGCAGAATTCCGCCTAAAGTGAACTGACGGCGCCGCTTTGGCGGATCGCTTCCAGCTCTTCCAGGGCTCGGCCGGTGCCGATCGCGACGCAGTTCATCGCGTTTTCCGCCACCCGCACCGGGATGTCGGTCGCGCTCTGGATCAAACGGTCCAACCCCCGAAGCAGCGCGCCGCCGCCGGTGAGGGTGATGCCGCGCTCGATGACGTCGCTGGCCAGCTCAGGCGGCGTGACCTCAAGAACCTGGCAAAGTTTTTCGGCGATTTGCCGCACCGGCTCGCCAAGCGCCTCGCGGATCTCGGTGCTGTCGATCTCGACGGTTTTGGGAAGGCCGGCCACCAGATCGCGGCCGCGGACCTCCATCTTCAGCTCTTGTTGGAGGGGATAGGCGGAGCCGATTTTGATCTTGATCTCTTCGGCGGTGGGCTCGCCGATCATGAGGTTATAAGCGTTGCGGATGTGGCGAATGATCGCCTCATCCATTTTGTTACCGCCCACGCGCAGGCTCTGGCTGAGCACGATGCCGCCGAGGCTGATGACGGCGATGTCGGTGGTGCCGCCGCCGATGTCGACGACCATGTTGCCGCCAGGCGAGGCAATGGGCAACCCGGCGCCGATCGCCGCCGCCATCGGCTCTTCGATCGTCATCGCTTCGCCCGCCCCGGCTTCTTTGGCGGCCTGGACGACGGCGCGGCGCTCGACATTCGTCACTCCGCTCGGCACGCAGACCAGCACTTTCGGCTTGAACCAGCGCCGCGCCCCGCAGGTCTTGGCCAAGATGTACTCGAGCATCTTAAGGGTCGTCGTGTAGTCCGCAATGACGCCATCTTGGAGCGGGCGGATCGCGGTGATATTGCCCGGCGTGCGCCCGAGCATCTCGCGGGCCTCATTGCCAACCGCCAACACTTTGCCGTTTTGGATGTTGATGGCGACGACGGTGGGTTCGAACAGCACGATCCCATTGCCCCGGCGGTAGACAAGCAGGTTCGCCGTGCCCAGATCGATGCCGATTTCGGGAACGAGTCTCAACGTTTAGCCCATCGACTCCTTGGGGGAGGCGGCCTCCGATTCCGGCAATTCAACCCGTTGGATCCGCGCGCCCAGACTCTGGAGACGCGCTTCAAAATCCTCATAGCCGCGATCGATAAAGTGGACGTTGCGCACCGTCGTTGCGCCCAGCGCCGATAGCCCGGCCAGAACCAGGGCGGCTCCGGCCCGAAGATCGCTGGCTTCCACGTTCGCCCCTCGGAGGCGCTCGACCCCGCCGATGACGCTGCTCCGGCCTTCTTGTCGGATTTTGGCGCCCATACGGTTGAGCTCGGGAATGTGGCCGATGCGGCTTTCGTAGATCGTTTCTTCGACGGTGCTGGTGCCCTCGGCCAAGCAGAGCACGGCGGCCATCGGCTGCTGGACGTCGGTCGGGAACCCCGGATAGGGCATCGTTTTGACCTTGATCGCCTTCAGTCGATTCGGCGCCGAAACCCGCACCCAATCGGGCCCTTCGTCCGACTCGGCGCCCGCTTCGCGCAGTTTGTTAACGAGGGCGGTCTGGTCATCCGGCATGATGCCTCCGGCCGTCACGTCGCCGCCGGTGATCGCGCCGGCCAAAAGGTAGGTGCTGGCCTGGAGCCGATCGGGCGGGACGGTGAATTCGCCGCCCCGGAGCGACCGCACGCCGCGAATGGTGATATTGCTGGTGCCCGCGCCCTCGATGCGGGCGCCCAGACGATTCAGAAACGAGGCAAGATAGATCACTTCAGGCTCGCAGGCCGCGTTTTGAATGACGGTGTCGCCTTCGGCCAGCGTGGCCGCCGACATCAGATGCTGGGTGGCGCCCGCACTGGGGAAGTCCAGATAGATCTCCGCGCCGCGAAGCGAGCTTGCCCGTGCCACATAGGCGCCGCCGGCCAACTCGATCTCTGCGCCCAGCAGATGCAAGCCCTTCAGATGGTAATCGACCGGCCGAGCTCCGATTTTGCAGCCTCCCGGAGCCGGCATTCGGACCTTGCCGATGCGGGCCAAGATCGGCCCTATCAAGTAGAATGAGGTTCGTATCGAGCGGACGGTAGCTACATCGGCATCGCCATCGGTCAGGTTCGAGCAGTCGATA
>CAYONY010000337.1:0-2913 GCA_964405415.1 uncultured Fimbriimonadaceae bacterium | reverse complement strand
GGGTAGGACCGAGGACGGCAAGGGTCAGAAAGGCGGCGAGCATGGCTCGATTATGGGGCCAATTCGCGAACAACAAATTCGCGGACCGGGATGCGAGTTGCAAGCTCGCGCTCCATCCTTGCTCCAATCCTGAAGCGAGGACTCTCACTTCAACGGCGAATAGGCGATCCCGTCCGGACTTCGGCCGATCGCCGCCTTCCCCACCACTACGAGCTTCTCAAGATCGACGATCGCCACCGACTGGGATTCGTTCAGCGTGACGTAGGCCCACTTTCCCTTTGGATGGACGCACACGCCGCGCGGTCCCGCAAGCGGCGCGTTGGCATCGGCCGGATCGCTGCTCATCGCGATCCGCTTTTCGATCTCCAACTTGGCCATATCGACCACCACGAGCTCCCGGCTGCCCGGGCAGGGGACGAGCGCGCGCCGATTGTCCGGCGTAAAGGCGGCCCGATAAGGCACTCCCGGACACTCCAGGTCCTTCACCTTCTTCATCGCTTTGGCATCGAGGATCGAGATGCTGCCCGAGCGGTTGCCGGTGACGATCCACTTGCCATCCGGGCTGACGGCGATCCCTTCCGATTGGGCGGCGGCGGGGATGTCGCCCAGTTTCTTGCCGTTTTCGAGATCGAAACCTGTAACATTCGCGCCGCCCACGTTGGCCGAATACAGGCGTTTTCCGGCCAAATCGAGCGCCAGCATATGCGAGCCGGCGTTCTCGGTGGCGAAGGCCCGCTCCACCTTGCCTTCGGTGATGTTCACGAGGACCAGGTTTCGCGTCGATTCGCTGGTGACCACGGCTCGATCGGCATCGACCCAGGCGACGCCGTGCGGCCTTGTGTAGGTCCCCAGGTCGACCACTTTGACCACCTCGCCACTCGGAATCGCCGCGACGGTCAACGAGTTTCCGGGGCTGGGTCCATTCCCGTAGTTCGTGATGAGGGCAAGCTTGCCGTCGAGTGAGACGGCAGATTCGTGCGGCCCCAGACCCGTCTTGATCTTCTTGATGCTCTTGCCGGTCTTCAGATCGACAAGGTCGGCGGTGTCGTCGGCTTGGTTGACCGCGACCAGATAGCCTTCATGAAACCACTCGTCGGAGGCGGGGCGTGGTGCCACCGAACAGGCGACCGCCAAGGCGGCCAACGAGACGAGAAGGACAAGCGGCGCCGGCAAGCGGCGGGCAAAGAGAGATCTCATGGGTTAGCCAACGATACGCGCGGGAGGCGGCAGGCGGTTACCGATCGGGCGCGCATTCTGAAAAAATCGAGCTGGATTTCAACGCAATTCTTCTGTGGGGTCGGCGCCGTCGGAACCCGGCGATTCCTTCCCGAGCGGAATGGTGAGATGGACTTGGCCATCGGCCAGGCGGGTGTCGACTTTCAGGCCTGATTCCATGAGCAGGTTCATCATGCGCGCATTATCCGGCTGGACGTAGGCTTCGAGCCCACGCAGCTTGGCGCCGCGAGCGGCAACGACCAGTTGGTTGAAGAGTAGGGTCCCCACGCCTTTGCCCTGCCATTCGTCGCGCACCGCCATCGCAAACTCGGCGTAGTTGGTGGTCTGGTTCACGTAATACCGCCCCGAGGCGAGCACGAGCTCGCCCTCGCCTTCGGCGGCGGTGACGAGGATCGCCATGTGCAGCCGATAATCGACGTTGACCAACTCTTGCAGGGTGGCGCGGGCCAGTGTTTTGATCGACATGCCGAAGCGGCGGCGCACCGTTTCTTCGCCCAGCGAATAGAAGTGCTCTTTCAGCCCGGCTTCATCGGTGGGGCGAATGGGCCGCACGGTCACGGTTTCGCCCGTTGGGAGCTCGGTCCGGAGCACCAGTTCGTCGGGATAACGGGTGGCGATGGCGGGCTGCTCGGGGGCGATGTAGCCCAACGCTTTGGCCTCTTCGAGCAGACGATCGCGGAAGTCAGGGTGAGCAATGCGGATCAGGCTGAGGACGCGCTCGCGAACGGGCTTGCCATGGAGATAGGCCGCGCCAAACTCGGTGACGACGTAGTGGACATCGGCGCGGGACGTCACGACGCCCGCCGCCGGCTTGAGCTGGGAGACGATCCGGCTAAGGGTGCCGCCTTTGGCAGTCGAGGGCAACGCGATGATGGGCTTGCCGCGATGGCTGCGCGAGGCGCCTCGGATGAAGTCGACCTGCCCACCGAATCCGGAGTAGAAACGGTTGCCGATGGAGTCGCTGCAGACCTGGCCGGTGAGGTCGACTTCGAGGGCGCTGTTGATGGCGACCATTTGGTCGTTCCGCGCGATGACGAAGGGATCGTTGACGAACTCGCTGGGCCGAAACTCGAAGAACGGGTTGTTGTCGAGTTTTTCGTAGAGCGCTTGGGTGCCCATGCAGAAGGAGGCGACGATCTTGCCGGGGAGCAAGCTCTTTCGGAGGCACGTGATGTTGCCCCGTTCGAGGGCGGCCACGATGCCATCGGAGAACATCTCGGTATGGATGCCGAGGTCGTTTTTGTCGCCGATGAGCTCGAGCACCGCGTTGGGAATACTTCCGATGCCCATCTGGAGGGTCGAGGCGTCCTCGATAAGGTCGGCGATGTGGCGGGCGATGGCGCGGGCCGTGTCGTCCGAAGCTTCGCCCACCAGCTCCAGCATCGGGTCTTCGGTTTGCACGAAGGCATCGATTTCGCTGATGTGGAGGAAGCTATTGCCCAAGGTTCGGGGCATTCCGGGCTGAATCTCGGCGATCACGTACTGCGCATGCCGGCAGGCGCTGAGCCCGAGGTCGACACTGACGCCGAGCGAGCAGAAGCCATGGGCGTCGGGCGACGTCACCGCCACCATCGCCACATCGAGCGGCAGCTGCCCGTTTTGAAACATCCGCGGGATCTCGCTGAGGAATACGGGGATGTAGTCCACCGCGCCATCGTTGGCGGCTTGGCGCACGTT
>CAYONY010000336.1:0-2932 GCA_964405415.1 uncultured Fimbriimonadaceae bacterium | reverse complement strand
CGTCCCGACGTGCTCGATCCGGCGATTCTGCGTCCGGGCCGTTTCGACCGGCAGATCGTGGTCGACGTTCCCGATGCCAAGGGACGCGAATCGATTTTGAAGATCCACGCCAAGGGCAAGCCGCTCGAGCAAGAGCTCGACCTCTCCAAGCTCGCCAAGCTTACGCCTGGGTTCACCGGCGCCGACTTGGCGAACATGCTGAACGAAGGCGCGCTGCTCGCCGCGCGGCGGAACCACTCCAAGATCCAGCGGGCCGATCTGGATGAGGCCTTGGAGCGGGTGATCGCGGGGCCGCAGCGTAAGAGCCGGGTTTTGGACCAGCACGAGCGGGAAGTGATCGCCTATCACGAAGCGGGCCATGCGATCGTGGGCGAGATGCTCGAACACAGCGATCCGGTGCACAAGGTCACCATTCTTCCGCGCGGGATGTCGCTCGGCTCCACCCTTTCGCTGCCGGAAAACGACAAGTTCTTGGTCTCGCAGGCCGAACTGATCGACGACATCACGACCCTGCTTGGCGGACGCGTGGCGGAAGAGATCGTTTTCAGCGAGATCACGACCGGCGCGAGCAACGACCTGCAGCGGGTCACCGCGATCGCCCGGGCAATGGTCTGCGATTACGGCATGAGCGACAAATTGGGCACGATGAGCATCGGCCGGCGCAGCCACAACCCCTTCCTCGGCCGCGATTACACCAGCGACGAGCGGAACTACTCGGAAGAGGTCGCCCGGATCATCGATGAAGAGATCCGCCATATCGTGGAAAACGCGCATCGGCGCGCCTCCGAGATCCTGACCGCCAACCGCGACAAATTGGACCGGGTGGTGCAGGGTCTGCTCGAGCACGAAACGCTCGATCGCGAAAGTTTTCTGGCCGTTTTGGAAGGCGGCCAGCTTGCGCTGAAGGAATTGGAGCCGAAAGAAGAAATCTCGGAAGGGCAAACCGAGCCTTCCGTCGAAAAAGCGAAAAAGCCGATGACGCCCCCGCGTCTCGAGCCCGGTCCGGCCTAAGCTTAAGTTCGGTTGGGTTCGAAATTCGGCTGTGATATACTGCCGAAGGCATTCGATATGGCCCAGATCATGGACGTTGCGGCGACCTACCAGCGAGGCTTCAACTATCGCTGCGAGGGGCGTTATGACGAGGCTCGCGCCGAGCTTCAGCAGGTCTTGGCGCATGAGCCGAGCCACGCCGATGCGGCTTGGCAGTTGGGGCTGATCGAGGGCTTCGAGGGCGATTTCGACGGTTCGGTCGTTTCGCTTCGCAAAGTGGTGGCGGCGAATCCGGGCCACCAAAGCGCCCGCTACGATCTGGCGATGACGCTGATGATGATCGGCGAGATGGACCAGGCCTGCGCCGAGTTTCGCGCGCTGCTGCAGGTGAATCCGACCCACGAAAAGGCGCTGGAGCAGGTTTCGTACTGCGGCTAGCCGCGATTCCATTCTTACGGAATTCCTATGCCTTGGCGCGTATCGCCATGCCTTCGCCGACGCTCTTCTAGGGTGTGAGGTGAGATATGCGAAAGAGCATCGTGCTCTTAGCCTTGATGGCGTTCCTGGCGAGCGCCTATGTCATGACCGCGAACGGAGGGGGTTCGCCAAGTTCGATCGGCGCCGTTGCCGGCCAGGGCGGAATTGAGCCGGCATGGGTCGTTTTCGGCTACAACGACCTTGGTATGCACTGCATGAACGAGGATTTTTCCGAGCTCTGCGTGCTGCCCCCGGCGAACACCCTGCGGGCTCAGGTGATCGACCGGCGCGAAGACAGCCCGAAAATCACGACGAGCGACCTGCTGGTTCGCTATGAGATTCCGGGAAACACCGAAAGCATCTCCAAAACGAACTTCTGGGATTACGAGCAGAAGCTCTTTGGAGTCGACCTGCCGCCCAACGTGGGGCTCTTCGGCTTTGGACTGAGCGGCGCCATGCAGCGAACAGCGGATCGGGATTTCGCCGCTCCCGGCATCCCCGTCACGCCGGTTACCGACTTGGGCCAGCTCGATGCCTATCAATTGGCAACGATCTCGGTCATCCGGCAAGGCCAGATGGTGGCCTCGACGCAAGCGGTGATCCCCGTCTCATGGGAAATGAGTTGCAACTCCTGCCATCGGGCGACATCCCGCGGCAGCGTTGCCGATAGCATCCTTCGGTCGCACGACCGTTTGCACAAAGGCAGCCTTGCGAAGTCCAAGCCGGTCCTTTGCGCGCGGTGCCACGCCGATCCGGCGCTTGGCGCTCCGGGCCGAGGAGGCATTTCGACGCTCTCCTCGGCGATGCACCGCGCCCATGCCACGCGGATGGGGGGCATGACGAGCGAGCAGGCCTGTTACTCCTGCCATCCGGGCCCAACGACCCAATGTCTTCGCGATGTTCACAAGGCGCGGGGCATGACCTGTACGGACTGCCATGGCGGAATGGCCCAGGTGGGCAATCCGACCCGTCGTCCCTGGATCGACGAGCCGCGTTGTGGCGATTGCCACAATGTTCCCGGCCACGAATATGAGCCGCCCGGCGTGCTCTTCCGCGATGCGGTTGGGCATAACGGCGTGAAGTGCATCACGTGCCACGGAAGCCCGCACGCGATCACGCCCAGCATGAACCCGCGGGACAACTTGCAGGCGGTCGCCTTGCAAGGCTATGCCGGACCGATCTCCAAGTGCTCGGTCTGCCATCGGAAACCGCCGGAGCACGCGTTCAACCATACGCGTGGCGACGACTAAACCGAACCAAACGCCGGCGGGAGGGGGCGCCGGCAAGGACGGTCGGGCGGTTCGTTTCGGTTCCGATCTAAACTGAGCCATGCCGTTCCTTCGGAAGCATTGGCCGGTTTTGTTGGTCGTTCTGTTTCCCTTGATTCCGCTTTGGCGCGCGGTCTTTTTGGGCGAGGCGATCGGCCCCTTCGACCAAATCCGGCAGATGGCCCCGTGGAATGCTC
>CAYONY010000335.1:0-2943 GCA_964405415.1 uncultured Fimbriimonadaceae bacterium | reverse complement strand
TGGGAATGGGCATTGACGAACGGAACCGTGAGGACGTAATCGTCGGGCACGCCGGTGTGGGGCCGAATGGCGACGATGGTTCCGTTTTCACGGAGGACTTCCAAGCCCAGGTTCAGCTCGCCATCGAGAACGATGCCATAGGGTCGCAATAGTGCCACGCGATCATTGTGGATTGCGGCACGGCATCGGCGTGCGGCGACGCCGTTTACCCTCACGCGAGAACGTATCCCCGGCCGTAAAAGCACTCCCGGAAACGCCAAACCCCAAATGTCCGGCCTACAGCGGAACCGCCCACGCCGCCTGAAGCTGCCCGTAGGCCAGCGATTTAGCGTGCATATCGCCAAAAAGCGTGTTGTAACGGAACTGCCGCCGCAGCTCGAAAACCTCTTGGAACGTGTCGTTTTGCTCCAGCCGCCGCGCCCCGCCGTGCCAATGCCCCGCCCCATCGAACATCACGTTAACTTCCGCCGGCCGTTGGAAGCTCGTCCCCGTCATCTCGCGAAAGGCGATCTCCGTCCGGAAGAAATAGCTCGAACCGTACGTCTGGTACATGCTCGGCGCGCAGGGCAGCTGGATCGGGAAATGGTTGTCCAGCATCTTCGTGCCCGTATCGGAAGGACAACGAAACACTTCCTTCGACTTCAGATACGGCTGCAGCACTTCGTGCATCATCGGCATCCGCCCCAAACGGCCCGCCCACTCCGGCTTCCCGCCCCAGATCGTCGAGGCGTAACGGTCCGACGCGTCGAGCGCCTGCGGAAAGACGTCGTCATAGTCGTTCATGTAGAGAAGCATCGACCGCCCGATCTGCGAAAGATTCGCCAGGCAATGGGTCTGCTTCGCGCTCGCCTTGGCCCGGGCAAAGGCGGGAAACACGAGCGCCGCGATGATCGCAATGATCGCAATCACCACGAGCAGCTCGATCAGCGTGAACGCACGACGCATCATCTTATGATATACGCTTTTTCGGAAGAATCGGTGCGCGAAGTTAGCCCCGAACCTGTCATAATAATCGACTGCGACGAGCGGTCCCGCCATGGCGTCCGCACCTCGCGAGGATTTCCCCCTTGGCCAAGACGATTTCCATTCAGCCCGAAGAATTGCGCGCGCGCGCCTATGCCGACCGGCTCATCCTGCGCGAGCTTACCGATATGGACTCCTCGCTCAAACTGGGCGAGCTCGCCGAGCGGCTTGCCGGCGTCGGCCTCGGCCTCTCTGCCGTCCGGCTCCTGCTCGCCTCGAACCCCGACCGCTTCGTCTACCACGACCGACGGTGGATTCCCACCTCGAGGCTCGAGGGCCAGGGCCGGCCGCTCATCGAAACCGTCCGGCTTATCGTCGACCGCTTCGGCGGCCCGACCCCCGTCGAGCTGATCGAGACGGAAGTCCAGCGGCTCCATCCCGAATTTGGCGACGACGTCGCCGAGCGGCTCCGCCGCTCCGTCTTGGGCGACCCGCATCTCATCCTCACCGACGACGGCGCCATCGCCCTCTCCGAATGGGCGTTCTTGGCCACCGATGAAACCATCGAGCGGGCCTACGCGCTCTACGAGTTGACCGCCGAGGAAGTCGCGGAAGCCGCCAAAAAAGTCGATAAGGTCGATTGGCGCAAGCCCGGCGCCGCCGAAGAAGCCCTCAAGCTGGCCGCGCCGGTCAAAGCCAAAGTGCTCGGCGCCTGCGCGTGGCTGAAGCTCAATGCGCAAGACCCCCGCGCGATCCTCATCTTCGACGGCCGCAAGTTCTTCGGCGAGATCATCAGCGCCGCCGGATATGTCTATGGCGCCGATGGCGTGCTCTACCCCGAAGAAGAAGCCAAGAAGTGGATCTCCACCGCCATCAAACTGGCCGATAAGCTGGCCCCCACCATCGAAGTCGAAGACGCCGCGCCGATCGACGTCAAAGCCGCCGACATCAAAACGATGGCGAAAAAAGTGGCCGCGTCCGAGGCCTCCGTCACCGCCACGCGCCTCCTCGAAGAGCAATACGAGATCACCATCGCCAACAAGACCTTCCCCGATGATCTCGCCAACCTCATCGACGCCCTCAAAGCCGAGAGCACGGTCTGGTGGGTCGGGGCCGACCGTTTCCGCAAGCCCAACAGCGCCCCCGATTTCGTCTTCAGCGTGCCCGAGCCGTTCCAGTTCGTCAAGAGCGAAGCGACCGACGACGAAGGCGAACCGATCGATGTCGAACTCACCGACGAGGGCCTCAGCAGTTCGCTCCGCAAGCTCCTTCAGCACCCGCTCGCCGCCGATGTGCTCGATGAGGACATCCTCCCTGCGCCCAAGACGATGCCCGACAAGCTCCGTCTCGTGCTCAAATCGATCCATCGTGAGCTCGGAACCTTCCCGATGTGCCAAGTGCCCACCGATTGGCTGGCCCCTCACCCGGCGGTGCAAGAGCTGATCTTTACCGATCCGAACGGCCGCGAGCTCCAAGTCTGGGCCAACCACGATGCCCGCCTGCTCTACAACTTGGTCGACTGGTGGTATGAGCAGCCGGTCGAGAGCGGCGCCGTCTTCACCCTCGAAAAGACGCCCCGGCCCAATGTGTTCGAGTTTGCCTGGGAAGAGCAGACCGACCCGGTGGTCTACATCAGCAACCAGCGGATGGAAGAGCTTCGCCAAATCCAGGCCGAAAGCGAGACCGCCAGCACCCTCGATATCCTGATCGAAGTGATGGGCCACTGGCCCAAAGGCGCCGACTTCCTGACCCTGCTCGCCGAGGTCAACGTGGTGCGCCGCACGACGCGCCGGCTCATGGCGTCCCTGCTCAGCAGCTACCAGTGCTTCTATCAGCGGTCCGGCAGCCCGGTCTGGCACTTCGACAACAAGAAGGTCGACCTCGGCTTCGACAAGACCAAGAAGAAGTTTGTGAAGAAGTGAGCGAGCCCCTCCCTCGTTTTTGCGCAGCGAAAATGAGGGAGGGGTGGGGGAGGGAGAT
>CAYONY010000334.1:0-2960 GCA_964405415.1 uncultured Fimbriimonadaceae bacterium | reverse complement strand
AGCCTTCGACGTGCTCGGCCTCGCTGGCCAGGTTCGAAAGCGGGATGAGCAGGGGGAAATAGGCGTTTTCATGCCCGGTGGCTTTGAACATGCCGTCGAGGGCGCCCTGCATGAGCTCCCAGATGGCGTAGCCGCGCGGGCGGATGGTCATGCAGCCGCGGACGGGAGAATAGTCGGCCAGCTCGGCGCGAAGGACGAGGTCGTTGTACCATTCGCTGAAATTCTCTTCTCGGGATGTGATCCCCAGGTTGCTCATGGGGGAGAGTTTGGCATAGTGCCCCTTTCTTGTCCCGAAGAAGGCAGGACAAGAACGGTCGCGGGGAGCAGGACTACACTCCAACCTTTTCGAAATCGGTTCCCAAACTCACGTCCTTCCACGCTTCGAAGTCCGCCTGCATCCGGGCGATTTTTTCGTTCGCCCATTGGTAAGCGTCGGCGCCCAAGAGGAGGCGCAGGGGCGGGTTCGGGGATTCGATGACGGCGATCATCGCTTGCACCGCCTTTTGGGGATCGCCGGGCTGGTTGCCGTCGATCTCGGCGTACATTTGAATGCGCTGCCGGGTCAGCTCCTCGTAGGGACCGGGTTTGACTTCGGGAAGGCCCAGGGAGCGGCCGGCGAAATCGGTGCGGAACCGGCCGGGCTCGATCAAAGTGACTTTGATCCCAAACGGCTCGACCTCTTTGGCCAGAGCTTCGCTGATCGCCTCGAGCGCGTGCTTGCTGGCGCAGTACATCCCGACGAACGGGAACGAGGCAAGCCCGGAAATCGAGGAGAGCTGGAGCAGGTGCCCCGAGCCCTGCTTTCGCATGATGGGCAAGACCTCTTTCTGCACGTTCAGCACCCCGAAAACGTTGGTCTCAAACTGCCGCCGCGCACGTTCGACGTCGAACTCTTCGATGACGCCGGTTTCGCCATAGCCGGCGTTGTTGACCAGAACATCGATCCTTCCGAAGCGGTCCACGGTCTGGGCCACGGCGGCGCGGATGGTGTCCGGTTGGGTGACGTCGAGTTGGGCGGCGAGGGTGGTTTCGCCGGCCAGGTCTTGGACACTTTCCAAACGTCGGGCGGTGGCGACGGCGCGCTCGCCTTTTTTCTGAAGCTCTTGGCAAAGGAGCCTCCCGAACCCGGTGGAGGACCCGGTGACGAACCAGACTTTGGACATGGCCTAGGCTACCGCGCCCAATGGGAACGGATCAGGCTTCCACAAACTTGTAGCCGACGCCACGGACGGTGAGCAGGCGAACCGGCTGATCGGGGTCGGGCTCGACGCGCTTACGCAGCCAACGAATATGGACGTCGACGGTTCGGGCGGTGACGAAGGCATCTTTGCCCCAAACCCGGTCGAGCAGCGCTTCGCGGGAGAAGACCTGGCCGGCGTTTCGGGCCAGGAAGTAGAGGAGGGAAAACTCTTTGGGTGAGAGGGCCAGGGGGCGCCCGTCCAGGGTGGCTTCGTGGCGTTTGGGGTCGATGGTCAGCGGGCCGCGCTCGACCGTTTCTTGAAGGGTTTCGGCAGGGGAGCGCCTCAGCACCGCCTTCACACGGGCCGCGAGTTCGGCGAGGTTGAAGGGCTTGACCACGTAGTCGTCGGCTCCCATTTCGAGGCCCTTGATGCGCTCGTTTTCATCGCCTCGCGCGGTGAGGAAGATGATTGGGGTGGCGCTGTCTTTGCGGATCGCGCGGCAAAGGTCGAAGCCGGATCGGTTGGGCAGCATGATGTCGAGCAGGATCAGGTCCGGCCTTACGCGCTTGAAGAGCCGCATACCTTCTTCGGCGGAGCCGGCGGTAAAGGTGGAGTACCCCTCTTTACGCATGCGGTTCTGCACCGTCTCGACGAGGGTGGGCTCGTCGTCCACGATCAGCAGCTTCATCCGATTCCTATTGTGTCGCTTCGCTTGGTTAACGGCGCGTTAAGGGGCTTCCTTGACTCGGCAACGGGTAAACCTTGCCGGATGTTGGCCCTGCTTGCGATGACGACGATTACTGCACTCGGACATCAGGAACTGCCTCTCTGGACCGGGAAGCCGGCAAGCGGGGATTGGCTCGTGCACCGGGTCAAGGAGAAGGCGGGGGTCTTTCGCACGGGCAAGCCGAACGAGATCGTTTTGGCCAATGGCTTGGCGGCTCGGCGCTTTCGCCTTGCCCCGAATGTCGCCACGGTGGCGTTCGACAACCTCGTGACGGGCGAATCGATGCTGCGGGCGGTCAAGCCGGAGGCGACGGTGACGCTGAACGGGACGGAATTTCCGGTGGGCGGACTCGTGGGCCAACCGAACCTTGCGTTTCTCACCGAATCTTGGATCGAGAGCCTCCAGGCCGACCCCAAAGCGTTCCGGCTTTTGCGCTACGAGGTCGGCAAGCCGGTGGCTCGCATGGCTTGGGGAAAGGCGCGCCGCGCGGCGCCGGCGGACTGGCCTCCGAAGGGGGCGGCCCTCGTCTTTTTCTACGCGCCGCCACCGGGCGCGCCCAAAGGCGCGCTGGTGATCGTTCGATATGAACTGTTCGATGGCATCCCCTTGATGCTGAAGCGGATCGGGATCGTCAACGAGGGCGAGACGCCGTTCCGTTTGAATGCTTTTCGCGCCGAGATTTTGGGGCTGGTGGAGCCCGAATCGGTGGTGGATTCGCATAACGCCTGGCGCGAGCCCAATCTTACGGTGACGACGGACTACACGTTCGCCGGGATGTCGATGGGCAACTCGAACCGGGCGGTTCGGATTCTCCCGGACAAGGCATTCGGGACGCAGGTGAACTACAACTTGGAGACGCCCTGTTTGCTGGAGGCCGCGCCGCCTTTGGGTCCGGACGCCGATATCGCGCCCGGCAAGAACCTTGAGAGCTTCAGCGTGTTCGAATTGCTGCACGATTCGGCCGATCGAGAGCGGCGGGGCCTGGCGGTGCGGCAGCTCTACCGCAGGATGGCGCCTTGGACCACCGAAAGCCCGCTGATGCTGCACCAGAC
>CAYONY010000333.1:0-3014 GCA_964405415.1 uncultured Fimbriimonadaceae bacterium | reverse complement strand
CGCGGGTCGCGGCCGGCGTGCAGGCCGGGTCCGGGCGCAGCTTCCAGACCTTGGTCGGAACGAACACCCACTTCGACGAGGGCACTTTCACGAACGCGAACGTGACGTTCTGAATGTCGAAGTCCTGCTTGATCGGCATTTTGAGCGACATCTTGACCGTCGAGACGATCTCGGCCCGGTCGCCATCCACCGCCGGCTCCGGATTCAAAACCGTGATTTCCGGCTTGTATTCTTTGATCATCCGGCTGATCTCGCTGCTGTTGGGGGTGTAGCCGTTCACTTCGAAATCGCGGGCGAGGAGCTCGATGACGCTGCCCGACCGGCCCTCTTTGCCGGCCTCGAGCGAGTCCTTGAGCGCGGTCTGGATCTGGGTGCGATCGGGCGGATCTTCACTGAAAAGGAGAAAGCGGGCCACCGTAGCGACGGAGGCGACGGCGATAAAAAGGGTCACGGCGCGAGTGCCTGAGTTCATGGCTTTCTCTACTCCACTTGGGCGGCCTGGGCGACATCCTGGGCCATTTGTTCCTTTAGCGCCTCCAAGGAATCGAACTTCCGGTCGTCCCGGAGCCGTTTACGATAGCTCAGCCGGACCGGGGTTCCGTAGAGGCTCTCACCCGGATAGTCGATCAAAAACGCCTCGATCGTTCGCGGGCCTTCGCCAATCGTGGGCCGGAGCCCGACGCCGATGGCGGCTTTGAACGTTCCTTTCGTGGTCTGGGCCTGGCCGGCATAGACCCCGTCGGCCGGCAGCACTTGGTTGCCGGCGCGAGCCAAGTTGATGGTGGGAAAGCCGAGGGTCCGGCCCAGTTTTTGGCCGGAAACGACGACGCCTTCTTGGGCCCATCTTCGATCGAGGAGACGTTCGGCGGTCTGCACGTCGCCCTCCGAAATCGCCTTTCGAACTCGGCTGCTGCTCACCCGATGGCCCTCGAGTTCGAAGGGCGGGATAACTTGGGTCGGAAGCCGTTCGGCGAGCCATTCGGGCGTTCCCTGGCGGCCCTTGCCAAAGGCGAAATCGTGGCCGACGACGGCTTTCTCGGCGTGCAGGGCTTTCTGGAGGACGTTTTCGAAGAACGCCTCCGCCGGGGTGTCGGCCAAGGCTGGGTCGAATTTGAGCACGACGGCCACGTCGACGCCGAGCTGCTCGAACTGCTCAAGGTTTTGGCCCAGGGTTCCCACGTCGGGGGGGTTCTTTTCGGGGGCGAGGATGGCCAGGGGATGGCGGTCGAAGGTGACGACGACGCTGGGAAGCTCGTCCTTACGGGCTTGCGCGACAGCAGCTCCGATGACCTCTTGGTGGCCCCGGTGGACGCCATCGAAGGTACCGATGCAGACGATAGCGGCGGGCCATTCGGGACTGAGGCCATCCACGCCGAAGCGGAGGAGCATGGGGGGAGTTTACTTGCCGCGCTTGGGTTCGAACTTGTTGGGCGGCGGCGCGCGCTCGTGGTGGTGCCGCTCCGCAATCCAAACTTTGAGCAGCTTTCCGGTTCCGGCGTCGAATTCGACCCAGTCCTTCATTCCCATCTCTCCGGAGGTTGGAAAGGTGAATCGGACGCCAAGGACCTTGTAATGCACGCGCCTTCCCTTGCCGGGGTCGTATAGGTCGCTCTTGGCTGGATTCATGGTGTAGCCAACCTCGACTTTGGGCGGCAACGTGGTCGGCTTCTCTTTGGCCACGATCAGGCCCTGTCGATATGCCGCTATTGCTTGCCCTTGAAGATCCTTCGGCTTGACCTTAAGCGTCCACGATTCCACGATGCGCCGTGGATACAAATGAAACTCATAAAGGGCGCCATCGACGACATCGATTCGAAATGTCGCGAACTCCGGAAAACCGCCGAAGAATTCATATCCGTGGGGCGCCTTTTCCCGAACCTGAACCGAGACCCAAGCCTTCCGGCCGAATTGGGGCTTGCCGGGAATTCGCGCACTTTGAGGGAGGCCAATTCTGTCCGCCCAGTACTGGGCCTGTCGAGTGGCCTGGTCGTCCGTCGTGACTTGGCGCTTGTGGCCCTTGGGCAGAGGCTTGCGCCTCGCCGTGGCACTTAGGTGGTTCGTGAAGCTGATGACCTCGCCGTTCCAGGAACAGACGCTAACTCGAGCAATTCCGCCGTAAAGGCCGTCCTTCTCGCCAAAGAGGAATTCGTGCGTTCCGTCGAATTCGATGGCTTGGTAGAGGCAAGGTTGAGACGAGGGGAGCGTTGCGGCTTTCAAGAACCGCCGCGCGGTGGCTTCAGCCTTGGTCGGAGGGTAAGGTCCAATGTCTGCCTGAGCGAGGGCAGCGACCAACACGATCGGAATGAAGAACGCTAAGCGGTTCACGGTTGCCACTCAATTGTGATAGTTTTCACGTATTCACTTCTCAACAATAGTTGTTGTCCCTCTCTCGCCTCCGTATAATTGGCCTATGGAACGCGTTTTCGATGTCGAGCTTTACCCCGGCGAGGACGGCTGGTGGGTGGTGGAGTGCCCTTCCATACCGGGGTGCGTCAGCCAGGGTCGAACGGAGGACGAGGCGCTTGAGATGATCCAGGACGCGATCAAGTTATGCTTGGAGACTCGGCGAGCTCATGGCTTGCCGGAAACGGTGATTCGCCGACAAGTGAAGATCGCGGCCTAATGGGCGACCTGCCGGTTTGTAGCGGAGCTGAAGCGATCCGAGCTTTTGAGCGCCTGGGTTGGGATAACGATCGTCAGAGCGGCAGCCATGTTGTTTTGATCAAGTCGGGAGTCCCGATTTCGCTTTCCATCCCCCTTCACCGCGAACTCGATCGAGGAACTCTGCGAAGCCTCATTCGAACCGCTGGCTTGACGGTCGATGAGTTCAGGAATGCGCTGAAAGGATAGTCACTCCGGCACGTCTTCCGGCCGGGTTTGAGCCGCTTCCTTATTCTCTTCGAGAATCTGCTCGTAGATCTCTTTGCGGTGGACCGCCACATCTTTGGGCGCCTTGATTCCCAGCCGCACCTGCTCGCCCCGAACCTCCAGCACGACGACTTCCACTTCGTCGC
>CAYONY010000332.1:0-3057 GCA_964405415.1 uncultured Fimbriimonadaceae bacterium | reverse complement strand
CTGGGCGTTGAGACCTACCGCCGCCATTTTGGCCGGTCCCCCCGCGGGATCTGGCTTCCCGAGTGCGCCTATCGGCCCGCCTACGCCTGGAAATCACCAGTGGGCGAATCTGAGGTTCCCTGGCCACGGAAAGGCGTGGAGGAGTTTCTTCAGGAAGAAGGCATCGAATACTTCTTCACCGACTCGCACATGATCCGCGGCGGTGAACCCCTGGGGACCTACGCCGCCAATTTCCCCCAGCTTGCCGAGCTTTTCGCCCGAAGCAGCAAGTACTTCAGCCCCCCGCCCGAGTTTCGCAGCGAATACGAACATTACGCCTTGGCCAATGGGGTCGTGTGCTTTGCCCGCGATCCGGAGACGACGATCAAAGTGTGGTCGGGCGAGCATGGGTATCCCGGCGATCCGCACTACCTCGAGTTTCACAAGCAACTTTATCCGGGCCGGCTGCGCTATTGGCGGATCAGCGAAGACAAGCGCGACCTGGGCAAAAAGCAGCCCTACGAACCGTGGCGGGCCTATGAGAACTTGGCCAACCACGCCGAGGACTTCGTTCGGACCCTCAAGGGAACGCTTGGGCACTATCGAGGGCTTTCCGATCGGCCCGGCACCGTCGTCGCGATGTACGACACCGAGCTTTTTGGCCATTGGTGGTGGGAGGGGCCCGAGTTTCTTTATGAAGCCTCCCGGCGGCTCCATCACGATCCCGACATCGAGCTCGTCTCGGGCGGCGATCTGCTCGATATCGAGCCGCCCCGCGCGGCCATCACCTTGCCGGAAGGCTCCTGGGGTGAAGGTGGCTATCACTACATTTGGTTAAACGATCAAAACGTTTGGACGTGGGAACGGCTCTATCCGGCCGAACGGAAACTGCGGCAAATGGCGCGCGACTATGCGGCGGGGCCCGCGCGCGAGGTCGTCGAACAGGCGGCGAGAGAACTTCTTTTGGCCGAAGCTTCGGACTGGCAATTCCTTATCTCCACCTTTGCCGCCCGGGACTATGCGGAAATCCGGTTTGCCGATCATATCGACCGTTTTGAAAAGCTCGCCGCGATCGCCGACCGTATGCATACCGGAGGAACTCCGAGCGAATCGGAAAACGTCTTCATTCAGGAATGCCGCCAGAAGGACGCTCCGTTTCCCGAAATCGACCTGAGCTATTGGGCCAAACTTGGGCCCCTCGACGCACCTTCCGTGGAGAAGGCCCAACCATGAATCGGGTCACCCAGGGGTTTGCCGCGAGCCTGACCTTGGCCCTCCTCGCGATTCTGGCCGGTTGTGGCCGACCTTCGGATTCCATCAAGCCCGCCTCAAAGACGGTCGAGGAAGCGGCCGCAAGAAAGAACGAGCTCGGCACAAACAAAGCCGAGGCGCGCGAAAACGAAGCATCCGCAAAGGCCGACCCGGGCAAGGGCGAACCGGGGAAAACCGGCTTGCCGCCCGATCCGATGCGCATTTCACCGAAAGACATCCCCAAACCCCCCGAACTGAATCCGAAAGCCTTCGCCATCGAAAAGACCGGTGAGGGAGTCTGGAAAAAGACCTCGCTGACTCCGGCCGCATTGGCCGACCGTATCGGCAAGGCAATCCGTGAGATGAAAGGGACGTACGGCGAAGCAATCTCGACGATCAAGACGCCCCGCGAAAACGGACAGGTCAAGTGCTTCATCAAGGTCCAGGACTACAAGACCTACAGTATCCAAACCCTTCAATTGGCGGCAATGCCCGGTCTTTCCGAGGTTCGCTCGGACGGCAACAAAAAGGCTCAGACTTCGCCGACGGGCGGCTTTGGCAAACCCCGGCCTATCAGCTCGTCTGGCCCCGAGGCCGCTCTTGCCGGCAAGCAGCTCGTCGAAAAGTGGCCCACCCTTTTTCCCAAGCTCGCATTTCTCGGCCTGACCGATGGCAAGGATGCCTGGCGGCCCTATATGACAAGCCTTATGTCAGGCGCGTCCGGATTTAAGGGGGAGATCGCCGAACGCAAAATGAAATGGCAGGGCCGCGACGTGATCAGCTATCGCATCACGGCCCGGCGCACGCCAGATGCGGCGAAAAAGCTGGGCCCTTGCGAAATCGAAATGGTGATCGATGGGGTCCGCTACCTTCCCGTAACGATCAAGGTGAACCGCACGGAGGCGGCCGGCGGCGAATGGAAGGTCCTTTGGCAAGCCGGCTACAACTTCAACAAGACGTTTGACGCGAAGGAATTCGCGTTGCCGGGTTAGCGGCTAGAACGCCATGCCTTCGTAATCCCGAATCAGGCCGACGATGCGGCCGATCACGCGCGCATCTTCGGTGTCGATCACGATTGGATCGTAGGCCGGGTTGCTGGGCATCAATTTGGCGCCCTTAGGGTCCAGATGGAGCCGCTTGACCGTGGCCTCATCGCCAAGAAGAACCGCGACCAAATCGCCATGGTTCGCCGTCTGCTGAGGCCGGACCACCACCAGATCGCGCGGCATGATCCCCTCGCCGGACATTGAATCGCCCCGAACCCGAAGCAAAAACGCATGCTCGATGTTGCGGACCATTTCCGAAGGCACCGGGATGAGATCCTCCACGTTTTCTTGGGCCTGAATGGGGATACCGGCGGCGATCGTGCCCACGAGGGGAAGCATCACGCTCCGATTCGCGGTCTGAAAACTTGGGTGGACGATCTTGATCGAGCGAGGCGTGTTCGAGCGGTTGATGTAGCCCTTGCGCTCAAGGGCGTCAAGATGGACGGTCACCCCACGCAGCGACCCGATGCTGAACTCCTTCCCGATTTCCCGGATGGAAGGCGGGTAGCCCTCGCGCTGCACATAATCGAGAATAAACTGCAGAATCATCTGCTGCCGCTTTGTTAATCCTTTGGCCATCGCTTTGCTCCCTCAACCTCAATCCGAGCCCGGGGCTCGACTTGTAGACGAAGTATACACGCACTTTGTCTACTGTTTTTTGCGATTTGCCAGTGGACAAGGCCGATTCACCAGATTGAAAAAACTTAAGTACTAAGTTGGTCGCCTTACCAAATCGTGAGGTAAGATTGCTCTGAGGAACACCGATGCCGCCTCTATCCGC
>CAYONY010000331.1:0-3061 GCA_964405415.1 uncultured Fimbriimonadaceae bacterium | reverse complement strand
CTCAGTTGGTAGAGCAGCTGACTCTTAATCAGCGGGTCGAAGGTTCGAGTCCTTCACGGCCCACCACCCTTCCCCTCTCGCAAACGCACGCGCGTCGCCTTCGTTCGGGTCGCCGCCGTAGCCACGGCCCGCCCCGCTTAGCCCAAAATCGGTAACGATGCGAAACCTGCTCGCTTGCCTTTTTCCCGCGCTGATCGTAAGCCTCGCCTCCCCCCAAGAGGCATTCGACGTCGCCGCGTATTCACCGCCGAAAGATTGGAAAAAGGAGATACGCGAAGATGCGCTGGTCTTTTCCAAAACCACCGACGACGGAAAGTTCGGACTCGTCACCTTCTTTCGCTCCATCGAGGGCAGCGGCGACGCCAAGAAAGACTTCGTGGGCACCTGGGAAAACAAGGTGAAGGTCGCGCTCAAGATCGACGAATCGGTTGATCCAAAAGCGGGTGAAAAGAAAAACGGCTGGCAGCAATATGCCGGCGGAACCCAATTCAAGTTCGAAGGGTTGCCCGCGATCGTGCTTTTGTCCACTTATTCAAATCAAAACCGGCTTTTTTGCTTCCTTGTGGTCACCAATAGTCAAGAGCTCTATCAGGAGTGGGACGCCCCGCTCGAGGGCATCAAGCTGGCCAAGCCGGAAGTTGTCCGAAACGGGGGCGCGCCCAAACCGGCGGCCGGCGGCGCTTTCGCCTTCGTCCAAACCAACTTCGACGATGGCTGGGTCGCCACCATCGAAGCCGAACGCGTCGCCATCGCCAAGCCCGATCTTCGCGTCTACGCCTATTTCGCCCTGGCCTACGACGATGACTCGCGTCGTCGAGGCGGCGACTTCTACTGTTGGGATTCGCTCGTTCGCCGGGAATTCCGCGTCGAAACGACCGATCCCGTGCGCCGACCCGGCGACATCCTTCCGCCCCCCTATATCGAAGGCACCGGCACCGACCCCGCCACCGGGAAGAAGTGCTTCCTCGCGCTGTACGTCAGTTCCAATTCGGGCCGCATGATGCCCACTTTGGCCGTCGCCAAAGATGAGGCCACCTTCCGCAAGGCCTTTCCCAAGGCGGGCGAAGGGGTCTATCCCGAACTTCCCGGCATGCGAGGCTACAACCGGTTCGCGGTCGGTCCCAACGATGTTTCCGGCACGTGGAACGCCAGCGATTCGGCCGCGATGGATTACTACAGCACAGTCTCCGGCAACTACATGGGCATGAACGCGGTGGCCACCAGCGACACCTTTCTCTTCAATAAGGACGGGTCGTATGCCAGCGAACACAAAGGCGCCTCCGGAATGGTGGGCAATATGGGGTTTTTCCAGCAGAAGTTCAAGGGCAGCTATTCGGTCTCGAATTGGGAAATGAAAATGGACCACCGGTTTAACGATGCCACCGAGATCTATGCGATCTATTTCGAAGCCGTGCGGGGCGGGCGCATCCTCCACATGCAGAACAAAAAGTACACCGGCTCCTGGTTCCATTTGGCCCGAAAGGGCTGAACGGGCCGGGCCGCGCGATGGCTTTGAGGCGTCTTCGATGGCCACTTGGGGCCGCCCAAACCACGATTCTTTCACGCCGTTCGGCAACATTCACGCTCGGCTCACGCCCCATTTCACGCTGAGCCCCCGACCGGAGCAGACAATTCTCTTCGTAGCGAGCCCCTCCAAGGGCCGCCGTGAAAGAGAGGTTCCCCAACGATGTTCAACTATTCCATCCCGCGCCTTGTCCTCGCCGCCGGCCTGTCCGCGCTCTTCACCGGAGCCGCCCACGCCCACGATATCAGCATCAAGAAGATCTACTGCAAGTCCACCGAAGATTGGACCGGCGCCGACAACAACGAGCTCCGGATCTTTGTCGACGGCGCAACGACGCCGATCAAGCTGAACTACCGCTTGAACGATGGCCAGACCTGGACGCTCAACAAAACCTACAAGTACGCCAAGTCAATCAAGATCGAGCTCTGGGATCTGGATTCGCCCGATGCCGACGACCTGCTCGGCACCCTTTCCATCACCCCCACCACCGCCGGAGGCACCAACGTTTCGCGACGCTTCACCCGCGACGACGCCGACTACACGATCACCTACGATCTGAAGTTAGCGGCGGCCGGCATGTCGCCCAAAATGAAGGCGTTCGTCGCGCTTGAGAATTGGCGGACCAGCCCGACCGCCGGCAAATTCACGAAGATCAACAAGGCGAAAATGATCGAGGAGATCATGGATCGCATCGACCATCCGTGGAAGATGGATCAAAAGAAGCAGTCGCTCTGCGGGCCCATGACCGTCCTCATGGCTCTGGCCTTGAAGGACCCCGAGCGCTACGTCCACATGGCCAAGACCATGTACGAAACCGGCAGATACACTTCACGCGGTAAGACCGTTCAGCCCGGCGCTCACCTCTATTCCGCCGCCGTGCCCACCGATACCGCCAACGTCGACTGGATGCTGGCCGCCAGTATGCGCGATTCCGAGAATGCGATCTTCGACTACGACGATGGCGACAAGTTCGCCGGCATCACCTCACCGGGCGAGATGAGCGGCTGGTTCGAGACGATCCTGGGCTGCGACAAGTCGGACTACAATTCGACGTACGCCTGGGGCGAGAAGAAGGAGCTGAGCGTCGCGTGGGAAGCGGTTAAGGGCGGCAACGTGGCGGCCCTCTTTGTGGACCACCAGTACCTTCCCGGCCAGCCCACCGGCGGGGCCAACGTGCCCAGCCACTGGGTCCTGCTCTTCGACGTCCAGTCGATCGGCGACCGGGTGAAATTCCGGGTGCTCAGCTGGGGCAAAGTGATGAGCGTCGACCTGAACACCGACCGTTTCGAAGACCTCATGTGGGGCGCGGTGGTCGGCTACGGCCCGGGCAGCAAGTACTGAAGCCGCGGCGAACGGGAAACCCCACCCGTTCCGTGACAAACGCCGAGAGCCTTCGTGCTCTCGGCGCGTTCCCTTTTGAGACTTCCCCTTCACCCTTCAAGCCGTCAGCACATCCTCCACCCACGCCAAGCCCGTCATCATCCGCGGAAAGCCCAGCGTCGTCGTGGCTTGAATGACGGCATGGCGTATTTCATC
>CAYONY010000330.1:0-3109 GCA_964405415.1 uncultured Fimbriimonadaceae bacterium | reverse complement strand
AGTCGCGCTTTTTAAGGCGCACGCCACGTTCGCCACGTCACGCAGCGGGATGCCGCTGCGGCTTTGGCGTGCGCGAAGCTTGCGTCGCGCTTGAGCCCAGCCAAGCTTGCTCGGCGCGCCTCCCCAATCGGAACCCTTTGGGAAATGAAAGCCGGCCGATCTGGAACCCCTTCGCTCGCGTCTCAAAGAAAGGCCCTGAACTCGGGTCTCGGAATTGACCCGCCCAGAAGAAAGGCCGTTTTCGCCGATCCCGGATCAAAACAGCCCCGAAGCGATCGCTTCGGGGCTGTTTCGTTTGGAGGAGGATCTCTTTCTATTTTCGGCGGCGACGAAGCAGCGCGAGCGCGCCAAGGCCCAGCGCAGCCATCGTCCCCGGCTCGGGAACGACCGAAAGGTTGTCGAAGATCGCCGCATTCAAAAAGTCGTTGGGATCGGTCGAACTGGATGCGTTGGTGTCCGACATATTCAGAACGATGTTTGAGCCACCCAGGCCAGCCATTCCGGTGACATCGACACGGGCTATGTCGAGCGAAACCCCGTTAGCGGGGTTCTTGACGGTGAAAAGCACTGTGTTGCCGGTCTTCGTGATCAGCATCTCGTGCCAAGCAAAGCCGATGCATCCGGCTTGAGCTGCCCCCGTCTGCCCGGGCCACATCGCGGTCTGGGCGGGCGGCGGGGTGCCGCCGCCGAGCACCGAGTAATAAGCGTTCGACGAGTTGCGAGTCGTCGCGAAATAGACCGGACTGCCGTCGGGGTAGCTCGTGCCCGCCGCGGGCGAATAGGCCCGCCAGTCGGCGGATGAACCGCCGTCGAGCGTGGTCATAAAGTACACGCTGTCCTGGAGTCCGCCGGGCCACTGCACCGTCGTGCCGGCCGTCATGACGCCCATTCCGGCGACTTGCGTCGTGCCGCTGCCGCCGGCAGGAGCGGGCCCAACGAAGTTGAGCCACACATCAGCGGTGACCTTATAGTTGCCGGAGAAGCTCTGGCCGATCGGCGATGCGCTGACGCCCCCAAAAATCCCGTTCACGCGATTGACTTCGAATCGCATGCCGCGGGTCGTGCCGCCCACGGATCGGGGCGCCGAAGGGATCCCCAGCGTGCTGTAGTCGAAGAACACATCGACGTTGCTGTCCGTCGGGCCATTGTTGATCTGCCAGTTGGCCGTATGGTCCGCGTCGAAATCGTCGGCAAACAAGGGTTGGGACATTGCGGCGGCCGCAATTCCAAGCAGCGCCGATGCGGACATACATCGAAAGACTTTCATTGTCTCCTCCTCCAAGCTCAAACTCCGGCGGCCAATCGGACGCGGGAAGTCACTTCCATTAAGTATAGCGGCGGTTTTCGGGGCTCGTGCACGCAAAATTGCGGGATGACAGGCCCGGGGGCGCCGGTTGGTAAACTCACGCCAACCCCCAATGCCCACCAAGACCGTTCCCGAACCGACCCTCCTTTTTGAAAAGTCCCGCTCCGGCCGCACCGGTTGCAACGTCCCCCACTGCGACACTCCGGCCGTGAACCTGGCGGCCGTCTTGGGCGAAACCCGCGCTGAGCTGAACCTGCCGGAGATCGCCGAGCTCGACCTGATCCGCCACTTCACGAACCTCAGCCACATCAACTACGGCATCGAGACCGGCTTCTATCCGCTCGGCTCGTGCACGATGAAATACAACCCCAAGATCAACGAGCGGACGGCCGGGCTCGCGGGGTTCACCCATGTCCATCCGCTCCAGCCCGCCGCGACCGCCCAGGGATTTCTCGAAGTGATCGCGGGCGTCCAAGACATCCTCGTCGAGGTCACCGGCTTTGCCGGGATCTCCATGCAGCCGGTGGCGGGCGCCCATGGCGAACAGACCTGCCTGATGCTCATCAAGGCCTATCACGAATCGCGAGGCGAAGGCGCAACCCGAAACATCGTCCTGATCCCGGACAGCGCCCACGGCACGAATCCCGCCAGCGCGGCGCGGTGCGGTTACGACGTCAAATCGGTCGCGACCGATGCCGAAGGCAATTGCGACCTGGCGGACCTTGAATCCAAATTGGACGCCTCGGTGGCCGCGTTTATGGTCACCAACCCGTCGACCCTCGGCCTTTTTGAGACCAACATTGAGCGCATCTGCGAACTGGTCCACGCCGCCGGCGGCCAGGTCTTCTGCGATGGGGCGAACATGAATGCGATGGTGGGCACGACCCGCCCCGGCGATCATGGGTTCGACTGCATGCACTTGAACCTGCACAAGACGTTTACCACCCCGCACGGCGGCGGCGGGCCGGGATGCGGGGCGATCGCGGTGAAGGCGCATCTGGAACCGTTCTTGCCAGGACCGGTCATTGCAAGGTCGAAGGACGAAGGACGAAGGTCGAATGGGGAGTCCGGATCGACCCTCGACCCTCGACCCTCGACCCTTGCAGCGGTCATCGACGCCGACCGCCCCCAATCCATCGGCCGGGTCTCCGGCTTTTGGGGCCAGGCGTTGATGGCAGTCCGCGCTTACACCTATCTGCTCGCGATGGGCCGGGAAGGGCTGCCTCAAATCTCCCGGATGTCGGTGTTGAACGCCAACTACGTGCAGGCCCGCCTGAAGAACATTCTGCCCCCCGCCCACGACCGGTTTTGCATGCACGAATGCGTGCTTACCGCCGAAGGCTACAAGAAGCGGAATGGGGTCCGCGCCCTCGACATCAGCAAACGGCTGATCGACTACGGCTTCCACCCGCCGACCAACTATTTCCCGCTGATCGTGCCGGAGTGCCTGATGATCGAACCGACGGAGACCGAGTCGAAAGAGACGCTCGACGCGTTTTGCGAGGCGCTGCGGGCCATCTGCCGCGAGGCCGCGTCCGACCCCGACCTGCTGCACAACGCGCCTTCGACGCAGATTGTGGGACGTTTAGATGAGACCAAGGCGGTGAAGGATTTGGATGTGCGCTGGCGGGCGTCGGCCTAACCACTTTTCCACCATCCCCGCCTCTTTTCCCCAATCGCCCCTTTTCCGGGAACCATATGCGTAAACTGGGGTCCCGCGCATCCATCGAGGCGGTGCGTCCGTCCTTGCCTATGCCAAATGACGCGTTGCGAGATTCGCTTGCTGAAAAGCGGTGGCTTCAC
>CAYONY010000329.1:0-3142 GCA_964405415.1 uncultured Fimbriimonadaceae bacterium | reverse complement strand
GGGGGTAGGGGAAATCACTTTTTTCTTGTCCGGGGGGCTGGGTATTTTACCCCCCCCGCCCGGGGGTTGGGGGGGGGGGGGGTTGGCACTACGCCCCGTCACCATCGGCATTGGCGATGGGGGCAATGAGATCGGCATGGGCAAAATATCCTGGGAGGTCATCCAGCGCAACATCCCCGGCGGCGGCCTCGTCGCTTGCCGGATTCCGACCGACCACCTCATCGTGGCCGGCGTCAGCAACTGGGGGGCCTATGCCCTGGCCGCCGGTGTGGCGATCTTGCGCGGCCAACAACTCGACGTGGCTCTGCTCGATCCGCTACGGGAGCGAGAAATCCTGGAAGTGATGGTGGACGCCGGACCGCTGGTCGATGGCGTGACCGGGCAGCCAAGGGCCAACGTCGATGGGCTGACCTGGGAACAATATGGAGCCGTCCTCGTCACGTTGACGCAGCGGCCCGCTGCTCTTTGATCTGAACATCGACTTCCTAAAAAGAATCTAGGATTCACGCAGGAACGGTCGCTGCCTTGACCGGCGCCAGTTTGATGCCAGGCCTGACCGAAACAGGCGGGCACGCCAACCCTGACTCCGCTCCAACCTTCGAGACCCATGCCGATGAAACCACTCCTGTTGCTTGCCTTCGTTTCCACCACCCTCTTGCTTGCAGTTGGCTGCTCCAGAAGAGGGCCATCCCCGGCACAAAAAGATTCTTCCAACGACGGCGGTGCGGGCAAGGCCAACAAGTCAAGCAAAGAAACCATTGAAAACGGGCTAAACGTTTACCGCGTCCGTTATGAATCGGCCAACAAATACACCCCCGAACATAGCGCCACGCTTGTCTCGGAGTATGAAAAGTTGCGCAAGGCCGATCCATCGGGCGGCCCAAAGGCTTTTTGGGACAAATATGGAAACCAAAAGACGGTCCTCGAAGTCGAGGGAGTGATTGAATCCATCGGGGCCTCGCAGCCAAAAGAGGAATTCGGAAAGGTCTACGTCATGGTGGACGCGCGCGTCAGCCTGAAAGGGTGGCCCCAACCGAAGACCGCCAACGTTCAATTTGCGTCGGCGAGCATGGCGATCCGCTCATTGCGGAAGGGGCAGAACGTGACCGTCCGCGGTGTCCTTGGCGGATTCCTCGGAGAGAACGATGGAAGCCAGCCCCCGACCGGTCATCCGCGCATGTTCTTCTGTCAACTGGTGTCGCCCAAGGACGAATAGGAAAATCAACTCAGCGATTGGGCACAATCTTCGCCTTCCTCGCCGCGGCTCCGCGCCAAAAAAAACCGGCGGCTTTTGACCGTCGGTTTCCTGAGGAACGTCATTCGAATCACCGATTCTGAGCCGCCCGTTTCGTATCGCGCCTTGAAGCGGTGCGAATCTGACCCCGCAGGTACTCGACCGCCATGTCGAGTTGCCGATCGCGGAAATCGCTCTTGGTTGTCGCTGGTCCGGCGCGTATGATCTCGCTTTCTCTCAGGTGATCGAAGAGATCATTTTCCTCCTTCTTGGGCAGTTTGAGATTGAATTCCTTGTCGGGGGTCACGCCCCACTCGTCCACGTCGCGGCCCTTGGTGCTGGCCTTGTTGAGGTTGCGATTGTTCGGCCGCCAGAAGGTCGCGGTCGTCACCTTCAGGATACTCTGATGGTCGAACCCGTGGATGGTCTGCACGCTGCCCTTGCCGAAGCTGCGCGAGCCCATGATGATCGCCCGGCCGTGGTCCTGAAGGCACGCCGAGACAATTTCGCTGGCGCTGGCCGAGCCGCCGTTGACGAGGCAGACCATGGGGAAGGTGAGGTAGCTGCCGTCGGAGCGTCCGACGTAGGAGGTCTCCTTGCCGCCGCGATGCCGGACGGTGACGATGAGCCCGTCGTCAATGAACAGGTCGGCGATCTTGATCGAACCGTCGAGGACGCCGCCGGGGTTAAAGCGAAGGTCGAGGATGAAGCCCTTGATCCCGGCCTTGTAAAGGTCGCGCATTACTTTTTCCAGTTCCGAGTAGGTGTTCTCGGAAAACTGCGTGAGGCGGACGTAGCAGATCTTGTTATCGGGATCGATGACGTAGTTCCAGGAATCGTCCTTGGCGCGCTTGTAGCCGAGCACGCTTTCCACCTCAATCGTGTTGCGAATGAGGGTGAACTCGATCGGTTTCTTGGCGCCTTCGCGCTCGACGAGGAGTTTGATGCGCGTGCCGGCCTTGCCCTGGATTAACTTGACGGCGCCCTCGGTGGCCATGCCCTTGGTGGAGGTGATCCTCGGTTTTTCATAGGGAGCGCCGCTCTGGGGATCGACCTCGGAGATGATTGTGGTGATGATATCGTTGGCCTTCAGGCCGGCCTTGTGGGCGGGGCTGCCGAAGATCGGCGTGACGACCTGGAGCTGGTCGCGCGTATCGTGGCGGCGGATTTGCACGCCGATGCCCTTGAACGAGCCGGCGGTGTCGTCGCGAAAGCGGCGGACGACTTCGGGCGGAATGTACCCGGTGTGCCGATCGAGCTTGGCCAGCATGCCATTGAGGGCGTAGGTGATGTCCTGGCCCTTTTCGAGGTCCTCGCGCTTGCCCAGCTGCTGGCGGGCGTCGGTCAGCAAGCGATAGAGGTCGGCGTCGGTCATCTCCTTGGCCTTGCCGATTTGTTCCTTGAGGTGTGCCGGGAGCTTTTCCTCGATCCCCTTGAAGAGGCCGGTGACCGCGTTTTCGATGAGTGGCCCCTTGACCACGTCCTTGTAGTAAGTTCTTCGGACCAGGCCGACCGCGTTCATGATGGTGGTCGCGAAACGGCGGGCGTCGGTCTCGCTCAGCACCATGCTGTCGAGCACGTTTTTGCGTTCGGCAGCCAGCGAGTCCAGATCGGTCTTGCCGTCGGCGAAACGCTGGTAGGCTTTGCGTAAATCTTGTTGCCCGGCAAGTTTGGGCATGGACGACAAGAGGTTTCGGCCTTCCTCCACAAGCTTGGCGTCGAGTTTGCCGCCCTTTGTGAGGGCCGCGAATTTCTTGAGCCGGTCCTGCGTCTTGGCGCGTGCTGAGCCATGGTAGGCGACGACGAAGTCGGTGGTCTGCCCCTCCACGACGCCGCCTTTTTGCTGTTTTTGCGTATCGGTCTTGCCTTCGTCGCGCGCTCGTTCTGGCAGCGTCTTGCGGAAGTATT
>CAYONY010000328.1:0-3171 GCA_964405415.1 uncultured Fimbriimonadaceae bacterium | reverse complement strand
CGCCGATAACCACATTGGTGGCTGAACTGACCTCCGTGGCGCGATTCGCGCCGGTTGTTTCGTCGCTGTCGGCGCCGATCAGAACGATAGGATCGCTCCCGGTGCCAACTTCATGAAGGGCCACGGCGCCGGCCGGCAGTGCGCCGTCGATCGCCAAGCTCGAAAGTTCTTCGGGTGTGATCGCGCGAGCGCCTTCCGAACGCGGCGCCCCCCGGAAGGAAGCCGTCATCGTCCGCGCCGTCGAAACCGGCTTGATGCGGCGAGACGCCGCCGCCGGCTCTAACGAAGACGCCGAAAGATTGTGAGCGCCCGAAGCGGTCGAGCGAACGATCTCGTCCACATTCGAAGGCGTCGGCTCCCAATCGATCACCGGAGGCACTTCGGCCGGCGCGTTCATCGCGACGCCGACGCCGCCCGGAAGCCTCGTAAGCCCCGATTGCCGCGAGTTCAAAGCGAAGGTGATCAGCAGCGCGCTTGCGGCCACCGCAAGCGGGGTTAGCGACCAGCGCCAGGTCAGCCAAGGCGCTTTTTCTTTGCGGAGCCCCTCGGCGAGAATGCGCTCGCGGAGGCGCTCCGTGGAAAGTTGATGCTCAGGAGCCTTCAGCTGCTTCAGCCCCTCGCGCAAGTCGGCATAGCTCGCAAAGAGCTTGGCGGCCGAAGCGTCCTCATCGAGAGTCCGCTTCGCCCGATCCGCCTCGTCCGGCTCAAAATCGCCGAACGCCAATCTGATCAGTTCATCTTCCGTTTTGCGTCTCATTTACGCTTCCTCGCCGAGCAGGGGACCCACTCGGTCTTTCAGGGCGCGGCGGGCCCGGAGCACGCGCAGCTTGGCTCCCCCCACCGTACAACCCAAAATCTTTGCAATATCGGTGTATTCCCTTTCTTCCACGTCGCGCAGGATGATCGCGCTCCGATTGTGGGCCGGCAGTGCGTTCAACGCTTTGCGCAGCGCCTCGACCCGCCGGTCCGCTTCCAAATTCTGCACCGGATCGTCGGTCTGGCCGACCGTCATCCAGGCCAAGCCCGCGCCGGATTCTTGCTGCTCGAGCGCTTGGCGTCGCGTCGACATCCGCGCCTGGTCGGTGCAGAGATTGGTCACGATTCTCAGCAGCCAGGTCGTAAACTTCGCTTCGTCGCGATAGCGGTCCAAATTCTGATAGGCCCGAACGAACGCCTCTTGAACCATGTCCTCGGCGTCGTCCCGGCGGGGGACCATTTGGTAGGCGAAACGGAACACTAACGTTCGATGCCGCTCGAAGAGCCGCTCGAACGCGGCGAAATCTCCTTCGCGGGCCCTCCGAACGAGAGCATTGTCCGAATCCGTATCGACATCGATGCGCCACCCCGTTGTGGCTTGCGGTATCTCGGCAACGATCATTCCCTGCACGTCTTCAGTTCCCTCTTCCCGGTCTTGCTGATCTGACGTCAAGGCTTATTCTCCGTTACGCTGATTTCTACGGGCCTAGGACCGGCTTCCTTGGATTCCCGCGAATCCTGTGCCACACTGTCCATACGCCGTATAGGTCCTATAGGTCGTAATTCGAAACTCGAATATGAAAGACCCCTTTGGACGCACCATCGATTACCTTCGCATCTCGGTCACCGACCGGTGCAATTTCCGTTGCGTCTATTGTATGCCGGAAAACGGATTTCCCGTCGCCCCGAAGGAACACCTTCTTAGCTACGAGGAAATCGGCCGCCTCGTCCGCATCTTTGCCGAACTCGGCACCCGCAAGGTTCGCCTGACCGGCGGCGAGCCTCTCGTGCGCAAAGACCTTCCCCTGCTCGTGGCCGCCATCGCCGAATCCGATGGCATCGAGGACCTGAGCCTCACCACCAACGCCTACCTGCTCGACATCCAGGCCGGCGTCCTTGCCAAATCGGGGCTCCAACGCGTCAACGTCAGCCTCGATACGCTCCGACCCGATCGATTCAAGGAAATCGCCCGGCGCGGCGATTTCGAACGCACGATGCGCGGCATCCGGGCCGCGCAAACCGCCGGCCTGCGTCCCCTCAAAGTGAATTGCGTCGCGATGCGCGGTGTGAACGACGACGAGTTTGTCGATTTCGCCCGGTGGACGCTTGAGGAGGATGTTCATATCCGATTCATCGAGCTCATGCCGATCCGATGGAACATGGACGAATTCGACGGCTTCGACGCCGCCCGCGCCCACGGAAAGACCGACCTGCTACAACTGAACGCGGTCCAGGGCGACATGCTTTCCGACCTCCAGATGCGCCGCATGATGATCTCCGCCGCCGAGATCGCGGATCGAATCGAGCTGGCGCTCGGCCCCCTCGTTCCCGATGAGATCCCCACCAACGGACCCGCCCGCACCTTCCGCCTCCGGGGCGCCCCGGGCACCGTCGGCTTCATCAGCCAGATCAGCCACGACCTTTGCGTCAAATGCAACCGCCTCCGCCTCACCGCCGACGGCTTCCTTCGCCCGTGCCTCATGTCCGATGGCGAGCTCTCCCTTCGTGATCCGATGCGAGACGGAGCATCCGATGCGGAGCTCCGAGACCTGATTCTCCATGTGGTCGCTCACAAGCCCGAGCGGCACTATCTGGCCGAAGGCCAAAAAGTGACGGGCCGCGGCATGAGCCAGATTGGGGGCTAGTCCGGGCCCCCTCCTCGTTTTTGCGGAGCGAAAATGAGGAGGGGGTTGGGGGAGGAGACCCGCGAACGGAAGCCGAAAAGCAAACTCATGCGGCATGGCCGACTCGATTACGGGCCCGAACAACTGGGCAAAGCTCGCTTCTTACGCAAGCAGATGTCCGTTGGCGAACAATGGCTATGGACGCAGATTCGTCGAAAACAGCTTGGTTTTCAATTCAAACGCCAGGTCCCGGTTGGCCCGTACATTCTCGATTTCTATTGCGCGGAAGCCGCTTTGAATATCGAGATCGATGGCGAACAGCATCGGGAAAGGGTCGAACTTGACGCGCGACGAGATGCGTTTCTCAATGGCTGCGGGATTCTCACCCTACGCATTCCAAGCCTGGACATGTTCGATGCGAGCCGGTCGGCGTGCGGCCGATGGCCGGCCCGGATCAGGTGGGTTTGCGAACAAAGGACCGGACGTCCGGGGTTCGAATGCGATCTATTCATGAAGTCCGATCCGAGGTGGAGCTACGAGGTGCCCGTGAGGCAGAAACACGTTCGTGATT
>CAYONY010000327.1:0-3212 GCA_964405415.1 uncultured Fimbriimonadaceae bacterium | reverse complement strand
GGTGGAGGTCTCCGGTTCTATCTCGGAGGAGGGGGGCAGGGGGGTGGAGGTCTCCGGTTCACCCTCGGGGGAGGGGGGCAAAGTCGAGGATAGGGACTCCAAAACCTCCCACACCGCCTGGTTATAAAGGAACGTGTAGTAGTTGTGCATCCGTACCGGGTCGGAGCCGTCGTGATAGACGACGTCGATCGGGATGCGCTCACCAAAATCGGTCTTCAAGGCGTCGACCCCCATCACGGCCAACGCCCGCAACTTGGCTTGAAACCACGCTTTGGCCCCCGGATTCGTGAAGTCCACGATGCCCATGCCGGGCTGCCAAAGATCCCACTGCCATACGTCGCCGTTGGGCCTCTTCAGCAAGTAGCCCGCGGCCGCCGCTTCGGCAAACAGGGACGAAGCTTGCGCGAGGTAGGGGTTGATCCATACCGAAACCTTGAGTCCGCGATCGTGCAGCCGTCGAAGCATCGCCTGGGGATCGGGGAAGACCTTGGGGTCCCAGCCAAAGTCGCACCAATGAAAGCCGCGCATCCAAAAGCAGTCGTAATGGAAGACACTCAGAGGAATATCGCGCTCGGCCATCCCGTCGATGAATTCCGTAACGGTTTTCTCGTCATAGTTGGTCGTAAACGACGTGCTGAGCCAAAGCCCAAACGACCACGCGGGGGGCAGCGCGGGGCGTCCGGTGAGCGCGGTGTATTTCTCCAAAACCTCCTTCGGTGTGGGGCCATAGATGACGAAATACTCCAGCGATTCGCCGGGAATGCTGAACTGAACTCGCGACGTTCGTTCCGACCCGACTTCGAACGAGACCGGCCCTGAATCGTTGACGAACACCCCGTAGCCACGATTGGTTAAGTAAAACGGAATGTTCTTGTACGCTTGTTCCGAATTCGTGCCGCCGTCGCGATTCCAAATCTCGACCGTTTGTCCGTTCTTGACAAAAGCGGTGAAGCGCTCGCCAAGGCCATAAACGCACTCCCCGACCCCCAGCATCAATTGCTCTGAAAGGTACGAGCCCTCGCCTTCTACGTCCATGAGCGCCAGGGCCCGCGTGGGGCTTCGCGTGAGCGGCTTGCCCTCGCCAAAGAAATCGATCCCCCAAGCCTCTCCGGCGGGGATCCTTGCCCGAAGACCCCCCGACTCGATCCACCACCCGTCCGAATCCGAGCCGTTACGGCAAGATGCCGGCGACTCGAGCACGTCGAAATGCGGGCCCCGATCGACCCCGCCCTCGAAATGGCTGACCCTCACCCGGATCACATCGGCCATCGGCGAGCTGAGCCGTACGGTCAATACTGGCCCCTGCAGCGTGTCCCCCCGATGCCGGATCACGCGGGTCGGCGCCAAAATGCGCAACGCATCCCCCTCGTCCGCCACTTCAAAAGCTTGCGCCGCGTAATGGGCCCGAACCCCGGGGCGCATTAGCCAATTCCCGTCGGTGAACTTCACCCGGCCGGCGACCCCTTGGCGATCTTCAAAAGCTCTGGCACGAGCGCGCGCTTGCCCGGCTCGCCCGAGGTGATCCCGAACGAATCCGCGCCCTGATAGTCCCAAAACGCGAACCCGATCCCTCTCGCTTTGAGCTCGCCGATCACGTCCCCATACCACTCGAGCCGGTCGGCCTTCGGTGCGAACTTCGCATAGACGCCGAACTCGCCGCAGTAGAGTTTGACCCCGTGCTTCTTCGCCCATTCCGTCGCCTTGTCCATGCGGGCGGCAATCTTGGAACGGTTCCAGCGCTCGTTGCCGTACCAGGTGACTTCGCCCTTGGCGGCGGTATCGGTGATCTCGCTTTGAATGGCCGCGGCCCGCTCGGGCGTGCCCGGGTAGGGGATGTTCTTAAGGAACGGCCAGTTGCGCGCCCCCCAACTGGCGCCCTGATGCGAAAACGTGTGGGGATCGTAGAAGTGAAAACTGTAGGTCGCGTTCTTATCCGGAGCGTCTGGCAGCGCGATCAAGCCGTCGATGCCGCCGTACTGGTCGCCCGTCAGGATCAGCGGCAGCTTGGGTTGCTTGGCGCGGATCCACCCCACGATTCGGCTTTGAAGCGACGCCCAAACGCCTGGCTTCAGGTCGTGCGGTTCGTTCAAGGGTTCCAGCCAAAGCTTGCCAAAATCCAGCCCCTTCAAGTTGTCGCAAATCTCTTCCCACAAGGCATGCAGCTCGCTCGTCCGCTCGTCGCTCCCATTCAAATTGGCGAGCGGCTTACCGGCCGGATGAACATCCAAGATGACGTTCAGGCCCTCCTTTTGCAGCATCTTCGCCCCGGCCAAAACGAACTTCCAACGGTCCATTCGAAGCTTGAGCGTAGATCCGTCGAATATGACGTCGGGTTCGAGCGGCAAGCGCACATGGTCGAACCCGTTCTTTTTCAGTAGGCGTGCATCCGAGGCATCGATAAAGGTCCGGAAATGGCGCTCCGTTGTCGATTGAGGGAGCCAAAACCAGAAGCTGAGGTTGGCCCCGAGCTTCAGCGAATTCGCCGGCGCCATGGCCAAAACGAGCAAGCAGGCACTGATCATGGTGTTCTCCTATTCGATTCGGACCGGTCCGGTCCCTGCGGGTCGCCCACCAAAACCCCGCGTCCGTTGGTACCCAGATACACCCGGCCGAACACTTTAGGGTCGCCCTCGATAACTTCCATCGTCCCAAAGCCGGTTCGGTAGTCGTTGATCCGAACCCACGTCGCGCCCGCATCGATCGATCGAAAGACGCCTTGAATCCCGCCGATCCGCCCAAAGAAAAAGATCGCCGGATAGGTATCGCGATCGAAAGCCCGCCCGAAGCCGACGTTAACCGCCGAGTCGATTCCGGGGAGTTTGGCAAACGAGCGCCCGCCATCGCGCGAAGCGAAAAGCCCCGCCTCGGTGGGCAGCCAGACGTGGCCGGACCGGTCGAAAACCGGAACCAGGCGGCGGGCGTTTTTGGGCAGGTCGGCTTGGCCGGGTTGGAACATCTCGCCGCCGTCAAGGCTGCAAAAGACGTTGCCGGTGGCCGGATCGTAGAACGAAAACTGACGGGGATCGGCCTTGTCGCTGACGATCCGCCCCCGCAAAGGCAAACCCGTGCATTTCGCCCACGTCGCGCCGCGGTCCTTCGAAACATGCGGCCCTTGTGCGCTGCCCGACCAGACGATGGTTCGCCCGTCGGCCGAGAGCGCCGCCGAACCGCTGCCCGTCAAGTTCGGCGGATTGGCGGGCAAGGGCGACCAT
>CAYONY010000326.1:0-3218 GCA_964405415.1 uncultured Fimbriimonadaceae bacterium | reverse complement strand
ACCGAAAGCCGCGCCAAATCCCCCATCATCGCCCCAAATTGCTCCGGCGTCAGCGCCTGCGACCCATCGCTCAGCGCCGCCTTCGGATTCGGGTGCATCTCCACCATGATCCCATCCGCCCCCACCACCTTCGCCGCCAGCGCCATCGGCGCCACGTACCGCGCCACCCCCGTCCCGTGCGAAGGATCGACCACCACCGGCAGGTGCGAAGCCTCTTTGAGCACCAGCACCGCCGCCAGATCGAGCGTGTTGCGCGTATAGCTGCGGTCCAGCGGCACGATCCCCCGCTCGCAAAGAATCACGTTCGGATTCCCCTGGTTCAAAACGTACTCCGCCGCCAGCAGAAACTCGTCGATCGTCGCCGCCGGTCCCCGCTTCAAAAACACCGGCTTGCCACTCTTCCCGGCCTCGATCAAAAGCGGAAAATTCTGCATCGACCGGGCGCCGATCTGCAAGATGTCCACATACCGCGCCACCGGGCCGACCATGTCGCCGCTCATCACTTCCGTGATCGTGGCCAAGCCCTGCTCCCGCCCGACCGCCTGCATGATCCTCAGTCCCTCTTCGGCCAAACCTTGAAAAGCATAAGGCGAAGTCCGCGGCTTGAACGCGCCGCCCCGAAGCACCGTCGCCCCCGCTTCCTTCACGATCCGAGCCGATTCGGAAAGCTGTTCGTAGGATTCGATGCTGCACGGCCCGCCGATGACCGTGAAAGTCCCCGGCCCAAAGCTTGAATCGCCCGCCCGAACCGTCGTGCTCTCCTTCTGCCATTCCCGGCTGGCCAGCTTGAACGGCCTTGAAACATGCGTAACCTTGGCCACCCCCGGCAGCGCGTTGAAAAGCGAATCGAGCGGATCGCGCAGTTCCGGCGGGATCGAACTCGGGATGCCGATCGCCATGTTCGCGCCCGGGAGCTTCAGCGGCTCGAGTTTATGCTGGCGGATGACGTCGCAAACCGCTTCGATCTCGGCGTCGGTAGCCTCATGGCGCATCAGAACGATCATGGGAAGGGCAGAGGATACCTTTCATTTCTCTATTTGTCCAGAATTTAGTGGCGTACAATGTGAACGAGAGGACTACGGCATGTCCGATGGCGCTTTGAAGTCGAAATTGAAGTTCTTCGGATGGATATATCTGGGAGTCATCCTTTTCTCTGCTTGCCCCAAAGGAGAGTCATTCAATCCGGTTTCGAAAGATGCGATCGAAGTTTGGGGCATGCGACGGAACCCAAACCCAAAGTGGGTAGCAAAACCGTGGATCACGGAAGCAGATGCTCCTTACTTACCGATTCGCAGGATGATGGACAGCGTATTGGCAGACTGGCGATCGGGTCTGCGAGACGACTTAACCAATAAGGCAATCGCGGCCTTTCGCGATTGGGAAGCAGACTGTCAAAACCCGATGAAGCTGTATCGAGCATCGGCTTGGACCCTTCTTGCCCGGCGGTTTGATCCAAATTATGATACAAGATCCCTATGGGCACTACGTCAGTTTTTGCACGTGGGTTGGAACCGTTTGATTGATATTCCAGAATCTTACGAGTTTATCCGCATGGGCTATATGTTCAATTCCGGAGACTACGACTTTCAGATCTTTGGAGACCTTGCCTACCGGTTACTAAAGCGAGATGCAAACGACTTATTTGTCGTCTTAGCGATGGCGCGGGAATTACCCTATCGAAAGCCAGATACGAAATTTCGAGACCGAGTCCTACAAGCACTTCAGGACGCATCAATCGATGCACGATGGCGGCCGTGGGATAACATGCAATGGGCCAAGGCTCTCCAATACTGTGGGCGTCTCTACGGTGAAAAGAAGTACTTCCAATTGGCTCGAGCCAGAGCCCTCATCGCGATAGAACGAACGGGGTCAAACTGGAATCCGGAGTGGATTCATCAGTGGCTGAAGGAGCTGGACAAGGAAATAGCCCAGCCGCAAGCGCTCAGCAGTCATCGAGGTGCCCGATTCATTTGGGAACACGACCCCGACTATGAACCTCCGAAGCCCGGAGAATGGCAAAAGGGCTGGCTTTCGCGTCCGCCATAATTCCCCCGTGCCCTCCCCCCGACCCAACGTCAAGATCGTCACCCTCGGCTGCGCCAAAAACGAAGTCGACAGCGAGGAGATCGCCGGCGTTTTGGCCTCGGACGGCTTCGGGGTGGACGGCTCGGCCAAGAAATCCGCCGTCACCGTCATCAACACCTGCGGCTTCCTCGAGGCCAGCAAAGCCGAATCGATCCAAGCCATCAAGGACGCGGTCCGCGAAAAGAAAGCCGGCCGCACCGGCAAAGTTATCGTCGCCGGTTGCCTTAGCCAACGGCTTGGCGCCGACCTCATGCGCCTGGCTCCCGGCGCCGATGCCTACGTCGGCGTCGGCCAAATGGGCCGCTTTCACGAGGTCGTCCGCGAAACCTTAAGCTCAAAATCCGCTCTGCTCGAAGTCAAGCCGCCAAGCCACCGCTGGGCCGACGTGCCCACCCGCGCCCGCACCGGCCGCCCCTGGAGCGCCTACCTCAAGCTCAGCGAAGGCTGCGACCACCGCTGCACCTTCTGCACCATTCCCAGCTTCCGCGGCCCCCACGCCAGCAAGCCCATCGAACGGATCCTCGAAGAGGCCCGCCACCTGGCCAATACCGGCGCGAAAGAGCTGAACCTGATCGCCCAGGACGTCACCCAGTACGGCTACGACCTCTACCGCGAGTTCACGCTTCCGAAGCTGCTCCGCGAGCTGAACGGGGTCGAGGGGATCGAATGGATCCGCCTGCTCTATTTCTATCCGAACCGCCTCACCGACGAGGTGATCGAGGCGATGGCGACGCTGCCGAAGGTGCTGCCCTATGTGGATATCCCGCTTCAGCACGCCCACCCGGAAACCCTCAAACGAATGAAGCGTCCGTGGGACGGCGAGCGCTACCTGCGTTTATTCGAGAAGTTAAGAAAGGCGATGCCGGAAGCGGCGATCCGGACGACGTTCATCGTCGGCTTCCCCGGCGAGACGGCGGAGGAATTCGATTACCTGCTTGACTTCATGAAGGCGGCGGATATGGACCGGGTCGGCGCGTTCGTCTTCAGCCGCGAGCCGGGAACCCCCGCCCACGACATGGAGGGCCAAGTCCCCTTCCGCCTCAAACGCGAACGCTACGACCGCCTGATGCGCCTCCAACAAGGCATTTCTTTGGCCAAGAACCAGGGGTGGCTCGGCCGTTCCCTGAAGGTCT
>CAYONY010000325.1:0-3224 GCA_964405415.1 uncultured Fimbriimonadaceae bacterium | reverse complement strand
GGATTACAACGAAGAACTTTTGGCGGCGATGGCCAAGAAGGCGGGCGGAAACTATTACTACATTCCGCGCCCCGAACTCATCCCTGAAGTGTTTCGCACCGAGCTCGAAAAACTGATGACGGTCGTCGCAAGAAATCTGAGTTTGGACCTCAAGCTCGCCCGCTGGGTGACCAACCGATCGTCGCAGGCGGCTCCCGATGGCCCGGGGGACCGAGAATTCTCGATCTCCCTGGCCGATTTGGAGCGCGGGGCGGTGCTTCAGCAGGTCTTCGACTTTGAGTTTCCCAACCACCCCTTGGGGCACTATCGCGTGGCTCACGGCCGGCTCAAATATGACGACTGCCTCTCCGGAAGGGCCGAAACGGTCGACATCGACCTTGTGATGGAATTCACCGCCGACCGGGCGAGGTATTCGGCGCCGGTGGATCCGCGGGTTCGGCAAGCCGCCGACATCGCGATCGCTTCGCGGACGATCGAAAAGACCATCATGGGGCTCAAAACTCAGGCGCTCTCTCCGGGAATGGCGGTGGCCGAACTTCAAAAGACGCAGGCGCTCCTTTTGCAGGAAGGCCGCGTCGCCGAGGCTCAGGAAGTGACAATGGCCTTGCGGGCGATCCAATCGGGCGATGCAGGCACCGCGGAAAAGACGCTGATCGGAACCCAGCTTCACTTGGACCAAGGGAAGCGGTGAGCCTGGTGCCCAGGGTGGGACTCGAACCCACACGGCCTTGCGGCCAACGGATTTTAAGTCCGCTGCGTCTACCATTCCGCCACCCAGGCTGACCTCACGATTATGGCCGTCCTTGAGCGCGTGAAAGGGATCGAGGCGGAGGGGGCGCAAAGGCCCGCTCCGCCTCGATCGCCAGAACTCAACTGGAGGCGACCGCCGTGCCCCGCGACGAGTGGCGCTTTGCCGTATTCAGCACCCCTTCCCGTTCGCGACGTCGGCGCCGGGCGATCAACGCATCGTGAGCTTTGTCGAGAAACAGAAGGGCCTCGGCGTTCTCCTCGCACGATAGACCACGGGCTTGGTGGTCGAGCAAACGCTCTTGCAGCACTTCGATGACGTCCTCGATTCGACAACCGTTGATGCCCACCTCCGGCACCGCACCATGCTGAAAAGTGATCTTGACAAAGGGTCGGTCGACGATTCCGTCGCTGCCGTCAAGCCCTCTCCAGCGCTCCATGTTCTCCGACATCGGGGACGCTCCTCAAGCCCCAAGGGGCTTCTCATCGCATAGTATACGAATCTCTTCGAGCATCATGTGCAAGCGATTTCCCGCTTGCCTCAACAGCGTACGCTCCCACGTGTTGCGGCTGGCAAGGTACGCCTGGTTGATTCGCGACCGATAGCTCATAATCGCCTCTCGGATCCGGCCAAGCTTGCGCGCTCGATGCGGCCCGGAATCGTGCCGTTCGCAGATCATTCGAATCGCCTCTTCAAAGCGCTGGACGGGACTCATGGCGTCACCTCGAACGGCGAGGGAACGCGCTCGCGCGACGTTGACCAATTTGGCGTCGCGTAGGCTTGAGGGCCATAGTTGAACCCAAGGCCCGGGGCTTTTTCGATGAGCGCATAGCGCGCACACTCGCGAGCTTGCTGAGCTTGGTGCAGCAAGTTTGCCGCCGAGGTCCAGAACCGTTTGCGAGCCGCCGCTTCATCCTCGCGCCGGGCGTGAAAACCCAGATTGGCAAAATGCCGCGCCAACGCGGCCAAACGCTGCGAAAGCGACAGGAACTTTCGGGCTTTGCGGATGGGGGTTCCCGCGGTCGCCCAAATCGACTCGACTTCCGCTCGAATCTTCGACTCGATCAACATGATCGTCCTCCAATGGCTTGTTTAAGGTCATCGAGGCGCCCCGGCCGCCGATCCGGCAGAAGGCAAGATCCTCTTCCGATGGGCCTACGAGGTTAGCTGACGGGCTCGGACCAGAAGTATCCTACGCGGCCCAGGCCACGATTCGCCCCATTCGGGTGGGTCCCCCGCTCCCCGACGTTTCGGGGATTCGGCATGTTCTTGTCCATACGTCGAAAGACCTGGCTCCGTTCCCGCCACAGAGCAGGCCACGGGCGTCGAAAGGTAACCTGGCCCCACTTCGATGCGAAGCAACAGGAGGAGCCTGGCACTGATTCGAGGAGGCGTGCGCGAAAAACGCACGGTCCCGCGGCGATGCCGGCACCATTCGACCTGATCCTCTCCCGCCTGCCCCGGGCGCGCCTGCGCCTTGGGCTTGTCTTGGCCGCGCTGGGCGCCGGATGTACGAGTGCCCTTGGCGCGGGTGCCGGGCTCGCGTCCACCGAGTTTGTCCGTCATTGGACGGCTTGGGCCGCATTGAGCTTCTTTCTGGTCAGCTATCTCTTCGTGATCCTGGAAGAAAAGACCCACCTTCGCAAATCCATCCCGATGATCATCGCCGCCGGGGTGATGTGGATCCTCGTCTCGATTTCGCCGGTGCTGGATGCGGTTCTCCACGAGCGCCTTCGTCAGAACATTTTGGAGTTCGCCGAGCTCTTTCTCTTCATTCTCGCGGCGGTGACCTTCGTCAACACGCTTGAAGAGCGCCAGGTCTTCGACCGGCTGCGGATTTGGCTTCTTCGCAAAGGGCTCTCTTTTCGAGGCGTGTTTTGGGCGACTGGCCTGATCGCCTTCTTCATGTCGCCACTTGCGGACAATTTGACGACCACGCTCGTCATGGGGGCGGTGGCGCTTTCGGTCGGGGGCAAAAACTCGAAATTTGTGGTTCCCGCCTGCATCAACATCGTCGTCGCCGCCAATGCGGGCGGCGCCTTTAGCCCCTTTGGCGATATCACGACGCTGATGGTGTGGCAGAGCGGCAAGGCGGAATTCACCGAGTTCTTTGCCCTCTTCTTGCCTTCCCTGGTGAATTGGCTCATCCCGGCCTTTCTTATGGCCTTCGCCGTTCCCAAACAGAAACCCGATACGCCCGACGACGAAGTGCCGCTGCGTCCCGGCGCGCTCGTCGTGTTGGGGCTCTTTTTGGCGACGATCTTCGGAACGGTGGCCCTTCATCAGCTTTTTGGGCTCCCGTCAACCTTGGGAATGATGACGGGGCTTGGCATTCTTCACCTCTATTCCTTTCTTCTCCGCCGGGCGATTCGCGTTCAACAAGACGCCCGTGGCGAAGTCTCACGCATCCTTGGCGGGATTGATGAGGACCCGGGCGAGAATCGGGATTCTTTCGATGTGTTCCACTTGCTGGCGC
>CAYONY010000324.1:0-3234 GCA_964405415.1 uncultured Fimbriimonadaceae bacterium | reverse complement strand
TGGCGGCGATCGCGGAGTGGACCTTTTCCTGGACCGAGGAAATCACCAAAGCGATCGCGGTGAGCATGAGACCGGACATCGAGAGCATCACGAAGCAGATCAGAACGTCGCTCCATGTTGCGCCGCCGACCAAGGCGGAGATCGCCACGACAGGAATCGCGAGGATCAGCAGCATGATCGTGTAGCGGTAGGACGAGAGAGTCTTGCCGACCAGGAAGTACTTCGGGGTCATCGGCGCCGAAAAGAGCAAATCGAACGAGCGGCGTTGGCGCTCGCCGACGATGCCGGCGGCGGTGAGGCCAGGCGCGATGAGCAGCACGGCGCCGGCGATGACCCGAATAATCGAGTCAAAGAAGCCCCGCATCCGGAATTGGGCATCGACGATCGTCATGCCGTACTGCGACCCGATCGAGGCATAGGTGACGTAGCCGACGGTGAGCAGCACGAACAGGTAGAGCGTCCACGCCAAGACGGTCTTGGGCCCCCGCATCTGGACGCGAAAGTCGCGCTGCGACGTGGCGTTGCCCACATAGGTGCGCCATGTCTCGCCGAACCAGTTCGCGATCGAGGTCAATTTACGGCTCCGGTGGTGAGGTTGAGGAAGACGTGCTCGAGGTTTTTGACGTCTTCGCGGAAGCTGAGCACGCGCAGCCCGTCGCGCACCATCTGGGCGATCAATTCGGCTTGCTCCTCTTCGCTGCCTTCAAAAGCGACGACGAACTGTCGGTCTTCGCCATTCGAATTGACGCTGTGAACGCCAGTGAGGTTGGCCAAAAGGGTCTCGGCGCGCGCTGCCCCGCTGATGACCTCGACGAGGAATTCGCGAACGGGCTGCAGGCTGCGGATGACCTCCTGGATCGGCCCCCAGCGGATCATCCGGCCGCGCTCGATGATCCCCACCGTGTTGGCGAAATCGGAGAGCTCGGGAAGGATGTGGGAGCTGACGATGATCATCTTGCCCATACGGGCGAGCTCCAAAATCAGCTCTTTCAGCTCGGCGCGGGCCCGGGGGTCGAGGCCGCTCGCGGGCTCATCCAGGAGGAGCAGGGAAGGGTCGTGGATGAGGCAACGGGCCAAACAGAGCCGTTGCTGCATGCCGCGCGAAAGGCTCTGGACGAAGGCGGTTCGCTTGCCGACCAGATCGGTAAGTTCGAGGACATTGTCGATGATCTCGCGGCGTTGGCGCTTGGGCACGCGGTAGAGCCCGGCGAAGAAGTCGAGGTACTCCCAGACTTTGATATCGTCGTAGAGGCCGAAGAAGTCGGGCATGTACCCGATTTGCCTACGAACCTCCATCGGGTCCTTCACGATGTCGGCGCCGTTGACGCGCGCGGTGCCGGTCGTCGGTTCGAGCAGGGTCGCAATCATCCGGATCGTGGTGGTCTTGCCGGCGCCATTGGAGCCGATGAACGCGAAGATATCGCCCGGCTGCATCGTGAAGCTGACTTGATCGGCCGCGATGAGCGAGCCGTAGTTTTTGGAGAGGGCGCAGACTTCGAGCATGGGTTACTTCCGGCGGCGAACAAAGCGGATGTTGTTGTCGGCAAAGGCGAGGGTCTTGACCGCGTAGACCAACATGAAGACGGCAAGGACCGAGTAGATGACGAAGCTGCAAAAGCTATAGGAATCCAGGGCTCCCCGGTCGTAATCCTCCGGCGCCCAGAATTGCTTTTGGCCGAGGTGCATCAGGGTGGGCCAAGGGCTGAGGATGTGGCCGAAGAAGCTGTCGCGGGTGGCCATGCTGGCGAGCGCGGGAAAGATGATGAAGAGGAGGATGCAGAACCCCAGCGAAAGCCCAAGCGCACCAAAGGCGCGACGGACCCGGGCCGAAAAGAAGAGCACGAGGCTGGCCATGAAGGCACACACGATGAGGCTGTAAACCTCCGCCGCGAGGACGCGGGGGAACGAAGCGTCTTCGTACTCGGTGCTGAGGCCGCCCGAATAGTAGCCGCTCATCCGCTCGCCCGGCAGCATCGCCATAAAGAGGGGAAGGAGAAAAACGGCGTGGATAATGAGCACCATCAGCCCCATGCCGGCAAATTTGCCGACGACCACCTGGGCGTTCGTGATTGGGGCAACGCGGAGCAGGTCCCAGCTTCGCCGTTCGCGCTCCCCCGCAATCACGCCGTAGTAGCGCAGGGCGATGCTGAGGCCGCAGACAATGAGCTGGACGACAAGAACGATGCTGGGCGGCATGTACCCGCGCGAATTGGCGACGATAAAGACCAAAAGGGCGGAGATGATCACGGCGATGCCGATGAGCGCGCGAAGGCCGACCGCGCTCAGGCCCTTGCCTTTGAGCGAACTGGCGAAGCGGCTGACCTCCGACATCATCGGATTCTCGGTGATGACCTCCTGGAACCAGCTCACGGCGTGCCTCCCACCGCCTGAGTGCAGACCACCAGGACCCGTCCCGGGCGGCCCTGCGACGGGGCCGTACGTTCGGGGGTGTAGCCTTCGATCGAGGCGAACAGGGCCACTTGGCCCTTGCGGCGTCCGGATGAGATAAGGGGATTGGCCGATTTTACGCGCGGCGACGTGGCCAAGACGAAAGCGGACTTGCCCGGCGCGAGGTCGGGCAAGGCGTAGGTGATTTCGCCCGAAACGAGGCCGACCCGCTCCAGCACGAAGGCCGAATCATTAAAGACCTGGCCACGAATCTCCCCTTTTTCGAGCCGTAGGTCCATGCGGATCTTCAGGGGTTCGACCTTGGGCCGATCGGCGACGCATTCCAAAAACGCGAGGTTGCGGACGGCGACGTTGTCGAGCTTGACGGCCCCATCGTCGTACGAATCGAGCTCGGACAGCGAGGCTCTTTCGGCGTTTGGCCCGCGATACATATAGCGGTAGTCCTCGGTTCCGCCGAATTGGTCGCGCAGAAGCAGCTGGTCGACGCCCGGAAGCGTGAGATCGTAGGTTCCGCCTCGGGGGAAGAAGAAGCTGAACTTGAGAACCTCGCCCGCCATTTTCGCATCGTTATCTTGGTAAAGCACGCCGCTGGTCGCGCGGACTCGGTCAAAGGCGTAGAGGCCCCGGGTGAAGCCCATCAGGACGTACGCGCAGACCGCGGTGAGCAGGGGCGTCGTCACCCACGCCAGTTCCATGCGTTTGAGCAGCCGCAAGACGAGGAAGTTGAGCGGCACGACCGCGACGAAATAGCCCACCAAAATCCAGCCGATCGTGCTTGCGGGAATTGGGCGGTAGCTGAACGGGCCGGACTCCGGCGTGGCGAAG
>CAYONY010000323.1:0-3246 GCA_964405415.1 uncultured Fimbriimonadaceae bacterium | reverse complement strand
TGCTGCGCGGCCTCGATTCGCCTACCGAAGATGAACCTCGTAAAACCCTGAGCCACAGCCACGTCATGGCCCCCGAGCTTCGCACCGACAACGGCTCGCGCCAAGTCCTGCTCCGCCTGATCCAAAAAGCCTCGGCCCGATTGCGCGCCGAGAAAGTCCTTGCCGGAAAGATGGAGGTGTTCGTCGACGGCAAGCCCGGATGGAAGGCCCTGATCCACTTCGATCCCACCCACGACACCACCCGGATGAACGAAGCCTTCTTGCGTGAATGGGCCTTCCGTTCCTTCAAGAATCCGCTGAAGGTCGCCGTCGTCTTTTCGAATCTGGTCACCGACGGCGAATTCACCCCCAGCCTCTTCGCCCAACAACAGCAGCGCGTTGAATTCTGCAAAGCGATCGACGAGATCAACCAAAAGTTCGGCAAGAACACGATCTACCTGGCCGGAATGAGAAAAGCCCGCAACGCCGCGCCGGAACGGATCGCCTTCGACAAGACGTGGCTCTTCAAGGAAGGCAAAGACGACAACGTCTGGCCCGACACCTTCCGCGGCGGCGCCGCGTTTTCGGGATAGAACCTGGATGGCACGCCAAGTGCGCAAAGTTTCGCAACGTCGAGTGCGAGGCGACCCCTCTTTGGACTGCGGCGATAGCTCCGCGCTACGCTAATCGCTCTTCGCCAATCCCATCTGTGAAAATCTGCGTTCATCTGTGGTCAAGGACAAGGGGAACGGAACCAGCGATCGACAACGGTCTTCACAGAGGGTTTTTCGTTCAGGCCCAAAATATCCCCGTGCCTTCCCCCGATCTGCGCATTCTCCCCCTCGACCGCGCCCCCTGTTGCCTCGGCAGCGCCCAAGCGCTACTCGGTGCCCGCACCCCCGTCTTCCTTGAGCACCAATGGCCAGCTGACTCCAAACGCGAACCCGCCCAAGTCCGCCTCGGCCACGCCAACGGCGCGCTCCACCTGCTCGCCTTCATTCCGGATGCCTCAATCGTAAGTCTCGCCGATGGCCCGAACCAGCGCACTTGGACCCTCGGCGATACCTTCGAAATGTTCTTCCAGGCCGAGGGCGAGGACCCCTACGTCGAGCTTCATATCGCGCCCCACGGCCATCGCCTCCAGCTCCGCTTCCCAAGTGAAACCCTCTTCCAAGCCTCGCGCGAACGCGAAGCCTTCGAAGAGTTTCTCCTTCCCGACCCGTCGTTTCAATCCCAAACCGCGATCGTCGAAGGGGGTTGGTTGGCCTGGGCCGCCGTGCCTTCCGGCTTGATCGCCCAACGAATCCTCCCCTTGGTCAAACAGACCTGGCGTTTCAGCTTCTGCCGCTACGACTATGACGCGATCCCCGGCGAACCGGTTTATTCCTCGACGTCCGCCTACGCCGAGCTCGACTTCCATCGGATCGACGATTGGGGGACTTTGCGCTTCACCGACGCGCCTTCCGATCAAAGCGGGCCCTGAACCCGTCCTTGCATGGGATGGGCGTTGCGGAGGGCACTTCAGCGGTTCGAAATCGCCTGATCGACGCTGCCGGCGGCTTCGCGTCCCAAGGCTACGTGGAGTTCAGCGTAGCCCAGATCTTGGCGCGAGCCGGCGTCCAAGCCCCAACGCTGTACCACCACTTTGGCGACAAGGAAGGTCTCTTCGTTGCCTGGGCCATGACGGCCATCGCCCGTATGGAGCCGGCGCTGAACGGCGAACCGTTAGAAGCTTCGCTTCGACGCGTTACGTTGGCGGTCCTCGATCCCGCGAACCCCGACCTGATTCAACTGGCGCGGGACAGCCAAAAACTGGACCGTGCAGAAAGTCGTGAGCAAGTTCAAGAGGCTTTGCAGCGCACCCTCTACGAGCCGCTCTATGCCGTTCTTCTCGAAGGCATGGCGCAGAGCCGCCTTCGCCGTGAGCCGATTCACGCCGCCGCTTCGGTTTTTCTTACGGGCGCCGCGGCGCTGAGACCCGGCGGTCTGCTCGCCGGTATGGGGTCGGCAGTAGGACCCGAATGGTGGGTGGAGAAGTTCTTGGCCGGATTTGGCCTCTGATGCCCCTCCCTTGAGGGAGGGGTTGGGGTGGGTGGCCATTTCCTTGGCTTCCTCGAGGCAGCCACCGGCTAAACGCCCTTTGGTCGGGTCGGGATCAGCCCCCCGAAATCTCCTTCGACTTCACCTGGTTCTTCTCGATGAAATCCTTCCACTTGCCCGGCACATCGCTGTCGACAAAAATTGCGGTCACCGGGCATTCCGGCTCGCACAACCCGCAGTCGATGCACTCGTCCGGATGAATGTAGACCATGTCGGGGCCTTCATAGATGCAGTCGACCGGACAAACGGTCATGCAACTCTTGTCTTTGACTCCGATACAGGGTTCCGTGACGACGTAGGGCAATGCGAATCCTCCGTGAGAAGAAAGGATTTTGGCATAGCCATGGGCTCGGCTGCTGGCCTAGGCCGCGGCGCTCTGGAGCAGCCGCGAATAGCGGCCCGTGTTCAGCCGGTCCATATCGAGTATCTGGACGCCCACGCGAAATCCCTTGCCGCTCGGTTTGCAATAGCGAACCTGAGCCGTGCACTCCGTTTGGCCCCACGGCGTGTCGAGCATCAGCAAGAGCCGATCTTCCTTGGCAAACGCGCGGGTCGCCACAAACCCGAGCCCTTTGGCCGAAATATCGACCACTTGGGCTTCGCCCAAGTTCTCCGGAACCACGCCCAGATTCATCTCGGGCATGTCCCCGCCCTCATGGGCCGGAACGGGGCAGGTAAAGATCTGCGCGCTGATCCGCTGCACGCGGAGCCGCATCTCCTCACCGCCCGCCGTGTTTCGAATCGAAGAGGTCAAGGCAAAGGCCAGCAAGGTTCCGCTACCCACTTCAAGACGCGCCTCGAATGTCGCCGTGGCGTCGCGACCGAAAACCTGGAAAAGAAACCGCTGCCCCGGGAAAATCTTGACGTCGTCCTCCACCGAGACGACGCACACCTTGCTGCTCAAAAAAGAGACCCAGCCGCTGAAGAGCCGGGCGTCCTCAAGCCGCTGGAAACGCGTTCGCGTATTGATAAAGGTGACGGCTCGACCCATGGACGTACGTTGGGGAGGCGCCGGCGGCATCCTCCATGAGGATTTTCGGCAGGTCGGCCGGGAACCCGTAGGGAGAGCCGGTGGGAAGGCTGGGCGAGAGGCAAGAGGTGAAGTGTCCGAACGTACTCGCCATTCAACAGCCCCCAACCCACAATCCACAACCCAACTCCTCCCTC
>CAYONY010000322.1:0-3250 GCA_964405415.1 uncultured Fimbriimonadaceae bacterium | reverse complement strand
TTCGAAGCCATGCCGATTTGGCGGGCGTTGCTCAGGCAGGCCGTCTTCTTGGCCGCTTCTTTGGCGCTCCCGAAGACGGGAAACAGGATCGCGGCGAGGATCGCGATAATCGCGATCACCACGAGAAGCTCGATGAGCGTGAAGGCGGCTCGGGAATCGTTTGCCGTAGGCCGTAAGCCGTTGGCCGAATTGCGACTGGCGGTTGGCGGTTGCGGATTGCGGATTGCGGATTCGTCGCTTCGTCGTTCGTCGTTCGTCGCTCTTCCATCGGTCTTCGACGTCTTAAATGCCATGTTTGGGACCTCCATCGTTCAAAAGGCCGCCCACGCGATTGCGATGGCGGCCCCGATTGAGGTCCGTTCACAATCCCTACGCCGGCATGACCCGGATCAGGTTCAAGAGGTCTCTCGTCAAGCCGAGACTCTCAGCCCCCTTTGCCAGGGGCTCCCTCTGTGTTTGGCCTACGTCTATTCTACGCCAAATCGGAAAGGATGTTTGGAATCCGCGTTCGATCGCGTCACTTGGAGAGTTCCTTCGTCGCCCGCTCAAAATTCTCTTGGGAGATCCGAAGCCGCTCGGCCTCCAGCCGGTTCATCTCTTGCAGTTGGCCGTTCACCCGATCGGTGATGGCATTGTAGGCCTCGGCATCCCGGTCGGAGACGCTTGCATCGAACTCGATCGTCCCGTCTTCGGCCACTTTGTACTTGCCGCTCCGCGCCAGGAGGAATCGAAACATCTCTTCGAGCGCCTCGATGTTTTTGACCAGCACGTCCCATGTCTTCAATCCGAGCTGATAGCCGCCTTTCTCCCGTTGGCTGCTTTCTTTGAGCCCCGCGACGAACGACCGGGCGTCCCGGCTGCCGTCCGCCTGCGATTCGACATCGGCCAGCACTTTGGAATAGCCTTCGTCGAACCATTTGCGATGGGCGAGCACCGCCGCCTTCACCTTGGGCGAGATCGAAAGGCACTTTTCCAAGCTCGCCTTGGTTCGGAGCGATTCGGGACTGCCCACCCAATCCCAACCCAGCTCGGTGAGGCGTTTCATCAGCTCTTCGGTTCGGGTTTGGCCCGTTCGCGCCCAGACGAAGACGATACGCTGCATCCGCCCGATGGAGGTCTCCGGGAAATCGGGCATGTTGCCCAGCTTGCCGCCCTCGTTGAGCTTCTTGGCTTGGCCGAGGAATTCGACCATGCTCTTGCGCTCGGCTTCACGTTCCTCCGACCGTTGCTTCGCCCCTTTTAGAAGGGAGGTTCCGAGCCCCGCGATGACGAGGGCCACGACGATCACCGCGATGGCAAAAATCGCGATCGGGTTGACCGCCGCTTGGCGCGTTCGACTCATGGCTTAGTTTTCGGACGTTGAAACCCCGGTCTCATGGCGCAGGCCTTCGACGATTTTCGGTTGGAGGTAACGTCGGTGGCCCTCTTGTTCCAACTGGGACTGCAGGTCGTTGGGATCCAAGGCCAGCGCGATGACAGTTCCGCCCATCCCCGCGCCGGCGAGCTTGGCGGCAAGGGCGCCATGCTTTCGGCAAGCGGCGATCAAGGCGTCAATCGCTTCCCCGCTGCCGCCCAAACCGGCAATGATCCGCTGGTTTTCGTTCATCGCCTCGGCCAACGTGTCGATGTCGCCCCGTTCCATCGCGCGGTGCCCGACTCTGCCCAGTTCGGCGATGCGCGCCATCGCCTCAATGACCTCCCGATCGCCGGCCAGCCAGCGGTCGCGCATGGGGCCATGGACGCTTCCGCTGAGCCGCTCAACTCCGGTCGTGATGAGCAGAAACGGCAGCGGTCCTTCGAAAGGGGTTACGGTCCCGACGGGCCCCGGCTCGATCGGGTGCTTTCCCGCATAGTCGAGCGCGTTCAGCCCGCCGTGGACCGCCATGTAAGCGTCTTGATAGCCGCAGACGACGCCGGCTTCGTTCAGCTCGAGGTCGCGGACGAGTTCGGCGAAATCAGATTTTCCTTCAAGGGTGTCGAGCTTTGGCGGTTCCCCTCGAGCGGTGAGGACACTGGCCAGGGTCGCGGCGAGAAGGGCGGTCGAACCGGCGAGCCCGCTCGACCGAGGGACGTTCGAGGTCCATTCGAAGTCCCACCCTTCAAGGGGAAACCGGGCCATCACCGCGTCCCACAACACCTGGCTCGAGTCGGCCTTCGACCCTTGGCCCTCGACCTTTCGTAAGACGCATCGATTCCGCACCGGCACCGAACACGACACGACGAACCCGCCATAGATATCGCTCGGATTCCCGATGATCCCGCACCGGCCGGGGGCACTGAAGGCGATTTCGTGCACGATCATATTTTGTCTTGATGCGAAGAAGGAGCGCGAACTTGCAGTTCGCATCCCGGTCCGCGATCTTGCAGATCGCGACTTCCAACGGGAAATTTAGCACTCTCGGCGGTATACTGCTAAGCCATCGGATCGGCGCCCCTGCGGGTAACCACGCGCCTGATTCACCAAACACCCAAGAAGGAGACGCATTGAACATGAAACTGCAACCCCTGCATGATCGCCTCATCGTCGAAGCCGCCGCCAAAGAGGAGCGAAGCGCGGGCGGCATCATCCTGCCCGACTCGGCCCAGGAAAAGCCGGCCAAGGGCACCGTGTTGGCGGTCGGCCCCGGCAAGACCCTGGATAGCGGCAAGAAAGCCCCGGTCGACGTCAAGGTCGGCGACGTGGTGCTTTACGGCAAGTACTCCGGCACGGAGGTCACGGTCGGCGGCGAGGATTATGTGATTTTGCGCGCCGACGATGTGCTTGCGGTAGTTGAAGGCGAGAAAGCGGCCAAGAGCGGCAAGAAGGAACTCGCGGGAGCGAAGAAGTAGTCATGGCGGCAAAAAACATCAAATACACCACCGATGCTCGCAAGGCTCTCGAAGCCGGCGTCGACAAGCTCGCCAACGCAGTCAAGGTCACGCTTGGCCCGCGCGGCCGCACCGTCGTGCTCGAAAAGAAGTTCGGCTCGCCGACCGTCATCAACGACGGCGTGACCATCGCCAAAGAGATCGAGGTTGAGGACCGCTTCGAGAATATGGGCGCCCAGCTCATCCGCGAAGTCTCGAGCAAAACCAACGATGCCGCGGGCGATGGCACCACCACCGCCACCGTCTTGGCCCAAGCCATCTTCAAGGAAGGCATTCGCAATGTCGCCGCCGGCAGCAATGCCACCCAGATCAAGCATGGGATCGACAAAGCTTCGGATGCGCTCGTCGGCGCGCTTGCGAAAATGAGCAAGCCGGTGAAGGG
>CAYONY010000321.1:0-3260 GCA_964405415.1 uncultured Fimbriimonadaceae bacterium | reverse complement strand
GCGCGGGCGTAGCTTAGTGGTAAAGCTCCAGCCTTCCAAGCTGGCCATGCGGGTTCGATTCCCGCCGCCCGCTCCAAGCCAAAGGTCGAAGGACGAAGGTCGAATCTGGGACCTGAACTGCGGCTACAATGGAATCGTTCGGTGCGGGCGTAACTCAGTGGTAGAGTGTCTCCTTCCCAAGGAGAAAGTCGCGAGTTCGAATCTCGTCGCCCGCTCCAAATCTCAAGGTCGAAGGTCGAAGGATGATGGGCGACCGCTTCGCCCAGCCGGGACCGCATCTACGTGATGACATGCCCACCTTGGAGCCCATTGCAAACCCAAATCTTCTCCGGCCGGCGGTCACGAAAGTCGACGCGATTGGCTATGACTTCTGGATTCTCCTCGTTCCGCTAGCCGCCGGACCGCTGGCCGCATTCTGGTTTTCGGCAACCGCCCAAGATTCGCTTTGGCTCCTTCTTTTCGGGCTCCCGTGGGCGCTGTTTTGGCTCGCCGAGTTTGCCCTATTGAACTGGCTCACCGTCAAGCGCTGGCGGTCGGTCCGCCGAGGCTGGACTTGGTTCGGCGCCCTTACCCTGCTTTTCGTTTCGATTGGTTTGACCACGTGGCCCTTGCGCCTGGGGTTTGCGATTTCGCGCCCGAGCTTTGAAGCTCTGGTTCGACGCTTTGAATCCGGTGAAAAGCTCAGGTTTCCGGTCCGCGCCGGGCTTTACACGATCGTGGCGATCGAGGAGCGGGGCAATACGATGCTGGTGCTGCGCGGGCCCCAAGGCGGCCGTGAGGGGTTTGTGTATTCAGCAGAGGCGACCGATTGGCCCGGATTCAACCCGTGGAGCGAAGACCGGCTCGACGCCAAATGGTGGCGCGTCACCGAGGATTGAGACTCAAACGGCGGCGGGAGATCGGCCCAGCAGATTCCCCAGCGTCTTTGGGAATTCGGACAGCACCTCGGTGACCAAATCGCGAATCGATGGCTCGCCGTGGCTTTCCCCGTGCCAGGGCTCCGCCCGTTTGGCCAGATCGGCCAAGGGAAGCGAAGCGGCTTGCGCATCGGAGGCGTCGAGGTCGAAACCATTGGCCCTCAGGAACGCAACGAAGCCCACGAAACCGGCGGCCTCGTTTCCGCTGGGAAACGGGGCTTGCTTGGCAAAGCCTTCCAGAAAACGGCCCGCCTGAGCCGCGACGTCCAGCGATCGCCCCGGAGCATATTGGAAGTAGGTGCCTTCCTCCAGGCGCGCGTAGTCGAACGGATGCACCTTTCCGGCCACCTGGTGGTGGATCCAAAGCATGTCCTGCACGGTCAGATAACGGAGTCCGGCCATCGGGGTCCGAGTTTACGCCATCGGCGCCCAGCCCGCACTTTTTCCGGGTGGGCGTTTGGCGGAATCCGTTGCTATACTGGGAGAATCGCGGTGGACGAAAGGAACCGAACGGAAGGCTGGGTTCGGGGGGTCTATCGCTTGGGGTGGCCGGGCCGTGCGGTGGGGTGAACGGTTCGGGCGCGAAGGTGGAGGCATCGAATGAAGCGACTTTTGGTGGCGTTCGCAGTTGCGGCGTTGGCGGCCCTCGGAACGGCGCAGTATGCGAAGCAGGGCGTCCGGCTGATGAAACGGATCCCGTTGGCCGATTTTCCGGGTGATCCGACGTCTGGGGCGGGCTGCGCGGGCTACGTTTCGGCCAGCGGCCAGGAATATGCCTGCATGGGTGTGCGAAATGGGACGGTCATTGTGCGGGTGACAGATCCGGCAAACCCGGTCCAAGTGGCCCACATTCCGGGATTGCTGAGCACGTGGCACGAGATGACGGTGTTGGGCAACTATCTCTATTCGGTGGCCGATTCGGTCAATCAGGGCATGCAGATCATCGACCTCAGCCGCGTGGATGAGAACATTGTTGAGCTCAAAAGCACCTACACGACGGATGGCTTGGGCCGCGTCCACACGATTCAGGCGAACCCGGTCACGAAAACGCTGTATCTCAACGGCTCGAACCTTGGCTTCGTGATCCTTGATGCCACGAATCCGGAGAATCCGATTGAACTCGCGCGTTGGGGAACGAAGTACGTTCACGACAGTCAGATCGTGACCTACACGACCGGCCCGTATGCGGGCAAAGAGGTGGCGTTCCTATGCTGTGGAGGAGCGGGTCTCTACGTTCTCGACATCACCGATCGGGCCGACCTCAAAGTGATGAGCAATGTGCCGTATCTCACCGGGAGCTATTACACCCACAGCGGGCAGCTCACCCCGGATCGAAAGTACTTCCTGATCAACGATGAGTTTGACGAAAGGAACGAGCTCACAACGAACGCGACAACCCACATCGTCAATGTTGAAGATCTGGCCGCGCCGCGATATGAAGGGCCGTTTGTCAACCCGATCAATGCGATCGACCACAACACGCATCTGACCGGCCGCTACATGTATCTGGCGGCTTACCGGTCCGGTTTGCGCATCTACGATGTTTCCAATCCAATGGGCATCGTCGAAACCGGCTTTTTCGACACGTATCCCCCCGTGGGCCAAAACACGGGCGAAGGATTCAGTTACGATGGCGCTTGGGGAACTTTTTCCTTCCCGAGCGGGACGACGATCGTTTCGGACATCAACCGGGGCCTCTTTGTGCTCGATCCCACCGAAGCGGCCGGCTTGGGGGCGCCGCTGATCACCGTCACGCCGACGATCGGCACCATCCTCTCGGGGAACTTAAAGAGCCTTCGCGAGAGCGATGAGAATTTTCTGCAGCTGCGCTGGGTTCGCGGCAACGGCGGAACAACGGTGCCCACCTGCCAAATCGTCGTTGACGCCGCCACGACCGTCACACCCTCGCAATTCGTGGACTTGCGGGTCGGTGCGTTACAGATGCGGAACACCTCGACGTCCGTTCGGGCGGAACTTTGGAATTGGACGACGAACGCCTATGAAACGGTGGGGACGTACACCGCAAGCAAAGCAACCCCGGAAGGCGTTTTCTCCGGACAATTGGGTTCGAAGTTCGTTAGCTCCACCGGGGCGATTCGCATGCGGGTGACCGCGACAATCGACAACGCGCCGGCCAATACGACGAAGGAACACGTGAACTTCCTCGTCACCCGAGCCGACGTTCGACGTTCCTAGAATCCGCCCGCGCCCCGACGATGCTCGTCGGGGCGCGGCACGGGTCGATCGAACGGCTGGTTTAACGCTCCCAGAACGGTTTGCCCTGGTTGTTGCGGAAGGCGTGGCGCGACGTGTCGAAATTCAGGCGCTGGGCCAGAATCACCG
>CAYONY010000320.1:0-3296 GCA_964405415.1 uncultured Fimbriimonadaceae bacterium | reverse complement strand
CAGTCCCGATCGCCGATAACGGGCTCGTGATCCGGCATATAGGCTAAAGAGCCGTTTGGGGATTCGATCCGATAGCCGACGGTGGGCCCGGGGTGACAGATCAGCGCGCTTTTGATCTCGAATTCACCCAGCCGAATGGCCCCGTTGGGGACTTCATGGAGGATCAGGTTGGGCAGCTCCCGCATGTGGATGGGAAAAAGCGGTGGCGACAGGTAGCGCATGAGGCGTGAGCGAAGGTCTTGGCAGGTGCTGGCCGGACCCCATACGTGGAGCTCCACTTGAGGATCGTAAAGCGGCGCGAAAAACCCAAGGCCCTGGATATGGTCAAGGTGCAGATGGGTGAGAAAAATGTCGATGCGGCGATAGTTGCAACAGGCCGTTTCGCCGAGGCGGCGGATCCCGGTGCCGGCATCGAGGATGATCAGCGTCCCGTCTCGGCCGCGCACTTCCACGCAGGCCGTATTGCCGCCGTAGCGTTGGGTCTCCGGTCCAGGAGCGGGAACCGAACCACGAGCGCCCCAGACCTTGAATCTCATGGAGTCGGCTTCTCCCAAAAGAGAGCGACCGCGCCAAGGTCCCGCGAATGCGAGCCGGTTCGGCCCGCCAACGGGAAGGCGATCACGTCGATCAAGCGCTGCACATTGTCGTGGCCGCGAATGTAAAAGGTTCTTTTCGCGGGTCTATTTTCGCGGAGAGCGATGACGAGGGGGATCTCGTCTTGAGGGATGGAGCCGCCCGATTCGTCAACCGGTTCGAATCGGCTCGCCCATTCCGACATCGGCATTTCGAAGGTCTCTTCGTACCGCTGGCCGAGGATGGCTTCCGCCGGCTCGTTGTAGTAGATGAGCGTCCCGTCGTTGTCCACGATGAACGCGGGCATCGCCAAATGGCTCGCCAATTGTCGGGTCAGGATCTGTTCGATTTCCCGCTGAGGCATAACGTTATCGTCCGTGGGCGCGACGGGCGCGTATCCGATGGGATACGAATAACGCATGGTGGCGAAAACCGCCAACCCTTCGCACTCGAATTGGGACTAATGGATTAGATGCCAGGTTCCCGGCGGACTAGGACCAGGGCTCCTAATGCAGCTCCCATTCGAGGATGCCGGCCGAGAATCCGGGCCGGAGATTCGCCACCAGACGAAGCTCGGCGGTCACGACGGTGTCGAACACCACTTCGCACCACCCGTCCTTGCGTACCGGAAAACCGCCGGGAGCGGAGACGTTAACCCATCGGCCGTTGACTTTGGCCTGGACCCTCCATGACTCGGGCGTTCGACAGAATCCCTTGGTGGGCTCATCGTCGTACCAATAGACGCGACAGGACTGAAACGCACGCGCCGCGGGAAACGTGTATTGGACCCACTCTTCCGTCCCCTTGTGGTCCCACCAAGTGAACCGGGGGATCGACTCGTCGTGGGAGTTTTGGGGCAGCAATCCATCGCTTAGGGCTTCGGCGCGATCGCCCGAATTGAGATGGGAATAAGACGTGGGCAACGAGGGCCGGGCCGATTGGGTCGGACGCCATTTGTTGCCGGAAGGCGAAACGGTTGGAAAGACGGTGATCCGAAGGCGGGCCGCACCCATCGGAATCAAGGTAATCGTCTCCTCGGGCTCGTTTGAACGGGCCGGAGAGGCTTGGAGCGGCGCGGTGAGTCCAAAGTGGTCGAACGTCCATTCGGGGATGCGCCGAGCCTGCGCGGTGATCCGCACCGGCACTCGCGTGGCCTCCCACACTTGCTCCGATTTCGGCATCGGTTCCGACGAAAAGGCAAATTTCGGCGATGCGGCAAGGCCATAGTTCCAAGCCGAGCGCGACACGATCTCGTAGGCATGCCAACCGTTGGGCCGGGGGACCCGCCGGTACCCCTCGTCAATCCTAAGAGAATACGCAAGAGGGCCGCGGTAGATGCTGCGCGCGCCCGGACGCTGGCTCCAGGACTTGGTTTCGATGCGCATCGGCAGCGCGAGCTCCACGCGGTCGCCCATTCTCCAAGTTCGATCGAGCCGGACAAACTGCCCGGCGTTGGGGCGAAGGGCCAGCTTCTTGCCGTTCAGCTTGACGGTCGCCCCTTGGCACCATCCGGGAATGCGCAGCGCGAACGGAAATCGGGCCGGTTTGGCGAGTTCGAAGGTGAATCGAAGGCTCTCATCGAACGGGTAGTTCGTTTCCTCGCGGATCGTGACCCGCTCGCCCGAACCTACTTTCGCTTTGACGATGCTCGGCGCGTAGATCCCCGCCAGAAGGCCTCCGCCATCGGTGGCGAACCACAGATGCTCGACGAAGTAGGGCCAACCGAAGCCGGCGTTGTGCTGGCAGCAACGATGGTCGTTGGGATCCATAAGAAACATCGGGCCCCCGTTTTCGACGCCGGGGCTCTTGCTGGGCGCGTCGGAAATCGCCTGGTTCGGGGCGGTCAGATAGCGAAGGCCCTTCAAGTCCGGCGTAAAGGCGGCGGGGAGCCAGTTGAACGCGACATCTTCCGCGTGGTCGGCCCACCGGGGATCGCTCTGATACAGAAAAAGTAACTCATGGGAGAACATCATTTCGGCGATCGCGCAGGTCTCGGCGGCTTGGCGGGGGTCGGTCTTCCCGTCGCGGGCGTTTTCGTCGGCGGCGTACATCCCGCCCGGCGATTGCCCAAATTCGCCTCGAAACGCGGCAAGGTTGCGATCGGTCGCTTCGCGATCCGAGGGCTTTCGCGAAAAGAGCGCGTAGGTCGCCGGCTCGCGAAAGGCCTGGGCAAAGTTCACGCCGTGACGGTTGGCGACGCCTTTGACCCAATCGGCCCCTCCGCGATGGACCCGTTCGGCGAGCTTGAGCAGCTTGGCCTCGCCGGTGCGGTTGTAAAGCCAGACGAGGCTCGAGAGTTGATCGCCGATGCGGTGGGAATGCCAATAATGGCGCGGATCAAGAAAGTCCGCGTCGGGAAGCGCAATCAGGTAATCGCAGTAGCGAAGCAGCAAGGGAACCACGCGCGGGTCGCCGGTGGCTTCCTGAAAGGTCTGGAGGACCATCTGCATGAGCATGTTGGGCCAAAGGTCGGGCGTGCCAAATCGGGTGATGCGATTCGACTCGGGGCCAAACCAGCCATCGGCTTTCTGGCTCTTGAGCACGCCCTCGATCCAGCGGTTGACTTCGGCGATGAGCTTCGCGTCGCCGCTGATGTAGGCCAGCGAGACTTGCCCCTTAAGCCAATAGGGCAGTTCCTCCCATCCGGCCCGATCTTGTTTGCCGGTGCCCATCCACGCGTTGTCATTGGGATTGAGAAACTTGCTGATCTCGGGCAATCGTCC
>CAYONY010000319.1:0-3326 GCA_964405415.1 uncultured Fimbriimonadaceae bacterium | reverse complement strand
GCTCTTGGATGAGAACCGTTTTGCCCAGGCCGGCGCCGCCGAAGAGGCCGATTTTGCCGCCTTTGTTGAAGGGGACCAAGAGGTCGACCACTTTCAAACCGGTTTGAAGCAGTTCGACCTTGGTGGATTGCGATTCGAAATTCGGGGGTTGGCGGTGGATCGGGTTGCGCTTCGTTCCGCTGACCTCGGGGCCATTGTCGATGGGCTTGCCGAGCAGGTTGAAAACGCGGCCCAGGGTTTCATCGCCGACCGGAACGGTGATCGGGCCCCCGGTATCGGCGGCGGGCATGCCGCGCACGAGGCCATCGGTGGTGCTCAGGGCGACCGTTCGAACGATGTCGTCGCCGAGGTGCTGGGCGACTTCGCAGGTGAGATTCACGCCGCGTTTTTCATCGGTGATGGTGAGCGCGTTGTAGATGGCGGGCAGGGTCTCGGCCGAAAATCGGCAGTCGACGACAGGACCCATGACTTGAATAACGGTACCGGTTCCGGGCATGTTGGGCTAGGCTCCTCCAGGTCGTCCGCCGGGATCGATCTCACTGCAAGCCCCTCCCTTGTTTTTGCGAGGCGAAAATGAGGGAGGGGTTGAGGAGGGAGACCAAAGGGACCGGGGACGGGGAAGATTATACCTGCGCTTCGGAACTCCATTCGACCCGCTTTCACTTCGAGTGGCGGAAGCCCGATCGCCGGAGTTGTCAATTCAAAGGTTGTCCTCTATAATGGGCTTCGGGAGCGCGCCGGTGCCTCCCACAAGGGGGGCCTGATGAAGTCGGCGACTTTCGTTCGCGCCATTTTCGCATTCGCCATATTTGCTACCGTCGCCGCCTTCGGTCACGGGCAGGGCAAACCTGACCCGGTCTGGATGCGGGCGCCCGGCACTTGGGGAACGTCGTCCCCGTCCATCGTTCCCGCTTCAGCGGCGGTTTCTCCGGACGGAACTATGCTGCTGACCAGCGATCGGTTCCGCACATGGCTCTGGCGCATTTCCGATGGCGCGCTTCTCTCAACGGTCGAGTTTGATGGCGGCTGGGCCGATTTCACTCCTGACGGCCGGTCAATTGTCGGCGCCTTCGGTACACGCTTGAGAGTCTATAGTATCCGCGATCGGATCAACCGACTCGTCATCACAAAACGGCTGGAGATGCCGGGCCTTGCCGCCAATGCAAACTGCCTCGCCATTTCGCCCGACGGCGGCACCGCGGCCATCGGCTTGGTCAACGGCTTTGTTGAACTGCGGTCTACCGCGAATGGCCACTTGATGGGAACCGTGAGTGACGGTTCATCGACGATCGTCTCGTTGGCCTATTCCCCCGACGGGCTTCGCCTCGTGCTTGGAACCAGCAGTTTTGTCGCCGTTCATGACGCCGCCACGGGCGCGCAACAGTACCGCCTTCCCTCCGCGTGGAACGTTGGGCCTGTCGCTATCTCTCCCGATAGCGCATTTCTCTATACCCGCAGTGGCGAATACCATGTCGGAACGTACAGCTTGGATACGGGCGCCCTCATTGCGGGCTATTACGTTGGGCAGACGCCTAACGAAGCCGCCGTTGCCCCAGACGGCAAGGTTGCCTTTTCTTCTCATTTTAATGGCGGAGGAAACACGGTTGTCTTTGATGGCCCATCACTCGCAAATCCGAGAAATCTGAATTCCAATTACGCAATGGGTCCGACGCTTGCCTTTTCGCCGGATTCCGAAGAGATTGTCACGGCCGGTTGGTCCAACAATGCGCCTTTTCAGGGTGTGACACTATGGCGCGCATCCGATGGCACTCGCCTTCGAATTCTTACGCCGGATCTCATGCCCGAAGGCATTTCCAGCCTTGCCGCTTCGCCTGATGGCAGCCTGGTGGCGAGCGTGGCAAACGGCTTGGCACTCCGAAAGAGTGGGGACGGATCCTTGGTTCGGAGCTTTCTCGCAAGCGGGTCAAGGCATGTACAGTTCTCGCCCGACGGTCGGTTGGTGGCGATGAACCCATTTGACGGGGCGACTCGAAGCATCAAGGGTTGGCGTGCCTCGGATGGCATTCAGGAACTGAGTATTCCAAACATCCACCAATGGAATGAAAGGTTTGCCTTCGATCCCGACGGGTCGAGAGTCGTCAGTTTTGGAGGCGGAGGCTGGAGCATATATCGGGTCTCGGATGGCGCCCTGCTGCATCATAACCCCCAAGTTGTTGTCCATGGTGCCTTGACCCCGGACGGATCCTACTTCGTTTACTATGACGGTTGGGTCAACCACACCATTCACGTCTATCGGATGTCCGACTATGCCCTTGTCGGTTCATTTGAAGCTCATTTTGGGGGGATGTCCAGCGGGGAATGTTTTGCAATGTCTCCAGATGGAAAGGCGGTCGCGATCGGCGGGCAGACGTCGCAGGGGTCAGGGGCCGCCTCAGTCATCAGCGTTCCGAATGGGGGGCTCATGCGCTCGATCGCCAACATCGACCAGGGCGTTACGGCCGTGGCCATTTCCGCCGATAGCAACGTGTTGGCGACCGCTTCGAAATCGTTCAACCTGCGGATGTGGTCGATTGTCGATGGATCGGCACTCTCTCACTTTGACCAAGAAATTGGAGAGGTCTCATCCCTGATCTATTCGCCGGATGGGAAGTATCTCTACTATGGAAGAGCGCAGTATGATGGCGCTTTCGGCGCGCTGCTGAATCCCCACCGCACCGCGATTATGCCGAACAAAGGCGGGAATACGGGGAGGGTGACGGTGCGGATCGTCGTGCCGGAGGTGTTGGGCTCGCTCGATGGAGCGACGGTGAAGCTGACCGCCCCCGGCCAGCCGGATATTTTTGGGCAGGATACGGTGAGGCTGAATGAGAATGCAATCGAAACTCGCTTCTACCTGTTGGATGCGCCAATCGGACCAAGAACGGTGCTATGTACATTTGGAGATAGCAGGCAAATCGAGATGAAGAGTTCATTTACCGTGGAACCGGCGCGTGATGCAAAATTGAACGTGACGATACTTGGACCCATGGCCTTTAGGGCAGGGGCCGTTCGGACATTCGACACGGTAACTTCAAATGAGGGAAACATCGATTATCTGGGAGATGAAGATTCGGGTGGTCGGGACGGCAACAACTTTAGTGGGATAGGTTCTCTGCTCTTCCCAACCGGTATGTGGTGGCAAGTGGGTGATCTATCTCGATTCAAGGGCGAATTTGTAACTGAACCCGACTCTCCCGAGCCAAGGAAGAGGCAAGTCTTTTACTCCATGCCCAACATTAACCCTGGCAGCTATCGCGACTTTCCCATCAAGTTCTCTACCAATTTGACGGAGCTGCAAGAGCATCAGATCAGGGCAACAGTCGATC
>CAYONY010000318.1:0-3347 GCA_964405415.1 uncultured Fimbriimonadaceae bacterium | reverse complement strand
ACGTTGCGTTGGCGGCACTCCTCGACGTAGCCAGATGGAATGGGCAGGAAGCGCTCGGGGGCTCCGTGGCAGCACGGGCAGTGAAGGGTCTTACGGGCGGCCGACAGGGTTTGAACGGCAAGGGGCATCCTGGTGGAATTGTCGGTATCGGCTCCCCTCCTTTGAAGGAGAGGCAGGGGTGGACGGCGCCCTTGGATCGATGCGCTTCCGAATCGGACTTGGCGGACGGGTTTCCAGCCATCCCTACCCCTCCCTCAAGGGAGGGGCTTTCTGACGACCACCGACTTCAACTCCGTCATCTCCTCGAAGGCATGCCGCACGCCCTCGCGTCCGAAACCTGACTCCCTGACCCCTCCGTAGGGAAGTCCGTCGAAGCGAAGCGTGGGGAAGTCGTTGACCACAACGCCGCCGACCTCAAGTTCCGCGGCCGCCTGAGCGACGGCCCCTTCCCTCGACGTGAAGATCGAGGCGTGAATACCGAATCGGGAGGCGTTGACGCGGCGGATCGCCTCCTCGAGCGAATCCACGAGGGCGAGGGTGAGGACGGGGCCAAAGACTTCGTCGCAGCCGAGCCGAACCGTGCCGGGCACGTCTTCGACCAGGGTGGGCCCCAGGAAAGCGCCGTCGTGGCGGCCGCGCACGAGCACCGAGGCTCCGGCCCTTTCGGCCTCATGGATCCATTCCTCGACTTTTGAGGCGGCTTCGGCTGAGATGAGGGGACCGCAAACCGTCTCTGTGTTGGCCGGATCGCCGGTCGGGCAGCTTTCCGTGGCGGCGATCAGGCGGTCGCGGAGCGAAGCGTAGATCCCTGGGGTCGCCCAGACGTGTTGCGCCGAGATGCAGACTTGGCCGGCGTAGCCATAGGCGCAAGTGGCCAACCGGGAGGCCGTCCATTCGACATCCGCGTCGTCGAGCGCAATCGCCGAGGCATTGCCGCCAAGTTCGAGCGTCACCCTCTTTCGTGGCAGCTTCTCTTTCAAGGACCAGCCCACCGCTGGGGACCCCGTGAAGCTAACCTTATTGATGCGGGGATCGATCGCGGCCCGCTCGGCCAACGCTCCGGAGACGTTGACCGCGTTCAGGACTCCGGGCGGGCATCCGGCCTCGTGGATGAGTCGGGCGAGGGTGAGGGTCGCGAGAGGCGCTTGGCCGGAAGGCTTGAGGACGATGGCGTTTCCGGCGGCGAGGGCGGGCCCGATCTTATGGGCGGCCAGGTTGAGCGGCCAGTTGTAGGGGACGATGCAGAGCACCGGCCCAAAGGGTTCGCGACGGGACTCGGCCGTGTAGTCCTTGCCTCGGGGATCGTAGTCCAAAGGATGTCCGGCAGGGATGTTCCCGCCGGCGGCCTCGGCCGAAAGTTCGAAGGTGATGGCCGTTCGGTCGACCTCGCCAAAGGCCCAGGTGATCGGTTTTCCGATTTCCTCAACAAGGATTGCGGCGAGTTCGTCTCGGCGGTCGCGGACCAATGCGGCGATCCTTCGAAGGAGGACGGATCGATCGGACGGTTTCGACCGACGCCAGCTTTGAAAGGCCTCTACCGCCGCTCCAATCGCGGCTTCGACCTCGTTGGCTCCACCTTCGGCGGCGGTTCCGACGATGCGCCCGTTCCACGGGTTGCGGAGGACCGCCTTGCCAACGCTTTGATCGCAGGGGCCCCCAAGGAAGTGCCCTGCGATCAGCATTTCGGCATGGCGCATCGCTAGGGGACGCAGCCGTTGGGCGGCGGCGGGGGCGGCTGCGAGGTCGGGGCGACGGTGATATTCGTGTTCAGCGCGGAGCTTTGGCCTTCGGTCAGGGCCGGCAGCGGCGCCGAACACGTCGCGATGGTGGTCGCATAGCGCATCGAATCGTAATTGAATTGTTTGTAGTAGCCGGCCGGCATAGTGGAATTGCGCAGATGGAAACGTACGGCGGCGGTGGGGACCGCGGCGCTGAAGTTGCCGGAGGAATTCGAGGTGGCGGTGGCGACCGTCGCCCCGGTGTTGTCGCGAAATTCGACGACGATGTTGGCCAGGCCGAGGCTGGAACCGGAGCGCAAGATACGCCCGGTCACGGTGGCGACGCCGACCACGACGGTGACGGTCGAAGAGTCGGATTTTGAGGGATCTTCGACGCTGGTCGCGGTGACGGAAACGGACGCCGCCGCATTGGGGGCGGTGAAGGTGGCGGTGCCGACGCCAGTGGGATTGATCGAGCCGGCCGAGATGGCCCATGTGACATTTTGATTCGTCGCGTTCGAGACGGTGGCCACGAAGTTGACCTGTCCGTTGCGCCCCACGGTCGTGCTGCTCGGAGAGAGGTTGACGCTCACCCCCCCCGCCCCCCCGCGCCCCCCCGAGTAGGCGAGGAAACAGACGGCCAAGAGGACGAGAACGACGATTCGAGCCTGAAGCAATCGCATAAGACGTTAGATAGACCCCTCCGAAGGGCGGCAAGTTCGCCCGACCGTTTCCGATTGGAACGCGTGAGGCAGCAGTTCCTTCAGGACGAACGAGCGAACCGTTCCGTCTTCAGCCCCGCAATGAATCGTCAGCGCGCTCGGATCGGCAGCGAATTCGGCTAGGGACTGGAGGCACATGCCGCAGGGCGTGCCGCCGTCTTTGGTGACGACCGCCACCTCCGTGACGTGGCGTCCGCCGTCCGCGACCATGCGGGCAAGGGCGGCCCGCTCGGCGCAGATCGTCAGGCCGTAGGAGATGTTTTCGACGTTGACGCCGATGTGGATTCGGCCTTGCTCATCGCGCACCGACGCGCCCACTCGGTAGCCGCTGTAGGGGGCATACGCGTGGGCTTGGGCCGCCCGGGCGGCTTCGATGAGGCGCGCTTCTTCCACGGGGGAGAGCTTACTCGCCGGACTTTCTCCTCCCCCTGCCCCCTCCTCATTTTCGCTTCGCAAAAACGAGGGGGGGGTGCTTCCAGAACCGGGTATCGTCGAATCGCCCAGCTTGCTGGGCGGCATTTTTGCGAGGGTAAGCCATTCATGAGATCACGCATGTACCGGCTCGGCATCGTTGCCGGGCTGTTCCTTTCGGCATCGGCCCTGGGCCAAGAGAACCTCATCAACAACCTGACCGCCCGCAGCGTCGGGCCCACCACGATGGGGGGACGGGTGGCGGATATCGCGGTGTATGAGAAAGAGCCGCGCATCTTTTTGGTCGCAACCGCGGCGGGAGGTCTTTGGAAGACGGTAAACGGCGGCCTCACGATGAACTGCGTGTGGCCCAGCCCGGGCGCCTCGTGCCACGCGCTGGGGGCGGTGGATGTCAGCCAGAAGGATCCGAATCTGATTTGGATCGGCACCGGCGAGCAAAACGGCCGAAACTCGGTGAGCTGGGGCGATGGGGTCT
>CAYONY010000317.1:2178-3351 GCA_964405415.1 uncultured Fimbriimonadaceae bacterium | reverse complement strand
TCCGAGATCCCGAGCTCTTTGGCCACATCCCATGCCGGCCGGCCCTCGATTTCCCGCCGAAGATACACCTCCCGCAGGTTCGCCGGCAACCGCTCGATCGCGCTTTGGACGCAGCGCTTGAGTTCACCCATCTCGATGGCCTCGTGAGGGCTCTCCGACCCGGGCATTTCGTCGCCCAGCTCGAGAATGGGTCGAAGGGCCTCGCTTCGCTTGAGCTTGCCGCAGACCCGACGCCCAATCGTGGCCAGCCACGCGCGGAACGCCTCGGGGTCGCGCAGCTTCTCCATGTGCCGATAGGCGGCCATCAGCGCTTCGGCGAGCGTGTCTTCGGCATCGTCGTAATTGCCGCAGACCCGCACCATCTGACGGTACACCGCGTCCTTATGCTCGGCCACCAGGCGCTCAAATTCCACGTGCCCATTCTATTCCCAGGCAAGAATCCTCCGCGCCGCCCGATCATTGAAGTAGCCTGCACCCCGTTCAACCATGCCTCGCCCGCTCGTCTACAGCAACGGCTCCCTTTTCCTCGGTCTCGACGGCCAGGGCCGCATCCGCGACCTCTTCTATCCCCACGTCGGGCTCCACAACCATCTTTCCGGCAACGCGATTCGGATGGGGATCTGGACCGGCGGGCGCTTTTCTTGGCTGGACGAAGACGGTTGGAACCGCTCGCAGGCGTACGAACCCGACACGTTGACCGGCCAATCCATTTTCCGGAATGACTTGCTCGGCTTGGAAGTCACGGCGCGGGAATGGGTTGAATCCGAGACTCCCCTCTTTGTGCGGCGGCTCGCGCTGCGCGACCTCTCGGGCGTTGGCCGCGAGGTCCGCGTCTATGCCACCCACGACCTTCATTTGGCCGAGACCGATATCGGCGATACCGCGTTTTACGATCCGTTTCGCGGCGGAATGGTCCATTACAAGGGCCCGCATGCCTTCCTTTTTCGGATCGAGGCCAACGGACAAGGACTCACCGAGTATGCCTGCGGCACCAAAGGGTTTGGCGGATTTGAGGGCACCTGGCGCGACGCCGAAGATGGCCACCTGAGCCTCAACCCGATCGCCCAAGGCTCCGTGGATTCGACGATGGGCATCCATCTGGAGCTTGAGGCGGGCGGCGTCATCGAATTGGCTTACACGATTCTTGCCGCCGATTCGATTGATGCCTTGGAA
>CAYONY010000317.1:0-2078 GCA_964405415.1 uncultured Fimbriimonadaceae bacterium | reverse complement strand
CGGTTCTTCGAGTTCTGCCGTCCGCTCATCACCCCCGAACGCCCGTTCTTCCTTCAAAAATATCGCGCCGATGGCACGATCGGCGCTTCGTGGCACCCTTGGATCGGGCCCGACGGCCCCGAAACTCCGCTTCAAGAAGATGAGACGGCTTCGACCTTGGCGGCAATCGCCGAACATGTCGAGGCGACCGAAGACCGGGAGTGGCTGCGGGAGGTGTATCCGACCTTCGTGAAGCCGATGGCCGATTTTCTCGATGCGTTTCGCGATGAGACGACCCGGCTGCTCAAGCCGAGCTACGACCTGTGGGAGGAGCGTCGCGGCGTCCACGCCTACACGATGGCCGCGGTGTGGGAGGGCTTACGTGCCGCCGCTGAACTCGCGAAGGCGATGGACGACCCGGAAGAGACGCGCTACCGCCGGGCCGCTGAGGAGGTTCGCGAAGGGACGCTGTTTCATTTTCGAGGCCCCAGCGGCCACTTTGTGCGCCGATTGGAAGTCGAACTCGGCCAAACGGTGGGGGTCGACGATGCGCCCGATGCCTCGACGCTCTGGCTCGGGCTTTCGGGGCTCATCGATCCCAAAGACCCGCTCTTTGAGATCCACATGCGGGGGGTTTGGGAAGCGCTGTGGGTGCCAGGCCCGGTCGGCGGTATGGCCCGGTATCGCGACGACTACTATTTCCGGGCGAGCCCCGAGACCACCGGCAACCCGTGGATCATCGCCACGATGTGGCTGGCCCAATGCTTGATCGCCCGGGCCGAATCGCGGGATGAGCTTCAAGAACCTCTCGAAATGTTGGTCTGGGCGGCCCACTTCGCCGGGCCGACCGGGGTGCTTCCCGAACAGCTGCATCCCCATTCGGGAGCCCCGCTCAGCGTGAGCCCGCTCACGTGGTCGCACGCCGAATTTCTGAAAACCGCCCTGGATTGGTCGGAGAAACGGGGGAAATTGAGCTAAAGGGGCGGGGCGATGCGTGCCATTTCCAGGTCTTTCAGCGCGAAGGTCACAAAGAACCCGAAGCCTCACGAAGATCTAAATGCCGGGGCCAGAGCCGAGCCGAACTTAGTGCGCCCTGGTGTCCTTCGTGTTCTTGGTGTTGAGAGCCTGGCCCCTCAAACCCGAAGACCACAAAGATCTCGAAGCCAAGCCGACTAGCCGCCGCTTTTCGCGGCTGCTGGCGCAAACGTCCCCTTCGCCGTCATCGCCGGATGAAGCTCCAGTTCTAGCCGCCCTGCCTTCACCAGCGCGTCTTCCGCGACGAGGGCTTTGATCTTGGCCGCGTCGGTCTCCCGGAACACCAGCAACCCGCGAACGTTCGTATTGTCCAAGAACGGCCCCGCCCAAACCAGCGCCCCCGCATCCGCCATCTTTTGGTTGTTCTCCAAGTGCGCCTGCATCAGCCGTTTGCCGGTTTCCTCGTCGATCTTGGGCAAAACCCCTTCCGGCCGTCGATAAAAGCCAAGGGTATAGGGCTGGAGATCGAGGAATTTCGGCGGCCTTTTGAGGAAGCCTTCGGCCGCCATCAAGGGCCGAACCACCGCCCGCATCAGCCCGCTTTTCACGAAGGGATCTTCGTCGAACAGGGCTTTCGCCTCTTCCGGGGTGGTGTCGAGGACGGCGATGCCGCGCAGGTCGCCGTTGTCCATCATCGGGCCCACCAGTACCGCTTTGCCGTCGGTGAGCCACATCTTCTCCAGCCGGGCGAGATGGTCCATTTGCATCGTGTTGCGCTCCGCGGCGGGCGGGTTGGCCCCGCTGGCGCCCTTGCGCAGCTCGACGAACTGGTAGGTCTTGAGCTTCAGCCCGGCCAAAGGGTCTTTCTTGGGCTCCTGGGCGGGCGTCTGGAGCAGGGCAAAACCAATCAGGGCGGCGGTAAGCATGGCTATCAAGTCTTACCATACTCCAGCCTTAGTTGGTTCCCTAACCAAGTTGGATAAAGAAACAACCTCTGAGTCAGCTCAATTCTTGCCTCACGACTTTTCCACCTTTTCACAAATTCCCTTGGCGTTTTGGAAATTCTGTGATATGACATAGGTCCAGGAGCCCGGGACGGCATATTTGCCGGTCCGGAGATCCTT
>CAYONY010000316.1:0-3358 GCA_964405415.1 uncultured Fimbriimonadaceae bacterium | reverse complement strand
CGTGTTTCTTCAGGAGCCCGGCCATCCCAATCTCGACCCCAACGAAAAACTCGACTTCACCCCCCACGTGCTCAAAGTGCTCGAGCACCTCAAGCTCGATGCGCTCGTCACCATCGGCGGCGACGATACGCTCAGCTACACCCATCGGCTCCACCAGGAAGGCGTGCCCGTCGTCGCCATCCCCAAAACCATGGACAACGACGTCTTCGGCACCGATTACTGCATCGGCTTTTCCACCGCCGTCACCCGCTCTGTCGATTTCATCACCGCCCTGCGAACCCCCGCCGGCTCCCACGAACGCATCTGCATCGTCGAGCTCTTCGGCCGTAATTCGGGCGAAACGTCGCTCATCTCGGCCTACTTGGCAGGCGTCGATCGCGCGATCATCTCCGAGGTGCACTTCGACCCCGAAAAGCTCGCCGGGCTCCTGCTCGAAGATAAAAAACGCAATCCGAGCGGCTATGCGATCATGACCATCAGCGAAGGCGCCCAAATGGTCGGCGGCAAAATCGTCGAATACGGACAAGCCGATGCCTACGGCCACAAAAAGCTCGGCGGCATCGGCGCCATCACCGGGGATGCGATCAAAGAGCTCACCCAGTCCAACATCATCTATCAGCAAGTGGCCTACCTGATGCGCTCCGGTGAGCCCGATGCGCTCGACCGCATGGTCGCGATCTCCTACGGCAACCTGGCAATGGATGTCCTGCTCAAGGGCCAATCCGGCCAAATGACCGCCCTCATCGAAGGACGCTACGCGCTCACCCCCATCGACACCATCATGCAGGGCACCAAACGCGTCGACGTCAAAGAGCTCTATGACGATGAAACCTACCGGCCCCGAGTCGAGAACATGCTCGGCAAGCCGATGTTCCTCTATTGAGCGTGGAGCAGCCGCGCCACATGCTTGGCCAAAACGTCGTATTCCACGTTCACCGCGTCGCCCGCCGTCCAGGATCCCATCGTCGTCTGGGCAAGCGTGGTCGGGATCACGGCCACCCAAAACCGCCCCTCTTCCGGCTGGATCACGGTAAGCGAAACCCCATTCAAGGCGATCGACCCCTTGTCGATCAGAAACTTGGCGCCCTCCGCCGGAACCTCGAATTGAAACATCTCCGAGCCCTCGGCATGCGTTCGCCCCAGGAGCCGCCCCACCCCGTCCACATGGCCCTGCACGAAGTGTCCGCCAATGCGGTCGCCCGCCCGCAGCGCCCGCTCCAAATTGACGCGGGCGTCCGGCGGAAGCTCGCCCAGCGTCGTTCGGATGCGCGTCTCTTCGCTCAAATCGAACGCAATCCCGCCTTCCCGCCCCGCCACCGTCAGGCAGCAACCGTTCACCGCGAGGCTCTCGCCAAGCCGGATCGGATCGTCCCAAACCGCCGGCGCCGCAATCCGGAGGCGAACGCCCTCATTCGATTGAACCGTCCCTACCGCCTGCACCAGCCCGGTAAACATCAATAGATCACCTTGTTGAGCGGGTATTCCACCAGTCCCGCCGCACCCGCCCGCTTGAGCGCCGGGATCAGATCGCGAACCTCCGCTTCCGGCAAAATCACCTCCGCTGCCACCCATGCCGGGTCGGCCAGCGGCGAGATCGTTGGGTTCTGGAGCGCGGGCAAGATCGCCAGGATCTCCTTCTGCTGGGCCACCGGCACGTTCATCTTCAGCCCCACCAACCGCGAGGCGTTCATCGCCCCTTCCAGCAGGATTTGGAGCGATTCCAGCTTGTGCCGCTTCCAATCATTCGCCCACGCGGAATGCCCGGCGACGAACCGCGTGGTGGAGGTGAGGATCGTCTCAAGAATCCGCAAGTTGTGGGCCTTCAAGGACGACCCGGTTTCCGTGTTCACCACGATCGCCTCCACCAGCTCCGGAACCTTCACCTCGCACGCCCCCCAACTGAATTCGACCTGGGCTTGCACCCCGTTTTGGGAAAGATGCCGCTCGGCTAGGCGCACGTATTCCGTCGCGATGCGTTTGCCCTGGAGGTCCTTCACCGATTGGATCGGGCTGTCGTTATGAACGGCGACCACGATGCGGATCGGGTTGTTCGTGAGCTTCGAATAGCGCAGCTCGCAAATCTCATGCACGTCCGCCCCGCAGTCCACGATCCAGTCGTGGCCAGTCAGCCCCGCGTCGATCACCCCATCGGCGACGTAGGTGGGGATCTCTTGGGGACGCAGGAGGACGGGTTCAAGTTCCGGATCGTCCGCCACCGGCTGATAGGACCGGCTGGTCATGCGAAACGAAAATCCGGCCCGCTCAAAGAGGGCAAACGTGGCGTCTTGGAGGCTCCCCTTGGGCAGCCCCAGCTTCAATTTCATCAGGCTCAGGATACTTGACTCGGGAAGGGGGCAGGGGTGGAGGTTCGAATGCCCCTCCCTTGAGGGAGGGGAGGGGGGTGGGTGTACGCCAGCGCCCAGATTTCGAATCCCGGTTCCCAAACCGACCCTCGCGGCCTCATCACCACCTACAGCTACGACAACCAGGGCAACGTCGCCAGCATAATGGCCTCCGATGGCGGGGTCACCACCAACACCTACGACTCCCTCAACCGCCTCGAAACCACCACCGACCCCCTGGGCCGCAAAACCACCTTCGTCTACGACGACGCCGACCATGTTCTCTGTCACCATCATGTTCGCCCGCAAGTTCTCCACTCTCACGCGTAAATTGTGTCTGTGCCGGCCACTTGTCGACGAAGGGGCCCGTGTCGGCAACTCCCTCTGTTTTGGCCACGTGTCCGATCGATGGCAATCAGCCCCCACAGTTTTGGCGATACAATCGATGTGCCATGTCTGTGCCCGAAGGCTATGAGCTTCGAGAAGTCGGAATGGAGCGACTTGACGAAATTGGCCTACTAAGAGCCCGCGTCTGGAAGGAATTGGGGGCTTTGATCGACACAGACCTTGACGATAAGGGCCGGTTCATTGACGAGTGGGAAAGAGTGTCGCGACACTGGGCAATCCTCTTTGAAGGGAACGTCGTGGCTTGCGCTCGGCTCACAGTTGGAGACTCACCATCGAATGTACCTCATGGACTACTGGCAATGCGAAAGGGGTGTGAGTTGGCCTATCCCCTCGCCGCGATCACGCGGCTAGTGGTCGCACCGGAGCACCGGCGAAAGGGCTTAGCGACACTTTTGGACGAAATTCGGATTTCTGAAGCTCTTCGTGTTGGCGCTCGGGCCGTTATTGGCGTTACCCGCACCCGGCACGAAACGCTTGCCAAAATGGGCTTTGCCCCTATTTTCGAGTTAACCCCTGATGACGCGGAGGCATCGGTAGGTTTTCGGGGGGGGGGGCAGACAGGATATCTGCTTTCTACTTGAGATCAGGGGAGGACTGGAGGGCTACCA
>CAYONY010000315.1:0-3368 GCA_964405415.1 uncultured Fimbriimonadaceae bacterium | reverse complement strand
CTACAAGCTTTACGTCAACGGCGAATTCGTCGGTTTTGGCCCCCAGCGCGGCGACCCCGACCATTGGTTCTACGAAACTTACGACCTTGCCCCCCACTTGAAAAGGGGCAAGAACTGGATCGCCGCCCTGGTGTGGAACTTCGGCCGCTGGGCCCCGATGGCCCAGATGAGTGCGAGAACGGGCTTTGTACTGGAAGGTCTCCTCCCCCCTGCCCCCTCCTCAGTTTCGCCCGGAGGCAAAACCAAGGAGGGGGAGTCTATTTCGACCCCAGGCGGATGGCAAGTGGCGAGGCTGCCGAACTGGGACTTCGACATGCTCCATTCCGAAGCGATGAACTTCTACATCGACATCGGTCCTGGAGAGATCATCGACTTTCGCGGCGCTCCCTGGGGCTGGCGGATGGGAGAGGATTCTCCCCCTCCTCCTTTTAAGGAGGAGGGGGGTAGGGGGGTGGAGGTTTCTGAAGCGACGCACGACGCACGACAAACTGTCGATTCGCAAGGCGCTGCCAATTTGATCTGGAGAAAACCCAACTCCATCTCCCGCGCCGAAGACCGCGGGACCATGGGCGGCGGAACCCCGTGGTCCATGGTCCCCCGTTCGATCCCGCCGATGCTCTATGAGGAGCGCCCCCATCCCCCTAAAGTGCGGCGGGGCTTCACCGGCGACGCTCCCGATCCCACCGACCTCAAGCAAGGAGCGCCCCTCAACCCCGATTTCACCCTCCTTCCCGACCATCCCTACCTCTTCGACTACGGCGAGCTTCTCACCGCCTACCCCCGCCTGACCCTCTCCGGGCCCCCGGGGACCGTGGTCACCCTCACCTACGCCGAAGGGCTTTGGCGCAAGGAGGGCGGCAAAGGCAACCGAGACCAGGTCAACGGCAAGAAGATGTCCGGCTACCAAGACCGGCTGATTCTCGACGGCGTACGCCGCACCATCGAACCCCTCTGGTGGCGGACGTATCGCTACCTCATGATCGAAGCAAAGAGCCCCTCCCTTGTTTTTGGCGAAGCCGAAAATGAGGGAGGGGTTGGGGAGGGAGATTTCGAAACGACGAGCGACGAACGACGATGCGACGGTCCGGAATTCGTCAATCGTCAATCGTCAATTGTCAATTCCCCGATCGTCCTCCACTCCCTCGCCGCCATCGAAACCGGCTATCCACTCAAAGAAGAATCCTCCTTCACCGCCGACGATCCGAGCGTCCAGCCGATCTGGGACGTCTCGATCCGGACCGCCAAACGCTGCGCCGGAGAGACCTATTTCGACTGCCCCTACTACGAGCAGCTTCAGTACGTCGGGGATACGCGCATCCAGGCGCTGATCGGCTACTACCTAGGCCGGGACCGGCAGCTCACCCGCAACGCGGTGGAGACGCTGGGCTGGTCGCTGATGGAGAACGGCCTGACCCAGTCGCGGTATCCGACAAGGCAAACCCAAGTCATCCCGCCGTTTAGTTTGTGGTGGGTGATGATGCTGTGGGATCAGCTTCTATACGATTCACTCGTTCCTGGCGAGGCAAGGCGAACTGAGGCCGAGACGATCGAAAGGTGGTTCCGCGATCGCCACCAAATTGGGGGACCAGATGACGAATTCTGGTGTTTTGCCGACTGGGTCCCGGATTGGGGATGGGGCGTGCCTCCAGAGGGTGTCAAAAGCCCAATCCATCGGCTAACTACCCTGCTTGTTATGCAAGTGACTCATCGTCTGATAGACCCAGTCGGCGCGTTCAGATCGGTACTCGAATCAATGGATGAAGCGGATACTTCGCTGGCGGTTTCGCTCCTCGACGATATGGATCACTTGGGGGTATTCACCCAGTTCCTTGAAAAGCTCTTTCCCATAACGGATGGACTTGTGCGTGGAAAAGGAGGGACCACGCCGGCATCAGAGCATTGCGAAGCGCTGTACCGAATTGCCAAGGAGGGTCTTGGCAAAGACCTCGACCCCTGGCCCACCGAAGCCCTTGCCAAAGCGAACGCCGCCAAGTGCACCTACTACTTCTCCTACTACAAGCACCTCGCCATGTTCGGCCGGCCGGAGCACGAGGAAGGCGATAAAGCAGATAAGTCTTATAAGACCTATAAGGCCTATCCCTTCGACTATTTGACCGAACTGCAACCTTGGAAAGAGATGATCGAGCAGGGTCTCTCCACCTTCGCCGAAAACCCCGAGCCCACCCGCTCCGACTGCCCCGCCTGGAGCGCCCACCCGATCCTCGGCTTTTTCCAAATCGTTGCCGGCGTCACCAGCACCGCCCCGGGCTGGAAAAAAGCCCGGATCATGCCGCACCCCGGCTCGCTCAAGCGGTTCGACGCCAACATCGCCCATCCGGACGGCAACCTTCAGGTCAAGTTCGAAGCCGGCAAGCTGGAAATCGACTCTCCGGTCCCCTTCGAGTTGCGGTGGAAAGGCAAGCGGGAGGAGATGAAGGCGGGGCGCCATGAGATTGGGAAGTAAGGAGTGAGGGGTGAGGAGAGGAAATCGGACTGATCCGTCCGACCCCACGGCTATCGGCTAACGGCCTACGGCCCACGAATCCGGGACCGCCAACCGCCAACTGCCAACTTCCAACTCTCCTGTGTTACAATATCCCCGTGGTAGACACATCTCTACCCAATAATCGCCTCGTCCGCTACCTCTTCCTCGACCTGAACAGCTACTTCGCCAGCGTCGAGCAGCAGGAGCGCCCCGAGCTGCGCGAGCGGCCGGTCGCCGTCGTCCCCGTGATGAGCGACACCAGCTTCGTCATCGCCGCCAGCTACGAGGCCAAAGCGTTCGGGATTCGCACCGGCACCCGCATCGGCGACGCCAAGCGGATGTGCCCCGACCTGGTCCTCACCGAAGGCACTCCGCCGCTGTACGTCTATTACCATGACCGGGTCATCGCCGCCGCCAGCAAAGTGCTTCCCGTCGAGAAGGTCTGCAGCATTGACGAGATGCGCTTTCGCCTGCTCGGCGAGGAGCGCGATCCCGACCGCGCCGTCGCCCTGGCGACCCGCATCAAGAACCAGATTCGCGAAGACGTCGGCACCTGCATGCGGTGTTCCATCGGCATCGCGCCCAATGCCTTCCTCGCCAAGGTCGGCACCGAGATGCAAAAGCCGGACGGCCTCGTCGTCCTCACTCCTGAAGACTTGCCCCATGCCCTCTACCGCCTCAAGCTCACCGATTTTCCGGGGATCAATAAGCGCATGGAGGCCAGATTGAACGCGGCCGGGATCTTCACCGTCGAGCAGCTTTGCTCGGCTTCGACCGGCGAAATGCACAAGGGCTTTCAGTCCATCGTCGGTCCGAAGTGGTGGTCGTTGCTGCGCGGCCTCGATTCGCCTACCGAAGATGAACCTCGTAAAACCCTGAGCCA
>CAYONY010000314.1:0-3375 GCA_964405415.1 uncultured Fimbriimonadaceae bacterium | reverse complement strand
CAAAACATCATGTGAATGTGATGATTCCGATGAAAACGGAAGTTCAAGCGGGGCGCCCCCCGAACAAGAGTCGACTAGCGCCAACAGTGCTTTGGGGCGAGCTCAAGGCTACACCCTACGAACGGTTACACCTTGTTCAGAACCATCACATTCGGTTTCCAGTCCAGCCGCTTCAGGGTTGCGAGGTATTCGGATTCGGAAATCGCTTCCGGACGCTTTTCGAGCAGGGCAACCAAAACCCCCTCCATCACGTTCGTGGCGAACGTCTCGCCGCCCATCTCGGGGGTGGTCGTGATCAATCGCCAAAGCCCGGCGCTCGAGAACCAATCGATGGTTGCTTTGCGGACGGTTTGGGTGAGGATCGTCTTCCCTTCCAGCCGGTCCGGGGCGTACCGCTTGATGAAATGCGTGTCCCCCGCGATCACCGTCGCCCAATCGAACACCTTGCCGAACTTCGGGGTCCGCACGTCCTGCTTCTCCCCGGTCGGATAGAACCATTTGAACGGCAGCTTCGTCACGATCGGCAGCACGAGGCTCCCAAGCCGCTTGACCGCGCCGTACGTCCGCATCTTGATCGGCAGCCCCATCGTAAACATGAAATCGCCATAAACCACGTTCGGGCAGACCTCGGCCAGCGCCTGGGCCATGCCATAGCGGTCCACCGCCGAAACCAGAAGCACGCGCTCCTTGGAAAAGTCGACGATCCCTTCGCGCTGAAGCCGGTGGATCGTTTCCCGTTCGAGAGTGTGCTTGAGCCCGCTGCCATCGACGACCGGCGTCTTCACCGCGCCCTGGGCGATTTTCAGGATTTGCCGAAAAGCGTAGCGCTTCTTGCCGACGACGACGTAGATGTCGGCTCCGCCGACGCCCAGCGCATCGACCTTCCCATCGAGTGCCTTGAACATCGCGGCGAAGCGCTTCAGGTCGCCGTCGGTGCCGATCCGCTCGATCTCAAAGGGCTGGCCGAGGATTTCGACCTCGTGGCGCTTGTTGCCCTTGCTCGAACCGAGGCTGATGGAGACAACGCGTTTCATCGGGAGGGGTTAGTGGAGGATGGATTGAGGAAGAATTGAGGAAAGATTGAGGAAGAGGTGCGGTGCCTAGGGCCACCTATCCTCCACTTTTCCTCCATATCCCTCAACCTCTCCTCGCCATCGATTAAGGCAATCCTCCCTAGTACACCGCGATCGTCTCGATCTCCACATCCACGCCCCGCGGCAGGCCCGCCACCGCCACCGTCGATCGGGCGGGAGGCTCGGAATCGAATGCCTTGGCGTAGATCTCGGTGACCGCCGCGAAGTGCTTCATGTCGGAAAGGAAGATCGTCGTCTTCACGACGTTCTTCGGGGTGAGACCCGCCGACTCCAGCACCGCCCGGATGTTCTTCATCACCTGCTCGGCCTGATCTTTGATGTCGCCCTCGACCAGGGTTCCGTCCGGCCGGAGCGGGATCTGGCCGCTGATGAAAAAGAGCCTGCCTTCGGCACGGATGGCCTGGCTGTAGGGGCCGATCGCGCTGGGGGCGTCGGGAGTGGAATGAACCTGGCGAAGCATGGGGCGAGCATACCCACCGGGCTTTTGGGGTTCGGCCTGCCAGGGGTCGGCCCAGAGCAAAGCCACAAAAACGAAGGTCACGACGACGGCAAGGGCTTTCATGACCCCATTTTAGGCCGCTTCGCGCACACGCCGAAAGCCGTCGAGGATAGCTTCCACTTGGGCTACTGAATCCGCTTTCGTCAACCGCTCTCGAATCTGAGCCGCGCCGGGCTCGCCCTTGATATACATAGGAACTTGGCCGCGAAGGTGCCGCACCGCCCAAATCTCGCAATCTCGGGGGCTCGCCTCTTCCGATTCCTCTTCCATGAAACGGACCATCAGCCGGAGATGCTCGAGGGCGGTTTCGATGCGCGCGCCCAGGCCGGGTTCCGGCACCGGAGCCGCTCCGGTGAACGCGGCCACAATGCGCTGAAGCGCCCAAGGATTCGAGATCGCCGCCCGGCCCACCATCACGCCGTCGCACCCGGTCTCCAGGACCATCCGTCGCGCATCGTCGGGCGTCTTGACGTCGCCGTTGCCGATGAGCGGGATCTTCACCGCATCCCGAAGCTGGGCGATCAGCCGCCAATCCGCCTCACCCTCGAACCCTTGCTTGGCAAACCGAGCGTGGAGGGTCAGCATCCGGGCCCCGGCTCCCTCAAATCGCTTCGCCAGCTCCGGTGCCGCGAAAAGCGACCAATCCCAGCCCGCCCGAACCTTGACCGTTACCGGAACGCGAACGGCCTGCACCACCGCCGACACAATCCGTTCCGCCAGCTCGGGATCCTTCAGCAGCGCGGCCCCGGAGCCCGTCTTGCAGACCTTGGGCACCCAGCAGCCCATGTTGATGTCGATCAAGTCGGCCCCCATCCCTTCCGCCACGCGCGCGGTTTCCGCCATCACGTCCGGATCGCCGCCGAAAATTTGAACCCCCAACGGGCGCTCTTCGGGATGGATTCGCATTTTGCGGATCGTCTTTTGCGCGCCGTGGTGCACCGCCATGGCGCTCACGAACTCCGTGAACATCAGCCCCGGGCCGGCGATGCGCTTGGCGATCCGCCGAAAGGGCAGGTTGCTGACGTCCTCCATCGGTGCCAAGAGCACGGGGGGCGCGACCGTGATCGGCCCGACGGTAAAGCCCGACGGAAGGATTCTTGCGGCCGTGAAGGGATGCGACATCGGAGGGAACCTGGGATGGATGCCGGAGTTGAACGGCTGCCGGAAATTGTGTCGTAAAATAGAGCGAGCCCGTTGGGGCGGTTCGGGGCACCCGCCGTAGGGGCCCGGTTTGAGGTGTTGGCTATGCTTCGAAGGTTAGTGGCAACTGGGGCGGTGTTTTCCGCATTGGCGACGTTGGGCTTCTCCAATTACGGTCGAAATACGAATCCCGCTTCGCAAGACACGTTTTTCAACACCGTCGGCATGGTCGGCGGCGGCTCGGGAACCGTGATCGCGCCGAACTGGGTCTTGACCGCCCGGCACGTCAGCGGCAACTTCACCCTGAACGGTACGACCTATGCCCACAACGGCCGCTTCGAGCATCCCACGTCGGATTTGGCCCTGCTCCGCTTTAACACCCCCTTTTCCAGTTGGACGCCGCTGATCGGCGCGAATGCCCTCGGTCTGGACACCACCATTGTCGGGTTCGGGCATTCGGCGAATCCCCGGGCCAACAACACCGGATACGACCAGGTGGCCTCGTTTGGGACGCGCCGCTCGGTCACCAATCACATCGGCGTTTCGCAAGCCATCACCGTCGACTACAATTTCGGCCAGCTCACCTATCAGAGCTTTTTAGCCGATCTGGACTCGCACGCCACCGCCACCCCGGCCCCCTAC
>CAYONY010000313.1:0-3402 GCA_964405415.1 uncultured Fimbriimonadaceae bacterium | reverse complement strand
TGTGAGGTTGTGTGGATGTGTGGTTGTGTGGAGTAGTGAGGGGGTCGTGAGGAGTGTGGTGTGAGGTGGGAGGTGTGTGGGGTGTGGGGTGAGGGGTGAGGGGTGAGGGGTGAGGGGTGAGGTGTGAGGATGTGAGGATGTGAGGATGTGAGGAGAAGAGAGTGAGGAGTGAGGAGTGAGGAGAGGGGAGTGAGGAGAAAGGAGTGAGGAATGACGATTTAGGCGAGAGGTGTGGGGTGAGAGGTGAGAAGGACTCGCGGAACGGGCGTCGAATCACGCCCGTGCAAGGCCGTGAACCACGTTCTCTCGCAGTTGATCTTGGATGTCAAGGACCTGGACTCTTCGCTCCGGTTCTATCACGACATGCTGAAGCTGCCCGTCCGCAAGACGGACGATTGGGACGGCCATCGTTTGGCCTACCTTCGGACCGGGGCGACGGAGATTCTGCTCGTCCAGCAGCCCGCCAACGAACAGAACCCTCTGCTTGAGCGAAGCGGCGGTTTGGTCATCAACTTCCATGTGAGCAACCTTCCGATCGTGGCGGAGAAACTGGAAAAGGAGCACGTGAAGGTACTTCGGGGTCTCGAGATGGCGATCTGGGGGGAACGGACGTTTTTGGTGGCCGATCCGGACGGCTATGCGGTTTTGCTTTCGGAATCGGTCGGCACCGTGCATTGAGTCGTTCGGTTCTTGACCAGCCGCTCGCGGTGGTCATTAAAGACACAGATCGCACGTATTCCCAATTGGCCGGCGACCTGAACCGCGGTTTCCCACCGTTGTGGATTCACTTTGCCGTCTCGGCACTTTCGTTCGTCTTTATTCCAACGGGCGCAATCTTCGCAGTCCACAGGTTCATCCTTCGATGGTTTTTAGTCTTTTGGCAACGCTCACTTTGGCCCAGGCTCCACTCAAGGCGCTACCGGTCCAGGTTACGCTTCGCGGCCGAGAGTTTGTCTTCCGGGCCGGAGACAAGACGAACCGGGCGCCGCTCGAATCTGCGGTTTACCCAAAGCCGGCGTCGACGCCCTGGCCCCCGGAACGGGTGCTCTTTCGAAAGGACGCGGGCTATGCGGTTTGGGATGCGCGCGGCCTAAGCGTTCGTCAGGGGAGCTGGGTGTTTACGACCCAGCTCTCAGAAATCCCGCTTTCACCCAAGCTCTTTTCGCGCGAAGAGATCAGCCAGACGAAGCTGCTTATCGAGGGGGGCGCTCGGAAGGCGGAGGCGTCGGGCATCGTGGGCGCGCTTCGCGACGGACCCCGCGCGTACTTTTTGGCCAAATGGGATGAGGCGGGCGGCAAGACCTGGATGGAGGCCTTGGTTTCGGTGGATTTGACGGAGGAAAAGCCCAAGCCGAAATTGGTCGGGCGATTTGAGGGCCAGAGCCTGGACTTCACGTCGGGTAAAAGCCGCCTCTTCATCCGTGGCAGCAAGCCTTCGGTGTGGGTTCGTTCCAACGAGCATTGGGGGCTGGCCCAATACGACCCCGAGGGCGCCTTTGTTTTCGAGGCGATCGGCGACCGTCCGGAGGCTATTGAGAAGGTCGACGAGCGCGTGGGATGGTTCGTGGGAAAGACGGAGTATGGGTCGCGGATCTTGTTTCGCTGGGATGCGCTGACGCTGAACCGAAGGGAGCTGATCGAAACGCGCGGGACAATCCGATTGATGGATGAGCGAACGCCATGGATTGCGGTCGTGCATGAGGACGAGGGCTCCTTCCTTCAGAATGTGGAGACAGGGGGCCGAGTTCGGCTGCCGGCAAACCCGGGCTTTCGGCGAACGGCGTTTGGGGTGCTGGTTTGGAGCCCGGCGGCGAAACCCACGGAGGCCACGCTTTATGAGACGACCCGGTGGGACGCGATTGGGAAGTGGGCCTCCGCGATACGCTAGGCGGCCGCACCGAGCTTCACGGGTTGACCCGATTTCGCGCTCGCGTAACCGGCAAGGGCCACGCGCACGGCTTGCCAGCCGTCGTCGGCGGTGATGCTGGGTGGGCGCCCGGCTTGGACGGTCTGAACAAAGTCGGCGATGAGGGCGGCGTCGAGATCGCTGCCATAACCGGCGAGCCCATGCGCGCCGGTTGCGTCGGAGAAGACGTCGAGCGACTGGTTGAAGAGATCAAGCTCGAGGACGCCCCACTCGCCGACGACGTTCATCGTCACATCGCCCCACGTCTTGTAGCTTTTGGGGCGTGACCAGCTGGAGTCAAGTGAGGCAAAAAGTCCGTCCCCATATTCCAGGGTAAGCATGGCGGTGTCCTCCCAGGTTTGACGGTGCATGTTGTGGCCGCTCACGGCAAAAACCGATTCGGGCCGCTTTCCGAGCAGGACCCAAAGGAGGTCCGCGACGTGGACTACATGGTCGATCATGGCGCCGCCGCCCGACTTTTCGGGCTCGATGAACCATCCGCCCGGGTTGCGGCCGCGATTGGTGGCGCAGATGCCGATCGCTTTGCCAATTTCGCCGGCTTCGAGCCTTTGCTTCAAGCGTTGAAAGGCGGGTGCATAGCGGCAGGGGAACGCGGTCATGAAAGGGACTTTGGCGGCGGCGGCCTTGACGCGTAGCCATTCCTCCGGGTTGGTCACGATCGGTTTTTCGCAGAGAATGGGCTTGCCCGCGGTGGCCGCCCACTCGACATGTTCGGGGTGGCGCCGGTTTTCGCTGCAGACGATGATGGCGTCGGCGCTTTCGAAGAGGGTTTCCGGGTCGGCGAACGTGCGCGTGGCGAAGTTTTGGGCGAACGCCTTGGCGCGTTCGGCGTCCTCATCCCAGATGCCGGCGATTTCGGCCTCGGGATGAGCTTGAATGCCGGCGGCATAGCCCCACGCATGCATGTGGGCGGTGCTGAGAAAGCCGATGCGAAGGGGCATGGAGTTATTTTGGCCTCTGGGGCGAGCTCCAAGCTCGCGGACCGGGATGCGAGGTGCAACCCCGCGCTCCGGCTGGCTAACTTCCCTCCCCCAACCCCTGCCTTCCCGACACGTCGAGACTCGGGAGCCTATTCGCTTTGCAAAAACGAGGGTGGGGGAATAATGCGTTCGTGAACGCCAAGACCGTTTCTTCGACCCGGACGCAGCTCGCCCAGATCATGACGCCGCTGGAGGCGAATGTTTTGGGGAAGGTTTTCGGCGGGTCGCTGCTGGCGATGATCGACCTCACGGCAAGCGCGACGGCGCAGCGGTTTTCGGGGCACATCAGCGTGACGGCGGCGTTTGATCGGGTGGATTTTCATGAACCGGTGGAGGTGGGGAGTCTGGTGACAACGGAGGGGTTTGTCAGCTACGCGGGCCGGACGAGCATGGAGATCACGATTGACGTTTTCGCGACGAACTTGAAGACCGGGGAGAAGAACCAGACGAATACGGCGAGGGTGACGATGGTGGCCATTGAGGACGGAAAGCCGA
>CAYONY010000312.1:0-3449 GCA_964405415.1 uncultured Fimbriimonadaceae bacterium | reverse complement strand
AATCGCGACGAATTCCGAGAGAGCGTTCGTCGAACGAAGATAACTTCAGTGCGAAGGATGACGCCCGGAACACTTAGCAAGCTTCTTCAATTTCGCGGCGCAGTGAACAAGACCTTACGAGTTACGGGCGGAAATGAGAACATTGGACTGCACAGTTCAGACCACCTAACAGGCTTCAAAGTTGATTTGTCTACGCTTTACGTTACCGATTTCGTTACGAATCCTGTAAATGGTTTCACAAATATTGAAAGGAGAGGTGACGGTGCAACCATGTATGTTCACACCAATTGGGGTCTGTTTGCATTGGAAGACACTCCCTTACATTGGGACATCGACTTTACACGTTTCGTAGTTACCAGGCATTTGGTTGTGAATCGGTCTGCAAATGGAAAGGTAATGGTCTATGCACGGCATGCTAATGATGTGTGGTCGAGCGAAGCTCAGTCTATTGACCGATTTTTCAGTGACTCGTGTGAGATTTATGTTGAGGCTATTCCCGACTCTGGGTTCAAATTTGATCATTGGTCCGGAAATGTGAGTTGGGGCCAGGCATCTGCTAGACATTTGATGACGAGCGACTTAGTCGTCGAGCCTGTCTTCATTTCCGACGATGGCGGTGGCGGAGGCGGAGGCGGAAGCGGAGGCGGAAAGCCGAGCGACCTGAGACCTGGAGAAGCCAGTGGCGGAAGGCCACCTGGAGGCGGCACCGATACTCCGAACGACGCACCTGGTTCTGACCGAAAGTTCATAACCGGTGGAAGCATCGATCCGAATTGCCTTTCCGGCCCCACCGGCTTTGGGCCGGCAGGTTGGATCTCACATGTCCTTTGCCCATTCTTAGTGGAATTTGAAAACAAGAGTCCGGACTTTCCCGCCGCGGAAGTCATCGTTCGAACCCAACTCGATCCCACCGTTCTCGATCTCACGACTTTTCAACTCGGCAGTATCATCCTGCCCGACCGGACCATCACGCCGGAAATCCAGAACTGGCTTCCTGTTGGCCCCGGGAGGTTCAGTCAGGACTTCGATCTCCAGCCCGAAAAGCCGATCATTCTTCGGGTGCTCGTCGAGCTCGACCTACTCACCGGAATGGCCACCTGGCATTTCCTCAGCCTGGATCCGAATACGATGGAGCTTGTTGAAGACCCGTTGCTTGGGTTTCTCGATCCAGGAAAAGGAGGGTCGTGCCTTTTTAGCGTGAGACCAAAAGAGGGCCTTCCAACCGGAACTACGGTCACGACCCGGGCCGAAATCAAGTTTGATTACGCCGACTGGCTGCCAACCAATTCCTGGACCAACACCCTCGACAACTCCCCGCCAACCGTCACCTGGGGCGTCACCGCCGGGCGACCGGGAGCCGGGCAGCAGCGGAAATACAACCTGAAATGGAGCCCGCGCGACTCTGGTTCCGGTTTTCGTGACGCGACGATCTACGTCTCGAAGAACGGTGGCGCCTATGAGCCTTGGCTCTTGGAAACTACCGACAGCAAGGCGATCTTCCTCGGGGACACGAACGCGAGCTATGCGTTCCACATCGTCGCGCGCGACAATGTGGGAAACACCAGCCCGCCACCCCCGACTCCATGAAGTCGACTGAGCGCTATCTATCGAGTCGGACAGGCTGGCTTGACCGGCGATTTGAGGTTCTGGGGTCTTGCACCCCCGTTCCTTTTAGCGCTTGCGCCGGCGGAGCAGCGCCGCCGCGCCGAGGCCAAGCGCGGCCAACGTTCCCGGCTCCGGGACGGGCGCCAAGAAGCCTCGAATCTCTCCGCCCGGAAACTGGTTGGTGTGGACATTGAAATACGCGCGGCCCTGGGCAACCGCGGTGGTGAAGGCGCTCCACGCGCTGGCGGTTGTGCCGCCGTTAGCCGTGATGTAGCTCGCATTCCACGAAGAGGAGAGCGACATATCGAACGTGTTCGTGTAGCTGCCGGAAGTAACGCCCAATGGGAATCCGGTAAAGGTGGGGGTTTGGGTGGCGACGCCGGCAGTGCCGCTGCCCGGGTTGGCGGTGGCGGCGTGGATGTGGGCGGCGGTGGTGTTGCCGATGAGCCCGCTGAAATTCATATCGATGAACCTCGACATCGCGCCGATGTTCAGGTCGACGATCGCGAAACCGGTGCCAGGCGAGGCATTGGGGGGCGCTTCGGACGGCCCATCGAGGAAGGCCATGTAGGTGATGGCGGGCGCGGCCGAAGCCATCGCCAAAGCAGAAACCGCGATCACGAAACGATAAGAACCCAAGAACACGATCTTCCTCCTTCGCGCGGCAACCGCAGCCGGCCGCCCACGCCTTCGATTTTAGTCGCCGGCCGCCGCATGAAAGTTGGAATTCGCGGTCTCATTCATGTTCTCATGGCTCACCAAGGCCGTCGTGCCCAAAGCCTTGCGGTGTGGCTTTCGCCGCGCCAGCCTTCGTCGAAGTGGACGACTTCGAGGCCCGGGACCAAACTCGGGGCTTCGCCGAGGCGGAGGATGTGGGCGTCTTGGCGGGGTTTGCCGTGGCGTTCGCGGTGGAGGGCGGTGAAGGTTTCAAACACGAAGCTTCCGCCGGGCGCGAGCAGGTCGGGGATCTGCGCGAAGAGGGGCCGGTGGAGGTAGCGAAAGGCGGTGATGAGGGCGAGCCCCTCCCTTGTTTTTGCGAAGTGAAAATGAGGGAGGGGTTGGGGGGGGAGAGTTTCCAGATCGGCTTGGAGCCAGCGGATCGGCGGCGCCCCCTCACCCGAGCTCGCTTCGCTCGCACTCCCTCTCCCTCCGGGGGAGAGGGGTGAAGTGGGTCCCCAAATCAGATAGCGCGCGGCCAAATTTCGTCCGAGCTCGAGCGCGTCGGAAAGGTGGTCCACGGCCGTGACCCCGAATCCGTCAGCCGCCATCGCAACCGCTTCTCGTCCACTTCCGCAGGCCAAGTCGAGGGCCGTACCAACCGGGAGCCTCGGCAGGATCTCTTCGAGGAAAGGATTCGGGCGCCAAAGGCGCCAGATCTCCCCTTCCTTCGGTTCCGGACGTGAGGGTTGGGGGGAGGGGGTTAGGATCGCTCTTCGGCCGCCGCGCTCGAAAAACCGGACCGCCGGCTCCGCTTCCGGGCCGAGGTCGAGGACGAGGATGGGTTCCTCCTTTGGAGGGAGCTCGTGAAGACGATGGGGAAGTTCTTCGAAAGGGATCGAGGCGGCTTCCGAAATGGGGTTGGCAACGACTTGGGCAACTGAACGGACATCGAGGAACCGTCCGTGCGGAGCGAGGCGCCATGCCATTGGGAGGAGTTTACGGGTTTAGGAGCAACAGATAGCAGCCCCACCGCAAGCATGAAGCCAAAACGAGGGGCGAGAGAAGGGCCGCGCCGGCTAAAGCCAGCGCTCCCGGAATGAGGGTTCCGCCTTTAGGGCGAAAAGAGAAATGGCTGCCGAACTAGGGCTCGAACCTAGAACCTCCTGATCCAGAGTCAGGCGCTC
>CAYONY010000311.1:0-3461 GCA_964405415.1 uncultured Fimbriimonadaceae bacterium | reverse complement strand
GAAGCCCACGGCATCGAAAAGATCAAGACGGTGGGCGACGCCTATATGGCGGTGAGCGGGCTGCGCGATTCGGAGGGACGCCACGCCGAACAGGCCATGCGCCTGGCGCTTGAGATGGCGGAAGCGGCCAAGGGGCTCGAACGGGCTTCGGGGGGCCCGTTGAGGCTGCGGATCGGCCTGAATTCAGGGCCGGTGGTGGCGGGGGTGATCGGGGTTAGCCGGCTCAGCTACGACCTGTGGGGCGATACGGTGAATGTCGCGAGCCGCATGGAGTCGCAGGGGGTCGAGGACGGGATCCAAGTTACGGAGGCCACCTACCAACTCCTGAAGGGCCACTACGACTTCGAGCCTCGCGGCGAGCTCGAGGTCAAGGGCAAGGGGCGAATGAACGTGTATGTCTTTCGGCCCGGTTCGGGCTCGAACTAACCCCTTAACCAAAAGCCCAGCGGGGCGGTTCAATCGAACCGCCCCGCAGGCCATTTGGTTGGTTTACGCGCCCGGATTGACGCGTTTTTCCAGCTCTTCGAGCTGCTTCTCGACCTCGCTGGCCGGAGCTTCCGGCGCGGCGACGGTTTCGACTCCGCCTTCACCGCCGACCGAGACGGTCTGCACGGTTTCGGTCGTTTCGGCAGCGGGCGCCGCACGCATCCCGAGTTTCTCTTCCAGCTTCTGAAGTTCTTCTTCGGCCGCGTAGTCGATGGCTTGGTCTTCCATCTCCATGACCTTGCCTTGGAGGCTGGTGGCCATCATCTCCTGCCGTGCCGAAGCTTCCGACTGGGCGTCGCGGATCCGCTCGGCGGCCGCGCCGAACGATTCGAGCTGGTTTTCAAACGTGAGCCCTTCGAGGGCCTTGGCGATTGAGTTTTGAATCTGCGCCTGCTTCCACTGGGCCTTCATGGCCAGGGCTTCGGCGGTCTTCTTTCGAACCTCTTCCTCTTGCCGCTTGATCGCCAGCTTGACCGCATCGACCGCCTGAAGCGCCTGGTTGTAGGAAGCTTCGAGGGTGGCGATCACCGCGTCGTTGTTCGCCTTTTCGCGGATGAACTGACGGGCCAAGTCGCGATTGCCCTGTTTGAGGGCCATGGTCGCCTGGCTTTCCATTTGGGAAGACTTCTTTTTGGCCTCTTCGAGCATGCTCTGAAGGCGGTTTTTTTGGGTTATGGCTTGGACCGCTTTCTCGCGGTTGGCGACCAGGGTTTCCTGCATGTCCCGACGCGCCTGGTCGAGCATGATATCGGGGTCTTCGAGGCGATCCATGCCTCGGTTGAAAACGGCCTTCAGCCAACGAAAAAAGCGCTTGAACAAAGTCTAAGTGGCCCCCAAGAGACGTTGGCGACATTATACAAGTTTCAGCGAGAACGGGTTGCAGGCAGGTGTCTCGGTCGGCCGATCGGTGTGAACAAATGGGACTTATGGGACACTTGGGACCCATTGGAATTCCATGAAAACGCGGCCCATTCGTCGCATGCGGCCCATTCCCTGCTTTCGCGCATTTCCCCAAAAATCGCCGTGGAAAACCGCCTTTTCAGCGTCCCGGGAACCGGGGAAAACCACTCGCGCCTTTTCCCCATCGACGGCCGTCCAAGCCTTCACCCCTAAACGCCGGACGAGAATAATGAGGCCTCCAAGAGCCATGGCCGTCATCCAGAGCATTGCCGAAGAACTGATCCCGCTCCACTCGGTGGAGGCGGAGATGAGTGCTTTGGGCAGCATGCTCTATGGCGAGCGCGCGGCGGACGAGGTTTTCGCGATCCTCAACGACGAGGATTATTACCGTCCGGCCCATCGCGAGATTTACCGCGCCATGCGGCAGCTCCAACGAGAGTCCAAGGCGATCGACCTGGTGACCCTCAAACAGGAGCTGGTGCGGCGCGGCCAGCTCGAAGAGGTCGGCGGCGAGGAATACCTCATCCGCGTGGCCGAATTCGTTCCGAGTCCCGCCAACGCCACCCACTACGCCAAGATCGTGCTCGAGAACGCAACGCTGCGACGGCTCGAGCATGCCGGCCACGAGATCGTGAAAGTGGTTCGCGATCACGACCTCACCACGGATGAAAAGGTCGACGCGGCCGAGCGCGAGGTGTACGAGGTTGGGGGCAAGCGGCTCGGCAAAGAGTTCGCCACCATGAGGGATCTGGCGCGCGACGTGCTCCTGGATATCGACAGCATCGTCGAAAGCGGGGAAGAGACGCTGGGGCTCACATCGGGCTTTGGCGACCTCGACGCCATGACGACGGGCTTCTACGGGGGCGATCTCGTCATCATGGCGGCTCGGCCCTCGATGGGCAAATCGTCGCTGATGCTGAGCATGGCGATGGCGGCGGCGCAGGCCGAACCGGAGAAAGCGGTGGCCGTCTTCTCGCTCGAGATGAGCGCCAAGCAGCTCGCGCGGCGCCTCGTTTCGATGGTGGCCAAAGTCTCTTCGGGGGCGATGAAAAAGCCGAACCAGCCACGCGCGGTGCTCGAAAAGCTGACGAACGCCTGTGAGCGGCTCTACGGATTGCCGCTCTACTTCGACGACAGCTCCGATGTCTCGGGATTCGAGATTCTCGGAAAGTGTCGACGCCTTCAGCGGGAACGGGGACTGTCCCTTATCGCGATCGACTACCTTCAGCTCATGCGAGCCAACCGACGGTCGGAAAACCGGGTTCAGGAAGTCAGCGATATCGCCCGTTCCCTGAAGGCGCTTGCCAAAGAACTCGACATCCCGGTCATCGCGCTCTCCCAGCTTTCGCGCAACGTCGAGAACCGCGAAAACAAGGTGCCCCAGCTCTCCGACATTCGCGAATCCGGTTCGATCGAAGCGGAAGCCGACCTCGTGATGTTCATCTACCGTGAGGACTATTACAAGCAGCGCGAGAGCCGCGAGGAGATGCCCGAATATCGGACCGATCCCGACCACGCCGAGCAGGCCGATATCATCATCGCCAAGCATCGCAACGGCCCGACCGGAGTGGTTAAGCTCGCGTTCCAACCCGCCTATGCGCTCTTTAGCCCCAGCGCCGAGTATCGCGAATAGGGGAGCGGTCCGGCCTTGGGAGCCGGCCGTAAGCTAAAATCCTCTATGGCCGAACGCTACGAACCGGCCTCCTTTGAAGCCAAGTGGCGTCAGCGTTGGAAGGAGGCGGACCTTTTCCGAACCCGCGAAGAACCCGGGCGGGAGAAGTTCTACGGAATGGACTTCTTTCCCTATCCCAGCGGCGCCGGGCTTAGCGTCGGCCACTGCCGGAACTACATCCCCACCGACGTGCTGTGCCGCATGAAGGTGATGCAGGGCTTCAACGTGTTGCACCCGATGGGGTTCGACGCGTTTGGCCTGCCCGCCGAAAACGAGGCGATCAAGCGCAAAGCCCACCCGGCAAAGATGATCGACGAATATGCCGCCAACTATCGGCGACAGATGGACTTGATCGGGGTTAGCTATGACTGGTCGCGATCGTTCAAATCGAGCGATCCCGAGT
>CAYONY010000310.1:0-3468 GCA_964405415.1 uncultured Fimbriimonadaceae bacterium | reverse complement strand
CGGCGGCCCGGATTCAGCGTCGTCGCTTTCGAAGCAGCGCGGCAAAGCCCAGCCCGAGCACCGCCATCGTGGCCGGTTCGGGCACCGAAGTGAACCGGACGTTATCGACGTCGATCGTCAAGTTCTGGGGGTGGCTGAACAAGTTGATGCCGGTGAGCTCCACCACATTGAGGTCGGTCAGCCCGGCCAGCGACCACGTCAATTCGTGGAATTGGCCGTCGATCGCCAGATTCCGTCCGGCTCCGCCCTCCGGGCTCACAAAGCTGAATCCGTTGCGTTGGAAAAACGCATTCAAGCCCAGGGTGCCGCCGCCACCGGTGGGATCGAAAGCGGAGATCCGCACCGTCATGTGGGTGTAATTAGAAAGGTCGGTCGTGCGGTTGTTGAAGGTGTTGCCGTTCCAGGCGGTGCCGTTGCCCCAGCTGATCGCGGCCCCGTTGGAGCCGCCCAGGTCAACCCATCGAAGCGAGCCGCTGCCCGCTGCGTTGTGGGAAAGGCCGGTTTGGTTTTGGCCCCCGTTGTTGCCCTGGATCGCGGCAAGGTCGAAGTTACCGATCGCGCCCTGGAGGCCGCCTTCGGCGGTGCCGGTGTTGTGGGTGACCAGGTCCCGTACCGAGAGCGGGGTTCCCGCGCTGCGGACTTCGTTGACCGACCAGACCAGATTGCCCTGGGCGGCGTGGTCGCGAATGTTGATGCCCAGCGTCCGGATATAAACCAATTGGTCGGGCAGCAGCCCGGCCAGCGGCACCGAATAGGTGCCCATGCCCGGGTTCACCGCGATATCGGGGCCGAGCGCGACGTAGGTGCTGCTGGTGGTCGCTTGAACGTAGAACTGCACGTTGATGGGGGACGAGCCGTTGTGGCCCAGGTCCCATTCCAAGAAATCGAGCCCGGTGAGGTCGAGCCCGCCGCTGGAGGCGGTGCTCGATTCGCGGACCCGGTTGAAGCCATCGCTGAAGGCCTGGGAGCCACCGGCCGCCGAACCGTTTTCGGTGATGCGAAGGGTGCCCGCGGTGTTGTTATCGAGCGTGGCGGCGGTGTTGGCGGCGCCAAAGCTTCGGATCCACGCTTCGATGTTGGGCACCGCATTGCCCAACGCATCGAAGGAATACAGGACGCTGGCCGATTGCCCGTGGGCCAGAGTGGGACTGAGGACCGCACTGGCGGCCGCCATGGCTAAGAGAGCCCAAGATCGCGTTCTCATCGTGAACACCTTCCTCCTCGAAGTGGGGCGCCAACGCCGGCGCCGAGTTCTATCGGCAAGGATACCGGCAAGAAGCGTCGCCGCAACCCGGTAATTGTGCGATCCATAGGGGCAGTTCGAGGACTCTCGTTCGGGGGACCGCCCCGCTTGAACTTCCGTTTTCATCGGAATCATCACATTCACATGATGTTTTGCGGCCCGGATTGGGGATGTGGGGAATTGGGTGGGGCCGTGGGACAGGGATAGGGACAGGGATAGGGATGGGGATAGGGATAGGGATAGGGATAGGGAAAGTGGACATGGTCTCTTTTCGGGGTTGGGGAGGGTTGAAGTCAACCGGATTTGGCTCGGTTTGGGGTCGGGAGCGACGTTTGGCGAGTCGGAGTTTGAACCGGATCAGTTTTTCTGCCGCGACTTTTCCACCTTTTCGCAGGTGACCAGAACAGGCTCACTTCTTTCGTTTGCGCCACGCTCCCCGACCCTAGGTAGCAGGGCAGGCGGACCGGATGCCTCGTGCCGAGTCTGTGCGTGATCAGACGACATATGTTCGAGCAGGTACGATGAGGACGGTGGCGGACGGTGGGATCGGAGACTTCACGGGAAAATGGGTATGGGCGTATGCGCACGCACAAGTTCGCATCCTTCGCTTCGCTCGAGGACAGGCTCGCATCGCACGTGAGCGTGGCGCGCTCAGTCGAGGAGGTAGGCCTGTGCGGGACACGTCCTCATTGCTAGCGCAAATAAGTACTGGCGAGAACCTTCCCAACCAACAGCGCCAGCAGACTCGCATAAACCGGTCCCGCCCCAAGTCCTACTTTCAGGCCTTTAGCCATTCCTAACCCGATCCCGACCAGCAACCCGGCGGGAACGGAGAGCAACGGCACGGCGAAAGCGGTACTGCCCGGCATACCGAGAATGGGGGGATCGTTAGCGATCGGGACTCGGGATGACATCCCCATTCTCATTGAGAAGAGAAACGCCGCTCCGATATTGAAGGCGCCCGCGAGTCTCGCCATGGCTAGCCCGATCGTTGCCTTCGTGCTCCCATCGTCCGGTCGGCGGCCCACGTCGCATTATGTTCCTCCCTCACCTCATCCTATCGCCCACCGACGGCTTTTCACCCGTATACTCCCCGCATGTCTTCCGAGTCCCACGACTTCGAAACCCAGGTCATCCATGCCGGGATCGAGCCCGAACCGCTCACCGGCGCGGTGATGACGCCCATCTTTCAAACCAGCACCTACGCCCAAGCCGCGCCTGGCGAGCACAAGGGGTACGAATACTCCCGCACCGACAACCCCACCCGCACCGTCCTGCAAACCCAGCTCGCGATCCTGGAAAAAGGGGATCGGGCGCTCGTCTTCAGCTCCGGCCTGGCCGCCACTGACGCCGTTTTGAACCTCTTCCAATCGGGCGACCACGTGATCGCGGGCGACGACCTTTACGGCGGGACCTACCGCCTCTTCGAAAAGGTCGCGACGTACCGCGGACTTCAATTCGACTTCGTGGACCTCACCGACCTGAACGCGTTGGAGGCCCGGCTTCGCCCGGAGACCAAGCTGATCTGGTTCGAAACTCCGACGAACCCGATGCTGACGGTCTTCGATATCGCCCGGATCGCCGAGATTGGCCATCGGCATGGCTGCCTGGTGGTGGTGGACAACACGTTCATGTCGGCCTTCTTCCAAAGCCCGCTTGAACTCGGCGCGGATATCGTGATGCACTCGATGACGAAATATCTGAATGGGCACAGCGATGTCGTGATGGGCTGCCTTGTGATGCGGGACCGGCAGATGAAAGCGCCGAAGAAGACATGGCGCGATCCGAATTTCGCGGCGCCCCATACGCTTTACGCGCGCCTGAAGTTTTTGCAGAACGCGATCGGGGCGACGCCGGGGCCGTTCGATTGTTGGCTGGTGCTTCGGGGTCTGAAGACCTTGGCGGTACGGATGGAGCGCCACGCGGCGAACGCGGGGGAGGTGGCGCGGTTTTTAGAGGCGCACTCGAAGGTGGAGCGGGTGATCTATCCAGGACTTGCCTCCCATCCGGGCCACGAACTGGCGACGCGCCAGATGCGAGGCTACGGGGGGATGCTGACCTTCTTTGTAAAGGGGGGCCTCGAGGAGGCGCGCCGGTTCCTCAGCTCGCTCGAGCTCTTTACGCTTGCCGAATCGCTGGGCGGGGTCGAGAGCCTGATCGAGCATCCCGCGATCATGACCCACGCCTCGCTGCCGGCCGAGCAGCGCCAAGAGATCGGGATCCAC
>CAYONY010000309.1:0-3477 GCA_964405415.1 uncultured Fimbriimonadaceae bacterium | reverse complement strand
CCCCCCCCCCCCCCCCCCCCCCCCCCCCCCCCCCCCCCCCCCCCCCCCGGGGGGGCGCCCCGCTGGGGCGTATCACGGCCGCGAGCAACATGGCAAACGCTTGATTTAGCAAGATCTTCCTCCTTGGAGAAGATTGCCGCCCAAAGGTAAGGACGAATTGAAAACCAAGCAAGTTCACGAGCACCCCAAAAAACGCTCGGTCATCAATTTTTCGATTCCCCGGGCCCTTTTTTTTCCATTCCCTTGGTCCTGGGCCAAAAGTTTTGTAGACTAACCGATTGAGGACCAGCCCAGCATCCGTGCGGGGCGGAGCCCAAGGACCTCACATGAATAGAAATCTTTCGACGCCGCGCCAATGGCGACGCGGCTTTACGCTCATTGAGCTGCTTGTGGTGATCGCCATTATCGCCATTTTGGCGGCCATTCTCTTCCCGGTCTTTGCTTCGGCGAAGGAATCGGCTAAGAAGACGACGGCGCTCTCGAACGTCAAGCAGCTGACCACGGCGAGCATCATGTACGCCACCGATTACGATGACTATTTCGGAATCGGGACACCCCTGTTTCCCGCCCCCATCAACTGGGCGTGGGACCGCTTTATCCCACTGAGCCAGTTCGTGCCAGCCACGGCGCCGCCGGATGTAAAGGACGCGATCAACACGTTCTTCTACAATTCGGTTCAGCCCTACACCAAGAACATCGGGCTGTATCAAGATCCGCAGGCCAAGGAGCGGACGCCGCTTCCCGCCGGCGTTTTCGCTGCCGCGGGAATCACCGCGATCCCGGCTCGCCCTCCGCTGGTCACTTACACCTACAACGGCTATCTGCAAGCTCACAGCAGCACTGCGATTGCGGCGCCCGCCGGGCTCATCATGTGGTGGCCGGGCCAAGGCAAACGGTCGCTGATGATCGCCGGCTACGCCTCGCCTCAGTTGATCTGCACCAACCCCGCCGCCAGCTGCACCTATCAGCCCCCGCGCGCCGGCTGCGCGAACAACGGCGAATTCGGGTTCTACACCACCAACGCGAGCAACCTGGGCCGCAATATGTATAACCGCACCAACGTGTATGCCTATGCGGACGGCCATGCCGGATCGCGACGCATCGGGGTGTACATGACCAACCAGCGCCAAGACCCGAGATCCGATCCCTTCGCCTTTTACTTGGGTGAAGAGGTCGATCGTTTCCGTGCCGGCGGCGCCCGGTTCTGGGACATCAACTATTGCCACGCCTATCTCTTCCGGCCGGACATCGATTTCCAGAACTGGGATCCGGTTTTGGTCGCGCCATGAGAAGGCTGGTTGTCGGGTTAGGCCTTGCCGGAGCCCTTGGGCTCCTGGCCGGGTGTTCCAACAGCGCACCGAGCTCCGAACCGCCTCCCAAAGGCAAGGAGCCGGAGGTCAAGCAGGCCACGCCGGACATGAAGTCTCCGGAGGAACGGGGGCGTATGCAGGGCGGAGGCGGAGAGGGAAGCTAACCGATCCCGCCGCGAGCCAAGTCACGGGCGCCGAGCACCCGCTCGGCGCCCGTTTTGCCGTTTCGCGTCGATGAAATCCGGGTCTCGAATGGGAAGGGCCAATCGGTAGACTCAGAAGGTCTATGAGTTTTGACAAAAAGACGGTTCGCGACCTCGACCCGGCCGGGAAGCGCATCCTCGTTCGCTGCGATTTCAATGTGCCCTTGGAGCAAGGCCGCATCACAGACGATCGGCGCATCACCGAAGCCCTGCCCACGATCCGCTATCTCCTCGAGAAAGGCGGCGCCGTGATCTTGGCGAGCCATTTGGGCCGGCCCAAGGGCGTGACGCCCGAATTCTCGCTCGCGCCGGTCGCCCACTGCCTTTCCAAGCTGTTGGGCCAAGCGGTGCCGCTCCTGCCGGATTCGGTGGGTCCCGAGGTCGAGGCGGCCTGTCGCGCTCTGGCGCCCGGCCAAGCGGTGCTTCTGGAAAACGTTCGGTTTCACCCGGAGGAAGAGGCGAACGATCCGGCCTTTGCCGCCCAATTGGCAGGGCTTGCCGAACTTTACGTCAACGACGCATTTGGCACCGCGCACCGGGCCCACGCCTCGACGGAAGGCGTCGCGCACCTTCTTCCCGGCGTCGCCGGATTCCTCATCGAGAAAGAGATCGCCTTTTTGGGCAAAGCGCTCGAATCGCCGACCCGGCCCTTCATCGCGATCCTTGGAGGGGCCAAAGTGAAAGACAAGATCGCGGTCATCGAGAGCCTGCTGCCCAAAGTCGACCGGCTCCTGATCGGCGGAGGGATGGCCTTCACCTTTCTGAAAGCCAAGGGCTATGAGATCGGCAAGTCCCTCTTTGATGAATCGAACTTTGGCTTCGCCCAACAAGTGGTGAAGGACCATGCCGACAAGATTTGGCTGCCGGAGGATGTGGTGGCGGCGGCCGAACTCAGCGAATCCGCCGCCGCGACGACGGTTTCGGCAAACGAAATGCGGGACGATCAGATCGGCGCCGATATCGGTCCGCGAACGATCGAGCGCTTCGCCGCTGAGATCCGCCAAGCCGGGACGGTGGTGTGGAATGGACCGATGGGGGTTTTTGAGATGGCCCCCTTCGAGGCCGGAACCCGTGAAGTGGCCCGGGCGATGGCCGAGTGTCCGGGTGTTACGATCGTCGGTGGCGGTGATTCGGCGGCGGCGGTCGATCAGTTCGGCTTTGCCGACCGGGTAAGCCATGTGAGCACGGGAGGCGGGGCAAGCCTGGAATTCCTGGAAGGCCGTGAGTTGCCGGGGATTGCCGCCCTACAGGACATTTAGACGCAACGGAAGCCTATCTTTCGACGTTGGATTCGCGTAGAATGGAGTTACGATACCGAAGGAGGTTCGAATCATGAGCGACTCTGAAGAAAAGAATGTGATGCTTTACATGCTGGCCGGCGTCGGCTTAGGCGCGATCATTGGCGCGGCCGCCGGTCTGCTTTTTGCGCCCAAAGCGGGCAGCGAGACTCGGGAGGACATTGCCAACAAGTTCAAAGAGCTTAAAGGCAAGACCGAAGAGTGGATGAACGAGCAGCGCGCCAAACGGTCCGGCAAGAATGCGCTGGAAGAGGTCGGCGCTTAGGTCTCCGATTCGCCATGGTTGGCTGGCGAATAGCAGTTTGGGCGGCCCTGGTTGTGGTCGCCCTTGCGTTTTTGTACATGGTGCGGGGCGTTCTGCTGCCCTTCATCGTGGCCATTCTCATTAGCATCTTGCTTGACCCGCAGATTCGCAAGCTCCGCATACGGGGTATCCCGCGCCCCGCCGCGGTTGCCATCGTCTTCTTTGCGTTTTTTGGGCTCGTCACGGTTTTGGGGCTATGGCTGGCCCCAACCGTCGCGAGGCAGTTGGGCACGTTCCGTCAAAACCTTGAGGACCTCTCCACCCAATTCGCCTCCGTTGATCCAAGGCAGAACTTCGACCTTCGATGGAACCCCATCTACCGGTTGGGCGAGCCGGTGAAGCCGAATCCCATCGATACCGTT
>CAYONY010000308.1:0-3498 GCA_964405415.1 uncultured Fimbriimonadaceae bacterium | reverse complement strand
GAACCGCGTTCGCGCAACCTGGAGGTGGGGGGGGGGGACCGTCCACCAACTGGTCTGTAACCTATACATCTGAGGATGGGCACACCCGGATCATCACGCCAACTTCGGATGTCGATACGCTATGGTGGCCTGGCCCGGGCGAGAGTTCCGCGCCTTTAGGCGGATTCGGCGAGCTTCATGGAGCCGGCACTGCCCTATGTTCGGGTACGATCCAGATACATTTTCGCTGGATCAATACGCAGATCTCTCCTCCCACCTTTCAATGGGTTGAAGTAACCGCGAACGCCCAATGGGCTGGAAACGCCACGAGTTCTGGCAGTGCAAACAACGCTTTTGACGACGAACTAAATTCAGGGAATTACTTTGGGAACCGATTTGGAGTTCACCTGATCCGAAAGTCGGTCAACAACGGCGAGTTCACGCTTACATACTCGATCAATGCTTGGATCACGAATACAGCGGGACTGGGCAATGCCGCATGCAGCGTGTCCGCGGCGCCAAGCACTCGTGCCGTTGACCTCAATCTGCAGGACTACTTGGTCCACTGGCGAAGGCACCTCAACGGTGAGACGGCAACTTATCAATACCCAGACCCTGCAAGCAGCCCGGCCAATCCGACCTACCTTAGCTTCTCCTATCCAAGAGCGGTGATGCAGTCCGTTCCGTGGGAGGACAACGACCTTCAGGTTCAAAGAAACATCGATTTCGGATTGGCGACGGTACCAGCTGGCACCAGTGCGCCGGGCTATGAGCCTCGCGCGCCCTACCAAATGATTTTGTGGTTCTCAGGATCGGCAACTTCGCTTCAGGAGGCGCCCGAGTCGTATAGCTACACTTTCAGCCGTTTGCAGGGTTTCTCGGGCGAGACGTTACCCAGCGGGCTCTTTGGGAACGGATGGGATGTTGCTCCCGCAAAAGGCATTTACAACAAACCGTATTACGAGAACATCACTGAGGTTCCAAAAAAGCTGGAGATCGAGGACGGACACTTTGTGGAGTCCGCGACGTTCGATTACAACTGGTCCAACGGAACGAAGGGACGGGCCGTCCTGAACGTTACTTTCCATACCCCGGCTGATAACCAGGAGCTGAAAAAGATCGTGGTGTACGGTCCTCCGTGGTCGAATTACCCTTGGACGGCGTATGTGTTCCGTTCAGGTTCGACGTGGAGCGAAGTCGGAGCCACGTCGGCCATGATCGATTGGCTGCCGCCCGGAATCGACCTGGTGCCTCTTGCGACCGGGTACGGAATCTTGATTGGCTACTTAGGCGTCGTCTTCCCGGGCCTGACCGCAGAAGCGCTGCTAATCGCTGCGTGGATTGGAACTGCCCTCAATATCCCTTCTGCCCCGTCTCAAGAGGAAACGTTGGACCGTTCTGGGTTTGCCGAGGCGGATACCGAGGGAAGAGTGAGCCCTCCTGATTGGGAGGACGTCGTGCCGCCAGGAGACCCAATGCTGCTCTTTAAATGGAGGGCTGAGTATCAGCCGGACGACCGCGTAACCTACAGCGTGGCCGACACCTGGAACGAATACGGTTACGCCGGCCAGCAGGTGTTCAAGTCGAAAAGACAAACCGGCCCCTTTGAGTCGTCCCGAAAACGGTACTGGTATGAACTTGTGCATTAGAGGAGAATCGCCTTGAATACTGTTCTGCCATACATCCTCCTTAGTTACTTGTTGCAGGGATTCGTCGAGCCGTCGTGGGCAACGGCGGCATTTCAGGATAAGTACCCAGAATTTGGAGCATTGCGAAAGAAGCTTGATGAATCAAAAGTGTTTCCTACACCGGGCGAAGCCCGCGGAGCAGCTGAGGCAGCGAGGCAGACGAAGTCTGCGACAAGCGTGTTTCGTGCTCTGTATTTGTCTGTGGCGTCTGCAGACGTCGTTTCAAATTCGGAAGCATATGTCGACCTCTGGAAGCAGCTTCCTGAGAGTGAATACGAGGTAATAAGGTTGAGGTATCTTTGGGATCGAAACCCATCGCACAAACTTTCAAGTCTTGGGCGGCGCTTACTCGATCGAAACGGGAACGACGTCCCCGTCCTTTGCCGGCTGGTCATCCAAAAGACCTACAGGCGAAGCGACCAGGATGTTGCAAGCGCAAAGTTGTATGCGGAACGGGCACTCAAGGTCCAACAATCCGCCTCGACCTTCTATGCATACGCTTGGTCGAAAATGTACAGAAAGGATGGCAAGCCGGTCCCCGAGTCTAAAGCAGACGGACGCATCGCGAAGGAGTACTTTCGCAAGTACTTGAATGCGCCGGGTCCTAAGCCAATGAAACACCCTGCCAAGGGTCTCATCAAGTGGCTCGAAGACCGTGGGTATTAAGACGTGGCATCATAAGGCCTGCTTCCGCTCTACGAAACGGGCCATCCCGGGAGGAACCCCTACCTCTCAAAATCCTCGTGATCCAACGTTCCCGGCTTGCTGGGAACCGAGACCGCCGGCCTTGGCCGGGGCGAGAGTCCGCCCGTCGTCGCTTTTTCCCGCACACCGAGCTGCTCGGCCCGCTCTTTTGCGCCCGGACTCTGGGGCCAGAGCGTCTGATCGAACCAATAGCTTTGGGTGAACTCCTTCCAGACCCGCTCGTAGACGGCGATCGTCTGCTCGGCCAGGTGCGCCCAGTCGAAATCCGTTCGCAGCCGCGCGCTCGCGGCGGCTTTCAGGCGTTCCGCCCGGACCGGGTCATCCAGCACCTGAAGGACCGCCCACGCCAGCGATTCCGAGTTGTCGGCGAAGCTGAGCGTGCCGGTTTCGTCGTGCTTGACCACTTCGCGCAGGCCGCCGGCGTCGCTGGACACCACCGCCGCGCCCGCCGCCATGCCCTCGAGCGCGACAATGCCGAACGGTTCGTAAAGGGAAGGGAAGACCGCCACATCGGCGACGCGGTAAAGCTGCCAGAGCGACTTGTTCGCCATGAATCCGGTGAAGAGCACCTTTTCGCGAAGCCCCGTCCAATCGACAAACCGTTCGAACCGTTCGCGATTCCCGCCGCCGACGATCACGAACTTCGTCTTCGGATGCTGGGCGAGGATCGTGCCTGCCGCATCAAGCAGCACGTGGATCCCTTTTTCGCGCACAAACCGCCCCACATACATCACGATCTGCTCTTCGGGTTCGGCGAACTGGGCCCGATAGGCGGCGCGCTCGGCATCGCTCCAGGGCAAACCAAACTTGTCGGCATCGACCCCGTTGTAGATCACGTCCACCTTGTCGGGCGGGCAATTGAAGCTGCGGCCGACTTCTTCGCGCATGAATTCCGAGCAGACGATCACCCGCCACGCCTCATAGGTCAGCCAGTACTCCTGCTCGTGGATGTAGCGCTGCATGTCGTTGTGAATGCCGTTGTTGCGCCCCTCTTCGGTGGCGTGGACGGTGGCGACCATGGGCAGCTTGTACTCGTACTTCAGTTCTCGCGCCGCATCGAGCGAGAGCCAATCGTGGGCGTGGAAGATCGTCGGTTCGCCGCCTTCGCGCCACTCTTCGAGGAGGC
>CAYONY010000307.1:0-3540 GCA_964405415.1 uncultured Fimbriimonadaceae bacterium | reverse complement strand
CGGTATGGCGATTCCGCCCACAACGCGCTCTCCTGGTCCTTGACCAGCTGGTCGTTTGCGGCGGCGGAAAAGCTGGTCGAGCTTGGCGTGGCGCCCGACCTGTTTTGCGCGGCGGGGCTCGGACGGCTCGACCTTGTTCAAGGGTTTTGGGAGGAAGGAAAGCTGAAACCCAAGCCCAGCCGGACCGGAAGCTCGCGGTTCGTGGAGACGTGGGCGAACCGCCTGCCCTGTCCGCCCGAAAGCGACGAGGAGCAGGTCAGCGATGCGCTTTACATGGCGTGTCGGGCGGATCGGTTTGAGGTGGCCAAGTGGCTGCTCGACCACGGGGCCGACCCCAACTTTCGTGGCTATATCGGCGCCACCTGCTTGGCGTGGGCCGAGTTCTCGGATAACCCCGAGCTTTGCGCGCTCCTCAGGGAACACGGCGGGTCCGATTCCGTTCGGGATTACGAGTTCCAAGCCACCCCGAAGCAGTTTCCCATCATGGTGCTGTGCGGCTGGGGCTTTGGGGATTGGATGGCCCGCCGAGTGGCCCAAAACCCCGACTGGGTGAAGATCCAAACCCCGGTCGGAACGCCGCTGCATGCGGCCGCCGGCGGGGGCAACTTGGGGTGCGCCAAAGTCCTGCTTCAGTACGGAGCCGACCGGGCCATGCGCAACGATGCGGGGCAGACCGCATCGGAAGTCGCCGCCGCCAAAGGCCATTCCGAGCTCGCCGAACTCTTACGTTGAGCCGTTTCCTTTGGCGTGCCGAACGGTCTGCCGGCCGTCGAAGGAAGCAACTCGTGCGGACCCCTGATGATTTGGAGACCTAACCATGACGCGAAGATCTTTTCTGTCCACCGTGCCGGCCGCCGGACTCTTGCCCGCCTTGACAAAAACCACCATGATCGAAACCTTGCAAACCCCATCGTCCGCGCTTCACGCCGAGTTCCCTTCCCAAAGCCCCAGGCGCGCTCAGGAGTTCGTAGGCGCCTGCCACGGCAACGTAACCCGGGTGCGCGAGATGCTCAAAGAGAGCTCCAAATACGCGCTTGCCACCATCGATTGGGGTTTCGGCGACTGGGAGACCGCACTTGGCGCGGCCAGCCACGTGGGCAATCGGGAAATCGCCAGGCTGCTCATCGAGAACGGCGCCCGGCCCGACCTTTTCTATCACGCGATGATGGGCCACTTGGAGGTGGTGAAAGCAAGCGTCGCGGCCCAGCCGGGCATCCAAAAAACGCTCGGCCCCCATGGGATCACGCTGCTCGACCATGCGCGGTTTGGCGGCGACCCGGCCAAAGCGACGTTCGCCTATCTGGAATCGCTAGGCGATGCCGATCCTCAGCGGGTGAGCTTGCCCGTCTCGGAGGCGGATAAGGCGCGCTATGTGGGCCGTTATGCATTTGGCCCCGGCGAGCGCGACCATTGGCTGGTGGAGCTGGGCCAGCGCGGCGACCTGAGGATCAAGCGCGGTCCCGCCGGGAATCAACTGGTGCTGCACCGGGTGGAGGGGCATGGGTTCGCCCCGCCGGGGAATCGGGAACTGCGCATCCGGTTCAAGATCGAGGGCGACAAGGCGGTGGCAGTGGGGATCTACGATCCGGGGTTGGTGGTGGAGGGGATGAGAGTCTAGTTTAGAGTGCGCGAAGCTTGCTTCGCGCTTTGAATGGCCGAGCTTGCTCGGCATTCGAGGCGGTTCGAAAGCAAGCTTTCTTCACCCAAGGCGCGAAGCTTGCTTCGCGCACTCCAAATAGCTCAATTCACCTTCGGCCAGCAGAGGAGATCGCCTTCCGGCAGCATCGTCGCTTCGATCGCAACCTCCGCCGGAAACAGGCCCCGCGCCATCAATTGGTCGAGAAATTCGGGTCCACCCGCCGCTTCGCTTGGGACCACGTACGACTCCGGCCGCGTTGCCGTGAAGACGTAGTACGCGTCCGACTCGAACACCCCGCCCGCTTTGAAGCAGACCCGGTTCACATCGATCCATTCGAAACGAGACGACCAGGGTTCCCCGCCGGGAGGAGTTGCCGAGATCGTCGCACCATCGACGTCGCAGGAAATCGAAAACCAGTCGGAGAGGGAGGGAGTCACCACGAACGCCTTGAATCCATATGTCCTATACGACCTAGATGTCCTATTCCCTTCTCTGAACCCGCCCCAACATGAAAACCCCCATCACCCTCCTCGTCGACGACCCTTGCCCGATCGTCCACGTTTTTCGCGACCACTGGGTGGATGTCCATCACCGGCCGCCCACCACCGCCGACGGCCGCGCGCTGCATGAAGAAATCCCCAACGCCTTCCTTGAACGCTATTGCGACGTCATGGAGCGCCACGGGATCAAAGGCAAGTTCTCGATCGTGCCCGCGCCAAGCGGCAAGGGCGACGTGGTTCAGGGCATTGCCGGCCGTCCGGAGGAAACGCGGGAATGGCTACATATTGCCAATTCGCGGCTCGGGCCGATTTGCGATTTCTGTCCGGAAATGCTGACCCACAATTTGGCGCTGAACTTGGAAACCGGCGAGTTCTTCCCGCAGGGGGAATCCGAGTGGTCGCAGACCCAAGACCGGACAACGCTGACGCCCTATATTGCCCGATCGTTATCGCTTCTGAAGGAGGCGGGTATCGAGTGTACCGGCGTCACCTCGCCGTGGGTCTTCGGGCAGCAGGTGTTGGCGGAATATGAGTGGTCGATCGTGGAGGCGTTCCGCCAAGTGTATGGCCGGATGCCGTCTTGGTATTTCCTGCATATGCTCTGGGACCGGCTGTTCATGAGGCCGTGGGTGGCCATGGGAAGCGTTCCCCCCTCGCCTCTTTCACGAAGTGAAAAGGGAAAGGGGGCAGGGGGTGAGGGTTCCGGATCTCCCTCCCCAACCCCTCCCTCATTTACTCCCGGAGTCGAAAACAAGGGAGGGGCCATGATCGCCATCCCCGCGACCGTTCGCGACCACTGGTGGGCGACCATCGATTCGCCGCGAAACGATGAAGAGTGGATCGATGAGATCGCCTCGAAGATGCTCAGCGCCGATGGACAGCGCGGCGATATCGTCGATGTTCTTAACGCGGGCGGCTGGCCGATTGTCTTAACGCATTGGCAGTCGCTGTATTCCAATGGCGTCGAAAGCGGTTTAGCAGTGCTGGACCGGCTAGGTAAGCGGATCGAAGAACACTTAAGCGATCAGGTGGAATGGGTGACGTGTTCCGAGATGGCGGAGCGAACGCTTGCCGGTCAAGGATAAGGGATAAGGGATAAGGGATAAGGGATAAGGGATAGCTTGCCAATCTGACATCCATTATCCACTATCCTCTATCCTCTATCCTCTATCCTTTATCCACTATCCCGCCAGCTTCCCCATCAACCCGCCAAAATCCCACTCGTCCCAGCCTTCGACAATTTTGCCGCCTTGGACGTCGAGCATCGTCATCCCGGTGAATTCGACCCGCCTGCCGGTGGGCGGGAAACCTAAACCCTCGCCCTTGTGGGTGCCCCGCACGCGCCAGCGAACCACCGCCTTCGTGCCTTCGGCGACGATGTCTTCGATGTGGATTTCCATA
>CAYONY010000306.1:1516-3546 GCA_964405415.1 uncultured Fimbriimonadaceae bacterium | reverse complement strand
GTGTGCCCATCCTCAGTTGTATAGGTTAAATACCAGTTGGTGGACGGTCCCCCCCCCCCACCTCCAGGTTGCGCGAACGCGGTTCCGGGAAGAAGGCTCAAGGTCGCGAAGGCGGTGACGACTAGCGCTTTCATTTCAGGCTCCCCCTGGGATGAGGAAGTCGCCTCCTCATCCACGGTTGCATCTATGGTAACATACTCTGCTGGAAGACGCAAGCCGCTTTTGACAAAGATCCTGAGGCAATACCTTGACCCAATTTTAGCCGTCCTAACGAAGTTTCAAGCGATTCGAGCGCCCCGATCTTCGCGGCCGCTGCATCCAGCTTCTTCGTCAGCATCTCTTTCGGCAACCACATCCCTCTCGCCATCACTCCCGCGATCTTCCGCGTATTCCCAATCGCCTCCAGCGGGTTCCCTTCCAGCAGAACCAGGTCGGCCCGCTTCCCGACCGCAATCGTCCCGAACGTCTTCGCCGGATCCAAATACTCCGCCGGCACCCGCGTCCCCGCCGCCAGCGCCTCGTACGGCGTCAGCCCCGCCTCCACCAGACTTTGCAGCTCCCGGTGCATCGCGAAACCGTAGGCCAGATACACATCCGGCGAATCCGAACCCGCCATGATCTTGCCGCCGTACTTCACGATTCGACGCACTAGCTCGTTTCGAACCCGGATGAATTCATTCCGATGCTTGTCCGAGGCCTGAATACGCGGATAGATCACCGCCATCGCCCGGTCCCAGTCCGCCACGTACTTCGGCGGCATAAACCGGAAGTCGGGCCAGGTGCGCGTCTCCTCCTTCGTCACTTGTTTGCCGTAGATCGTTTTGAGAAACGCCAGCGACGGGCTGACCGCCACCCCCTTTTCCGCTGTCTTCTTGGCAATCGCATCGAGCTTCGCTTCGTCGATGTAGTCCAGGCTCGTCCAATTCTCCTTCCGAAACAGCCCTTGCTGGGTTACCGACGCTTTGATCGGGCTGTCGTCCTTCAAGATCGCTTCCAGATACGCGTCCAAATGCTCGATCTGCTGGCCCTTTTCGATCGCGTGGTTCGCCCCGATCGCCGGATCGACATGGCCGATCCCCCGGATCTTGTGTTTGGCACACGCCGCCATGATCGCATCGTAGACTGCGCGGTCCTTCAGGTCCATCGTCAATTTGATGAAGTCGTAGCCTGCCGCCCTATATTCGGCAACCGCCTTTTCGGCCTCTTCGGCGGTGGTAACGAGCCGGGTGTTCTCCTCGATTTGCGTCCACCGGGCTGAACCCACGAACTGAGGCGCCGAGACGTAGAGGGTCGGCCCATCCAGCTCCCCTCTTGCGACCGTGCCTCGAAGTTCGAGCTGATGCGGCGTCCCGCACATGAGCCGGCTGGTCGTCACGCCATTGGCCAGCATCACGTTCAGTTCGTGCGGCGCGAGGTCGTCGGGAATCTCCGCCTTATCGGAAAAGAGATGGTTGTGGGTATCCACCAATCCGGGAATGAGCCACTTCCCTTTTCCGTTGACCGTCTGGGCCCCCACCGGGACCTTGATCCTTCTCGCCTCCCCAATCTCGGCGATCTTCCCCTCACGGACGATCACCGTCTGGTCCTTCAGCACCCGTTCCCGGTCCATCGGGATCACGTCGACGTGGGTGAATGCGGTGACGGAGCTTTGAGTCAGGGCGAAAGCAAGGGCGGCAAGGGTCATTTCAATGAAATCATACGCGAGATTTCAATCGAAACGCACCCACCGGGCCCAAGATGCGCCCGGTACTTTACCGCTGAGCCTTCGCGATGATCTCCGTCGCAATCCCGCTCGGAACCTCTTCGTAGTGCGAAGGGGTCACGTTCGGCGTCGCCCGGCCCTGGGTCAAGGACCGCAGCGTCGTGACATACCCAAACATCTCGGCCAGCGGCACGAGCGCGTTCACGATCGTCGTCCCGCCCAGCGCCGGCTCCATGCCTTCGATGCGCCCGCGGCGGCCGTTGATGTCGCCCACCACGTCGCCCACGTTGCCTTCCGGCGTCGTGACCTCGACGTGCATGATCGGCTC
>CAYONY010000306.1:0-1416 GCA_964405415.1 uncultured Fimbriimonadaceae bacterium | reverse complement strand
AGCTCGATCCAGCAGTGGCCGTATTGGCCCGAACCGCCGGTCTGCCGAACGAAGCGGCCCTCCGCCTTGCTCTTGATCCGCACCGTTTCGCGGTAAGCCACCTGAGGCTTGCCCTGGTTCGCCTGAACGCCGAATTCCCGGTTCAGCCGGTCCACGATGATCTCAAGATGGAGCTCGCCCATGCCGGAGATAATCGTTTGGCCGCTTTCCGCATCGGTGTACATCCGGAAGGTCGGGTCCTCTTGAGCCAAGCGCACCAGCGAGGTGCCAAGTTTTTCCTGGTCCGCCTTGCTCTTGGGCTCGATCGCGATCTGAATGACCGGCTCGGGGAACTTGATGCTCTCCAGGGCGATCGGGTTGCTCTCGTCGCAGATCGTGTGCCCCGTGTTGACGTCGCTCAGGCCGATCACGCCCACGATGTCGCCCGCATAGACCTCATCGAGATCCGTTCGGTCGTTGGCGTGCATCTCGAGGATGCGGCCGATGCGCTCGGTACGCGTGCGGAATTCGTTGGTTTGCGGGTCGCGGAAGCACACGCTCACCGCCGATCCCTTCTTCAGCTTGCCGGAGTAGACACGCAGGAAGGTCAAACGCCCGACGTACTTGTCGCTCATGATCTTGAACGCCAAGGCCGAAAACGGCTCGGTGTCGGCGGGTTGTCGCTCCAGCGCCTCTTCGGAGCGCGGATGCACGCCCTTCACCCCGCCCACGTCCAAAGGCGACGGCAGGAACTCGACGACCGCATCGATCATCGCCTGGACGCCCTTGTTCTTGAAGGACGAACCGCTTAGAATCGGCACCAGCTTGTTTTCGAGCGTCCCGCGACGGATCGCCGCGCGGAGCTGCTCTTCGCTGATCTCCTCGCCTTCCAAGAAGCGCTCCATGATCGAATCGTCGAAATCCGAAATCGCCTCGATCATCTTCTCGCGCCATTCGGCGGCCTGGGCGCGCAGGTTCTCCGGGCAGTCGATCTCTTCAAACTTTTTGCCGTCGTCGCTCGTGTAGCGCGTGGCCTTCATGGTGATGAGGTCCACATAGCCCTGATACTGGCTCTCCGCCCCGATCGGAATCTGGATCGGGCTCGCATTGGCGCCAAGGCGCGCCTTGATCTTCTCGACGACCTGGAAGAAGTCGGCCCCGAGACGGTCCATCTTGTTCACATAGATGATCCGCGGGACGCCGTACTTGTTGGCCTGCCGCCAAACCGTCTCGCTCTGGGGCTGGACGCCGCCGACCGCGCAGAAAACCGCCACGCATCCATCCAAAACGCGCAGCGAACGCTCGACTTCGATGGTGAAGTCGACGTGGCCGGGCGTATCGATGATGTTGATGCGATGCTCGGGGAAGGACTTGTCCATCCCTTTCCAGAAGCAAGTAGTCGCGGCAGAAGTGATCGTGATTCCACGCTCCTGCTCC
>CAYONY010000305.1:0-3602 GCA_964405415.1 uncultured Fimbriimonadaceae bacterium | reverse complement strand
AGAAAGAGGTCGGCGGGACCGAGCCGATCGCCCGCGTTCTCGTCAGCATGGGCTTCATCGAGGAGCGCGACCGCGTCCGTTGCCTCGGCAAGGTGTGGGGCATCCCTTTCGTCGAGCTGAGCAAGCAGCCGCCCCAATCGGAAGTTCTGCCCCTGATTTCCCCCCAGATCGCCAAACGCTACAAGACCATCCCGCTTGAGAAACACGATTCAAAGCTGATGGTCGCGATGGCGAACCCGCTCGACGTCTTCATCATCGATGAGCTCCGGTTGGCGACCGGCCTCGAAATCGAACCTGCGATCGCCGCCGAAGAGGATATCAACCAGGCCCTGACCAGCCTCTACAAGGTCGATCTGAACGTCAATGACGCGCTCGCCGGCGTGATGAAGGACTTTGACGGCGACGTCGAAGTCTCCAGCGGCGACGAAGAAGAGCTGAGCGAAGCCGAACTGCGCGAAATGGGCGAAGATGCGCCCATCATTCGGCTGGCCAACCTCATCATCAGCCAAGCGATCGCGGATAAAGCGAGCGACATCCATGTCGAGCCCCAGAAGGACGGCTTGCAGGTCCGCTATCGCGTCGACGGCGTGATGATGGACGGCATGAAGCTGCCGCGCAAGATCATCGCGCCCCTGGCGAGCCGCTTCAAGATCATGTCCGACATGGACATCGCCGAAAAGCGGATGCCCCAGGACAACCGCATTTCGCTTTCCGTCGGCGGCAAAGAGTACGACCTTCGTGTTTCCACGCTTCCCGTCGTTCATGGCGAAAAGATCGTTATGCGCGTTCTGGATAAGGGCGGCATCAACGTCGGCTTGGGCAAGCTCGGCTTTCTTCCCCAGAACCTGGCGACGGTTCAAGACCTATGCAACAAGAGCTACGGGATCATCCTGGTTACCGGGCCGACCGGCTCCGGAAAGTCCACCACGCTTTATTCGATCCTGAACAAGCTCAGCGACGGCACCAGCAACATCATCACGATCGAAGATCCGGTTGAGTACGAGCTTTCCGGAATCAACCAGTGCGGCGTCAATGTGCGCGCGGGCATGACGTTCTCGGCCGGCCTGCGCGCCATGCTGCGCCAAGACCCCGACATCATCATGGTCGGTGAAATGCGCGACGAGGAAACGGCGACGATCGCGATGGAAGCGGCGCTCACCGGCCACCTCGTTCTCAGCACGCTGCACACCAACGATGCCCCTTCGGCGGCGACTCGCCTGGTCGATATGGGCGTCGAGCCCTTCCTGATCTCCTCGTCGATCGTCGGCGTTTTGGCTCAACGACTGGTTCGCAACATCTGCCCGAACTGCCGCGAAGCCTACGCCGGAACCCGCGAGAGCCTGATCCGGTGCGGTTTCCCCGTGCCCGAAGAGGTCGGCGCGGAAACCGGAGGCGAGCTCACGCTCTTCCGAGGCGCCGGCTGCGACTTCTGCAAAAAGACCGGCTACAAAGGCCGAACCGGCGTCCATGAGCTGATGGTTTTCAACGACGAGATCAAGGATCAGATCTTGGAAAAAGCGCCGAGCCATATTTTGCGGAACCTGGCGATCGCCAACGGGATGCGAACGCTGCAGATGGATGCGGTCCAAAAAATCTTGATGGGGGTGACTTCGGTCGACGAAGTGCTGCGCGTGATCTACGCCTAAGCCCGCCAACGTACCGAAGATCTAGAACAGAGATGTCCGCCGCGCCGATTTACGATTCCAATCCGAGGCTTACCCAGCTCATGAACCGCGTGAACGAGCTGGCGGTGCTGCCGCATGTCGTCCACAAGGTGCTCGATCTTTCCGGTTCGGCCGATTCTTCGGCCAACGAAATGGAGCGGGCGATCGTGGTCGATCCCGGCTTCTCGAGCCGGCTGCTCGCGATTGCCAACTCGGCTTACTATGGCTTGCCGCGCAAGGTCACGTCGATCAAAGAGGCGCTGCTCTTTTTGGGCTTTAAGGCGGTCCGCCAATTGGCGATGACCGTCGGCGTTTACGACATGTTCGTGGGCAAAACTGATAAGGATTCGCTCCGTCGGCGCGCTTGGTGGCGCCATTCGGTGGATACCGCGGTCTGCGCGCGTTGGCTGGCTCAGGAATGCAAGTCGATGTCGCCGGACGATGCCTACACGGCGGGGCTGCTCCACTACATCGGCAAGTCCTTGCTCGATCGCTTTGGCGGGGAAGATTACGGAAAAATCGAGTTTCTCATCCGAAACGGAGGCGTCGATCTCGATTGCGAGCGCGTGCTTTACGGCTGCGACCATGTCGAGGTGGGCATGGAAGCCGGCCGCAAGTGGGGTTTCCCGGAAGAACTTGTGGCCGCGCTCGATTACATGAGCGAGCCCTACCCGGATGAGCCGATTGTCACCCACCGCGCCACCGTTTCCGTCGCCTCTCAAATCGCGACGTTTGCGATGGAGGGAAGCAACGACGAACAGACCGCCGAATGGCACCTGACCACCTGGGCACGCGAAGCCCTCAAACTGCAGGATTCGAGCATCCCGACCTTAGTCGATGGCGGCATGCGGGCGATTGCCGCCGCCGCCCAATTTCAGATTTGACACGTCAACGAGACCGATAGTCCATGAGGGGAACCAACCATGTCCGAAGCATTTGATTGGAAACGCATCATCGAGCCCGATGTCGACCCGGCCAAGGCCGCCGAGCAAGAGGGCCTGGCCGTGAACCCGGTGACCGGCGAGCCGATCCTCGATCCGGTTCCGTTAACCGTGGTGGATGGCAGCCTCCAAGCGGCCGCCGACGCCATTTTGGAAGAGGCGAGCGAAGCTCACGGAGGCGCCCCGGCGCCGAGCGAGCCCTTTCAGCTTTCCGACAACGTTCAGTTTGAAGAGGATGGGAGCCCAAGCCGGCACTACCGCCCGGCAGCGCTTCCGGACAATATCTACGACATCAAGCTCAGCACCAACAAGTTTGACGTTGGGGCCGAACTTCATGCGCTTTCCGATACCGTTCAGATCGAGGAAAACGTCGCGCCGATCGCCGATGCCCACATCGACGATATCCTGCGGTGCGCGCTCGAGCGGAAGGCCAGCGACATCCACTTGACCGTCGGCCTGCCGCCGATGGCCCGCATCGATGGCGAAGTCGCGCCGCTGCCTTATAGCGTCCTCTTCGCCGAGGACACGCGGCGGCTGGTCTACGATACGCTCACCGACGACCAGGTTCAGAAGTTCGAGCAGACCCACGAACTCGACTTCGGTTACGGCGTGAGCGGATTGGCTCGCTTCCGCTTTAACGTCTATATGCAGCGGGGCAGCGTTGCTGGCGCCCTTCGGGCGATCCCGACCAAGATTCCCTCGTTCGAGCAGCTTGGACTCCCGGTGGTCATTCGCGACATCTCGAAGCGCGCTTCGGGACTGATTCTGGTGACCGGGCCGACCGGTTCTGGTAAGTCGACGACGATCGCCTCGATGATCGACGACATCAACGACCAGAGGACGAGCCACATCATCACGATCGAAGACCCGATCGAATACCTTCACCCGCACAAGAAGTGCATGGTGAACCAGCGCGAGATGCACGGGGACACCTTCTCGTTCCACAACGCCTTGCGCGCGGTGCTTCGCGAAGACCCGGACATCATTCTTGTCGGCG
>CAYONY010000304.1:0-3620 GCA_964405415.1 uncultured Fimbriimonadaceae bacterium | reverse complement strand
AGACTCGCTACCGAAAGGCCTTCGGTCACCAAGTGGATGCCTTTGCGCGGCACTTTGGGGTCCGGGTTGTCGCCGAAGTTGATGACCATCGAGAACTGCGTGCCCCCGGTATCGTCCGAATCTCCGGACCCGAAAGGCGTCATGAAGGTGATCCATCGCGCCGCCTGAAAGCCGTTGATCCACATCCGCATCCGTCGGATCAGTTCATCGACATGGAGCTGCGGCTGGCGGACGGACTCGCGCTGCAGCTCGGCCAGCGAGGTCTTGAACCGCCGGGGAAAGTCGTCGGTGAACCGCTTGATCTGGTCCGCGTTCCATCCATCCTGTTCTTGAAAAAGCGTGATGTAGCCGACGACTTCCAAGCTGGATTTCGGATTAACGGTCGTCACGTACTGCTGACCCTCGAGCGAATAGCGGCCCCCCGTGCGCGCCCAGCCGTTCGAGGCCGAGACGATGTTGTGGTGGCCCAAAGGCAGAATCGGCGTCACCTGCTCCGACCCGGCCGCGATGAAAAAGCCGCGAAGGTCTCGGATGATCTGGATCCGGAAGCCCGCCGAAAGCAGATAAGGCTCATCTTTCCCGTCCTCATCTTCCGCTTTTCGGTAGGAAAGGGAGCGAAGGCGGAACTTGATCTCGACCGGTTTGGGGGAACTCGTGATCTGGACGTTGGGATCGAGCTTGAGGGGCGTCTTTCCAGCGACCTGGCCCCGGTCGACGCCTTGGCCCTTGAGCCCCCCCGGGAGCGGCGTCTGGAGGGCGGGCGCGAGGCAAAGCGCGGTGCACGCTAGGGAAGTTAAAGTCATGGCAAACCTCGGACAGGGGCGAATCCCGCATTTCGGACGGTCAGATTTCGGATCCGTTTCGACAAGCGTCCACGCAGCCTAGGCGGCCTCGTCCTCTTCAAGCGCCTCATCTTCGGCCGCCGAGCTCGGGCTCATGAAGGTCTCGCGGATCTCGCGATAGACTTGGAGCGCGGTCATGGCAATGCCAATGTAGCCGGCGATCGGTTCCAGCTTTTTGGCGCCGGCCGCAAACACGCTCTCGACGCTCTGGGCCACGTGGCGCGTGCTTCCGCCCACCGATTCTACCGTCGTTTGGATCGACTTGGCCGCCGTCTCCACCCGTTCGGCCGCGGTTTCCATCTTTTTGACCGAATTCTCGATCGACGGCTTGATCGTCGTGACCAATCCGGTCAGCCGGATCAGCAGTACGATGAGCGCAATCTGGGCGATCGCCGCCAAGACGAAAAACGCTCCCGAGACCCAAAGCCACGGTTCCGATACGTTCATTCCATCACCTTCGCTTCAACCTCCAACGTACCCGAAGCGGGCAGCGTCACCGTCGCCCGCGCCTCGCCTTCAACGCCCTGAACGCAATTGCCCATCACTTCGAACTGGCTTCCCCACAATCCTTTCAGCTTCAGCTGAGCGCGAACTTCTCGATGGGATGGATTCGCGACCCGCAGTCGTGCCCACCGCTTGCGCAAGTCGAGCTTGACCGATTCGATCCTTCCAAAGGTCGTCGCGAACTCGCACCCGACCTGCCGCATCACAATCCGCCGCCCGATCCCATCCCAAGGCCGCACGGTGTAGCCCTCCGGGTCCACTTCGAAATGGCAGCCGAACGTGTAGACGCCGTAGTGGCGGTTCGGCAGCACATAGCTTGCCGCGCCGCGAAGGTAGTGGAACAGCCCCAGCCCCACATCGCCGGTCAATGGGTTCGCCCCGAACGCCTTCGATGCCGGGTCTGGGCAATAGCCCATGCTCGCCGCGCCATCGGGCCCGACCAGCGCCCAAACCCCGAGCAGCCCGCCAAAGGCGAGCCGCATATAGGCCTCCGGCAAGAGATCGTAATCCTTGTCGAGGGTCGCCAGGAACATCAGCGAGTTGGCGGGGGTGGTGTAGCCCAGGCAGAGCTCGCCGCGGTCGGCCATCACCGGCGTGGGGGTGGGGTCCAAATGGTGCCAGTGCCGCGCATCGCTGCCGTACCACCACCAACTCGGGGCCAGCGATCGGCCCGCGAACGCGAACCGCAAGGCCCGCTCCTCCTGCATCTCATCGCCCAAATATCGGGCCGCGAAAAACGCCTCTTCGAACGCCGCCGAATCCCATTCGGACCGGGGCGAAAAGATCGACTCGCGTTTGAGAATCCGGCGGGCCCGGTCCTGGATCAGCGCGTCGAGCCGGCTCGCCTGGGGGCCCATCTCTTCCCTACGCAGGTCTTCGAGCAGGTCGTGGATGCGCGAATAGCCGGGAAGCCCGTAAATATCCGGCGCGCGGCCGTGAAGCGAGGCCATCCCTTCGCGAAACATCGCCATCGCGGTTCGAAAGGCAAGCTTGAGGTAGTCGGCCGGTTCGCGTTTGGTGCCGCCGAAGTTCTGCGAAGCCCGGTACATCGCGTGGTAAAGGTTGAACACGAGGGGATAAACCGACGACTGCCCGAAATGCAGGGCGACCGAATAGGAATCGGCGAACGAGCTGCCCACCGCATCGTCGGCCGGATTCTGCAGGTCGTCTCGAAGAAACTCGTCGATCATCCGATCGAGCACCGCCAGCTCGTCCGCATCCGGATAATGGGCGTTCTTTTCCGCCAAAAACAGGGCGTCCGAGAGCCCGCCTTGGATGGCGAACGGACTCCCGTAATCCTCCGGCTGGATCATCTGCTCGCCGGTCCGGTAGTTCGTCACCAAGATCGCCTGGTGAAGCGCGGCATCCGGCTGATCGAACACCTGGTTCTCGGCGATCCACTTGGCCCGCTTGCGGATGAGCGTCTCGATCGGCTCGATGAAGAGCAGATGGGCGTGGCTGAGGCGGTTTTTGGTGTCTTCAAAGCTCAGCCTCGCGTAGCCGGGCTCTTTGGGCTTGACGAAACAGAAACCCCCTTCCTCGTCGGAATCGGTTTCAAGCTCGCCCTCGCGGCTAAGGAAGAATCGGGTCGGGGTGCTGCCCCCCACTTCCACCGCAATCCCCACTTCCGCCGGGGCCACCGCCGCCGGCAACAGCCGCATCGCCGGACGCCCGCAAACCGCCAGATTCTGAAAAAGCGTGTCGTACCGGTCCCGGTCCGCCGGAGCGAAGCGAATCTCGAACCGCTGGGAGTCGCCCGGCTCCAGAATCAGCGAGGAGTGGCCGTTGAACCACTCGGTCCAGCCCTCCCGCTCGACTGTCGCCCGGCTGTGGACATAGACGACCGGGATCCCCTCCCACCGAAACGGGGTGTTCAGTGAGGCCGGAACGTGGGTGCAAAGCTCCCAGCTCGTGCCTTCGCCTGGAAATATGAGCAGCCCGGGCGGCTCGGCCGACATGCGTTGGGCAAAAAGATAACTGGCCGAGCCTCCGACGAATTTGTGGATGTACACCCGGTCGTTGAGCAGGTGTTTGCTCTGAATCTCGCTGGTGGCATAGCCCTCATACAGGTTGTTCAGCGCCATCGGGAAGCCAAGCTCGCCGATTTCAATGCTGACCTTGCCTTCGTTGCTAAGGTCGACCTCCCAGACGATTTGAGGCACCGGTCCCGGCTTCTCGTAAAAGCGGCCGGTGGCGCGGATCTCGGGCAGCAGCGGCAGATCGTATTTGAACTGCACCTGGCGCGGGTCATATTCATCGCCAAGGGGTTCGGCC
>CAYONY010000303.1:0-3622 GCA_964405415.1 uncultured Fimbriimonadaceae bacterium | reverse complement strand
GAAACCGAAGGAGGAGGAATCAAAATGACATCCGCAACGATGGCCGATGCGCCCGTGATTCGCTTTCCCGCGTCCGGCCACGCGGAAATGCCGCTCCGTCGAGGGGTCAACCATGTCTTGGTGGACGTGCTTGACTCGGAAGGAAAGGCCAATACGTTTTTTTTGGATACGGGCGCAAGCTACTCGCTCGTCACGTCGCACTTTGTCGGCCGAACCGAAGCGGTCGCGCTCGAGCAAAACATCGAGACAGCGGTGGGGGTGCGCGGAACCTTGCCGGTGGCGCCGGGCGCCCTCATCGTCCACGACCTGAAAGTGGGGGATGTGGAATTGTCGCGCTTCGGGGCGATGCGGATGGACATCCCTGGCCTTGACGCGTACATGGGCCGTCCCATCCACGGCATCTTGGGCTTCAACGTCTTGAAGGACTGGTTGACCATCGTCGATTACCGCAAAGAGCGACTTTTCCTGGCCGATCCCGACGGCGGTCCCGAAGCGGATTGGCCGGAGCCGGGATTCGTGATCCCGTTTCGCCTTCATATGGATGCGGTGGTCTTGATCGACGGGCAAGTCAATGGGCGAGCCACCTCGTTCGTTTTGGATATCGGCAGTTCCTATACCGTGCTGAATGCGCGCGCCGGAGCGCTGAGCGGGATCGAGTGGACGCCCGATTCGGAACTCGTTGAGGTCGGCGAAGAGGACCCGGCCATGGATGCGGGGGTGGCCGAAAGCTTGGTCTTGGGACCCTTGGCGATGGTCCGGCCGAAAGTTTGGCGCTTTGAGATGCCGCCGTTTGCGGCGCTCGGTCTCTCAGAACCGCCGTCGGCGATCCTCGGCAACGACCTTTTGGCGCGGTTCAAGGTCAGCATCGATTATCGCCGCCAAGAGCTGCGGCTTTGGAATGGCAAGAGTCCCTAAGTTCGGGGAGTATGCTTTGGCCATGGAGCAACCCTTCACCCTTTGCCTGGGGCAGAAGGCCCCGGACTTCGAGTTGCCGGCGACCGACGGGCTCACCTATTCGCTCGGGAGTTTTGCCGACGCGCGCGCCCTGGTCGTCTTTTTCACCTGTAACCATTGCCCCTATGTCCTTGGTTCGGATGAGGACACCCGGAGAATCGCCGACGCGTACGCGGCGTGCGGCGTGAAGTTCGTGGCGATCAATTCGAACAGCCAGAACACATACGCAGCGGATGGGCTCGAAGGCATGGTCGAGCGGATGGCCGAGCACCACTTTCCCTGGCCCTACCTTCGAGACGAGAGCCAAGACGTGGCCCGCGCTTACGGGGCCCTGCGGACGCCCCACTTCTACCTCTTCGATCAAGATCGCCGGCTGGTGTACACGGGCCGGGCCATCGACCATCCCCGCGACTTCACCCAAGCCACCTCGCACGATTTGGAGAACGCTCTGGAAGACCACCTCGCGGGGAGGCCGGTGCGCACGCCGTTGACCAACCCGATCGGCTGCAATGTGAAGTGGGAAGGAAAAGAGGCGCACTGGATGCCGCCGGAGGCGTGCGATTTGGTAAAGAACTAGCCCCCATTGGGGGGCTAGTCTTCGTCGTCGTCTTCCGAGCTTTCCGATTCGGGCGCGGGCTCATTGGCCATCTGGTGCCGCAAGGCGCCCACCAGTTCCAACATCGTCCGCGCCATCGCGCCCGGCTTGCGTTCCCGGATCCAAGCGAACAGGCTGCTCGTCGCCAACTCTTTCAGATAGGCAAAGGAAAAGCCTTCCGCCAATTCGGCCACCGTCGCCAGTTCGGCGTCCGTCATTTGCAATTCCGGTTCCCACCGTTCGGTGAGCCGTTCCAGATAGCGCCGCCGCTCGGGGGCTTCCGGCAAACCGAAGAAAACCTTGCGGTCGAACCGGCTGGGCCGCTCGGCGATTGCCGGGTCGAGCCGCTCGGGATAGTTCGAGGTGGCGATCACCAAGATGCCCCGGTTCGAAGCAAAGCCGTCCAATTCGTTCAAGAAGAACGAGCGGACTTTCGCATCGACGAGCGATTCGACGTCCTCCATCACGATCAGACAAGGGGCCATGCGCCGCGCCTGGGTAAAGGCGCCGCGAACGCCGGCCGCCAGCCCCATCCGGGACTGGAAGCTGCGGACGTAAAGGCACGGCCGGTTGGCATGCTGGATCAGCGCTTTGATCGCATGGGTTTTGCCGTTTCCGGGCGGTCCCACCAGGATCAGACCACGACGCCAGGCCATGCCGTACCGCTGATAGAGGCTCTCCGAGGCAAAGAACGTCTCAACGTCCTCCGCAAGCTCCTCTTTCACCTTTCCCGGCAGGATGAGCGCCTCGAGCGAGGCCGACTGGATCGCCGCGTACAGTTCGTTGTCGCGCCGACAGCCGCTGCCTTCCCAAACGAGAATCTCGTCGGTCAGCTCCGAGAGCTTCCGGCAAACCTCGCCGAAGAAGCGATTGACCAGCCCTTCGTCTTCACCGAGAATCCAGCGCCGACGGCTGCCTGAATTGTCGTACTCGGACGAGAGGACGAGCAGCTCGTGGCCCTCCCAGCTCACTTCGGTCAAAGCAATCTGAGTCTTCCACTCGATGCCTTTTTCGACCCCCATCAAGTCCGCCCGGCGAAGCGGGTGGGTGAACGGGCAGACGCGCAGGTCGGCATGGCCTCGCCGGCCAAACTCCTCCAGGTCGAAGTCCCAATCCTCGGTTTCAAAGATGAACAGGTCGGGAAACGTCTCGTGCAGCATGAGGCTGATGTCGTAAAGGCAAACGGGATCGGAAAGCCCGAGCGCCCCCAGCAGCATGCCGGTCAGATTTTTCTGTTTTTGGGTTACGTTCATGGTTTTGCTTTCCTTGTAGAAAGTGGCAAGTGGCATCGCCAAAGGCGGACGAAAAGGAGCGCGGGGCATTAGCCCGCGCCCAGGTCCCTGGGCTTCCGCCCGGGGGGAATTCGGCAGGCGCCGGCGGTAAACCGATTGCGAAAGGACGAAGCCCGATGCCGGGGGTCCATTACGGACCGATCGGGGCAAAGCGCGAAGAAGAATTGACGGGACGGCTATTCTGCCTCAGTTCCTTTGTCCAGGTGGGACTTTGGCCTTAGGGAACAAAGTGCGGAGCGGGCGTAAGCCCCGAAAGCTTTCGTGACGATTGGCGGATGGACGCGCGCTCGCGAACCCGTTGGGCCAGCCCTTCGGCGGTTGCGGCGGAAACCATCGGCAAGGTCAGCGCGTGTTTCATTCCGGTCAATGTCACGGTCACCAACCCTCGCCTTCGCCAAAAGATCGGCTGGACGATCTCGACAACTTCGACCCGGTCGAGCGGCATGAAGGTGGTCCGGCGGCGAAAGAACCCGTGGCGTACGGCGACGAGGTCGCGGTTGGCCGCAAAGCCCGAGCGTCGAAAGCTCAGCGCATTCTCAAGGCTTCCGGCCAAGAAGGACAAGACGGCAAAGCCGAATCCGGCCTGCATGATGGCGGCGAAAAGCGCGCCCTTCTCCGGCGCGTTGGCCTGAACCACCCAGGACAGCAGGACGATCGGGAGGCTCACCAACGCAAGGACGAGCAGCGATCGAAAGGCCGATATCCAGAGATAGAAAAGGGGAAAGCGCTGCCATTCCAAATCGTCCCAGGAGCGGTCGGGAAGAAGCGCCCGCATTGCGGA
>CAYONY010000302.1:0-3641 GCA_964405415.1 uncultured Fimbriimonadaceae bacterium | reverse complement strand
ATCGTATTGGACAATGGTCGGGGCGGCGGCCATGGGGTAGACCTTATTCTACTACATGACTTAGCGGGGAGCTGAGGAACGATCGGGGCAGGATTGGGGTTCGTTCGAGTAGAGCCATGGTGCGGAAAGGTTTTCGATGGATCCTCGCCGCCGGGTTCCTCGTGCTCGCCCTGGGAGGCCGTATCCGCGACTCCATCGAGCCACATACTGAGTTCTCGTATCCGGTCACTCGGGATCCTTCCGAGTCCTTGGAGCCCAAAGCGGAAGCCTTGGGTCTCGCTTGGCCGCCGCAAAGGCTTCGCCTCGTGGCCCTCAAAGAAGAGAAGGTGCTCGAAGTTTGGATCGCCGACGCTTCCGGTCCCTATCGGCGCTTGACCACCTATGCGATCACTGCCGCGAGCTGGATCGCCGGCCCGAAACGGAAAGAAGGCGACTTTCAAGTACCGGAGGGCATCTATCGTCTGACCACCCTCAATCCTCAAAGCCGCTACCATCTTTCGGTTCGGATCGACTACCCAAACGCGGCCGATTTGGCCAACGCCGAGATCCCTCGAAACGAAATGGGAGGCGACATCTACCTCCACGGCAAGGACGTTTCGATCGGGTGCATCGCAATCGGCGACGAAGCGATCGAACGGCTTTATGATCTCATCGGGAGGGTGCCGCTTGGCAAGCGGGACATCGTCATTGCGCCGGTCGACTTTCGACGGCAGCCGGGCTACCGGATTCAGGGTGAGGAGCCATGGGTTGACGTCCTCTATGAGAGGCTTGAGCGCGAGCTCCTTCAAACTCCCCTAAGTGGCGGACCGAAGGAGGCCGGGCTCTAAGGCTGCTCAAACCCTCCGCGGCATCGCCTAGGGCGGAAACTCGCCAGCGGCATAGGCGAACCCTTCGGATTTAAGGGTGAATGCCTGCGTGCCTTGCATCTTCAGAATCTTGGGCTTCCATGCGGAAAGAAACATCGACTGGTCCGGTTCGCCGGCGCACTTGAGATTGATGCGGATCGCCACGCTATTCGGCATGGGATTCGGCGCGGATTTGCCCGGCAGGAATCCCCCCATCGTGCTCATTTGCCATTTGCCTGGCTCGCCAACTACATGTACTTCGCGCAGTTGGAGGATGGCCCAGTCCATCGGCTTGACCGGCCCGGGGCCCGACTGCTGAAATTGGGTTCCCTTCAGGATAAAGACTTTGGGGTCGGTGGGCTGCGGATCGGCGTTTTTGGCGACCGGCGCGACGGTGGGACCGGTTAGCGTCAGAATCGGCCGAATCTGGGTGCTGATGCCATCGCTGAAGCGGAGCCGGGAGAGGAAATAGGAGGTCAAATCATAGCTGGCGATGACCCGCCCGCCGGGAGAGATCCGGTCCAATCGCAATTTGCCGCCCGCTTTTTGGGTGGACCACCTCAGCCACTGCATGAGTGAGCGGGTGAACGGGCAATCCAAAACGATCGGCTTGGACAGGTTGTTGAAAAGCCCGGGATGGGAGAGAATGCGATGGATCGGAATGGGCGGTTGGTTCTCGGCCTTGAGAACGTACCGATTGTTGTCGGGAACGACCGCCGCCGACCCTCCTTGAAGGGCCATCGCGCAAACGAGAACAACGCTTGAAACCATGGTGAACCTCTACGAATCATGACCAAGACGTGCGAAAGCGGAGCCAGATTCTTTTATCTTGCTCCGCTTTCCGATGGCCCGTCGATCGGGTTAGGCCGCGCGGCGTCGCCGTCGAAGCAGGGCCAGCGTGCCCAGCCCGAGGGCGGCCAGGGTCGCCGGCTCGGGAACCGCGCTGGTTGCCAGCAGAAGGTCGTAGTCGCCGCTGCCCGTGCTGAACGGGGTCACCCGAACGTAGTAGTTGCCGGTGGCCGGGGCGACATAGTTCAGGATGATCGAATCGGTGCCGTAGGTCCCGCTTCCGCCAAACGTGTTTCCGCTGAACGCGATGTCATCGTTGGTCATCAGCGTGTTGCCGTTGGCATCCATCAAGGTGATGATCGTGTCGACCGGATCGCCAAAGGTGTTCTGTGAGAAGGTATTGGCGGTGATGAGCTGGCCGGCATTGGCGCTGAACCGGTAAAAGTCGATATCGGCCGAGGTGGTGATCGCGCCTCGGATGTTGACGGCGGTCAGGCCGCTGAGGGCCATGAAGTTGCCCGCCACCTGCTGGGCGCTGCCCAGGGCGTTATTGTTCGCGGCGGTTTCGGCGACGGTGAGGCCCAGGGTGGGCGAAACCCCGTCGGCATATTCCAACTTGAGCTTTTCGAGTTGGGCGAAAGAGCGCGGCTCGCCACGTCGCTGAAGGCTAAGGCCGGTGGAGCCGGTGGCCATGATCGCGTCGTTTTGCTGGCCGGTGATGCCCCCGTAAAGCGGCGCTTTGATCGAGGGCTGCCCATAGCAATCGTAGTGCTGCAGCCCCAGATTGTGGCCGAGCTCATGGCTTGACGTTCCACCGATGCCAAGCGCGAGACGTGTGAGGTTCTCGGCGCGGGTCCAGTTGGTGGCGTTCAAAAGGATGCCGAAGTTGGCCAGATAGATGTCGGCCGAATCGGTCTTCACCACGTTGCGCCAGTCGATACGTGAAGCCTGGCCAAAGAGGCCCTGGGTCGTGGTCGTCGCGCCGAGACGAAGGACTTCGTGGGTGCCGCCCGGCTGAGTCGTGGTGAGATTCACGTTAAAGCCCGCATAGTGGCCCGCCATCGCGGCTTGGGCGCCGGCGCGGATCTGGTTGCGCTCCGCCGCCGTCAACGCTTGCCCGGCGTTGAAGCCGCCGGCGGTCCATGCCGAGTTCATCGTGGCATCGCTGCCGGCCCAATCGAGCCAGACATCGATGGCCTGCGCCGCCCCTGCGACCCCCATCAACGAAGCAAACGCCAAAAATCGAAGCTGACAACGCCCTTCTCTCATCGCAAACACCATCCTTCCCGGGAAGTAGACGGCTTTCAGTATAAGCGATGGTTCGGTCCGAATCCAAATTACCTCTTACATCGAGGCACGTTTTCGGTTCAAGAGTTGATCGGCCAGAACGCCGATCAGGATCACCGCGCCCATCACGGCGAAGTTAAGCGAGCTGTCGATTCCCAGCAGATTGACCAGGTTTTGCAGAACCTGCAAAAGGGCGACCCCGATCAGCACGCCAAAGACCGATCCTTCGCCTCCGCGAAGGCTGCAACCCCCGAGTACGGCGGCGGCAATTCCATAGAGTTCGAAGAAACTGCCGTGCTGGCTGGGCTGGATCGAGTTGGTATAGAACGCGACGAACATCGCGGCGAATCCCGAAAGGAGGGCCGAGAGCACGTAGACCGATGCGAGGACGCGAGGCGTCCGAATGCCGGAATACCGTGCCGCTTCCTCGTTGGCTCCAATGGCGAGGAGGTGCCGTCCGTAAACGGTTCGATGCAGCACGATCCACAGGACGAGGCTAAGGAGGGCAAGGAACAGAAAGGGGGTTGGCACGCCCCAGAGTTCGCCTCCAAACACCGCCTTTAGCGTCGCATATTCCTGCGGCTCGCCGAACCCTCGGGTTTCGTCCCGCGCGACAAACCGGGCCAGGCCGCGATAGATGAGCAAACCGCAAAGCGTGACGATGAAGGGTTGCAGACGAACCCGGGCAACCAGGAAGCCGTGCGCGCTGCCCAGCGCGAC
>CAYONY010000301.1:0-3647 GCA_964405415.1 uncultured Fimbriimonadaceae bacterium | reverse complement strand
GTCGTCGAAAACGGTCAACTCAACGAGTTAAGACGGTCTGCCGGGCGCGTTTTCGGCAGTGTCCTTTGGGTTCAGTGTCCAGTCATTGGCAAAGAAGCCGGCCGCGCGCACACCCGCTGCGCCTTTGAGGAGCATGTCCGCCGAGACCACCGTCCAATCCGGCAAATGGACGCCCGACACGAAGTAGGGAATCCGTTCGAGGATGCGTTGGCCCGCCGGACCGGTGCCGGCAACGACCCCCACCAGCGCCGTCGAATCCCCATGACGGGGCCGCACGAAGAGGCACGCCAGGTCGTCGCCCTTCCACTTGCGGTCGCCCACGCGGACCTCTCCCCGGCCCACCCAAATGGGCGAATCGTGAAGGAGGGTGTTCCAAGCGCGGTTGGTGACGGCATTGCCGATGAGGATCACATTGGGCACGTCCGGCTTGCGGATGAAGACGAGCTTGGACTGCTCCTCGAGAAACTTGAGGTACGCGGTGTCCGACCAGATCTCGACCGATCCGTTGCCGCGATAGCCGAAGACCTCGGCGTCGAAGCGGGCTTTGGCCTGGCTTGCTGCATTTTCATCGGCGGTTCCACCCGTGCCATAGACGAGCTGGAACTTGTTGCGAAAGACGTTTTTGAAGGGCCCCATCTGGGTCGGGGTTTTTTCATTTCGGAGGAAGCTGCCCGAGGGGGTCCAAACGCCGCGCTGCTTTTGAAGAACGACCGCCATCGGCGGCGACACCGCGTTTGGAAGGGAAACCGTCTGTCCGTCGAGCTCGATCACCCGAGGATCGCCCGCGCCGATGAAGGCCTCGGATTCGAGCCGCAGGGCCTGCACGTTTTCCGTCGTTCCCGAAACGCGGCCGGCGGACCGCTTCAGGCGAACGCGCGAGGGGGCCAGGGGCCGTTCTTGCTGCAGGATCGCGACCCACCATGCACTCGAGGTTGCCGCCAGGTTCATGGTCGCGAAGTCGATTTCGGCTTTCTCGGCAGCGGGGACGACTTTCATTTTTTGGAAGAGGTCGAAGATCGGCGGGAAATCCACCGACTCGCCAAACCAATGCCCGCCGCCGGGATGCTCATGCAGGGTGACGGATTTATGGCCGGCTTTTTCGAGCAGGTCTTTCATGGTTCGCGCTTCCCGGATCGGTACCGTTTCATCGCGATCGCCGTGATGGACGTAGATCGGCCAATTCATCGCGTTGGGAATCAGGATCGGGGTTTCGCTAGCGTTGGCGCTTCGGAAAAGCACTTCGTCGACGGTGCTTTTCGGCTCGGTCCGGGGTCCGCCGCCATAGGTAAAGAAGCTGATCCAAGCCGCGCAAGGCGCGAGCGCCGCCCATAGATCGGGGAAATGAAAGCCGACGGTCCACGCTCCATGCCCGCCCATCGAGTGGCCGGTGAGGTAGGTCTGGCGAGGGTCGGTCTTTAGGGCGGCTTGGGCATGGCGCAGCACCTCAAGGGCATCGAGCCGGCCGATCTCTTCCCAATCGAACCCAAATGGACGCCGGTTGGTGGGCGCCACGATGTGGGTCCAATCCTTGCCCTTATAGGCGTCGGCTTGGCCGATCGCTTCGACGCCGGCGCCGTGGAGCGTGAGCACGAGGGCGGCCGCGTCCGGCTTTTGGGCGGGGTTGAGTCCATAGTATTGAACGCTTCCATCGACGTCGCTGAAGAAGGTGACCTTGCGGGTCTGGAGCGCACTGCGCACGCGTAGGCTGGACTTTTGAAAGTCGAGCAGGCCGGTGGAATCGAAAAGGCTCAGGCTAAGGGGGACTTCGCTCGGCTCATTCGAAACGGTGTCGATCCCGATCGGGAACGGGACTTTGCGAAAGGTGAGTGGGGGGATTCGGGGCAGCGGATGTTGGTAGACCGACCCCTCGGCCACCCGAATCCTCAGGTGCAGATCGTCGCGCCATTGGTCGCTTGTATTGACCACCGTAACCGCGCCCCAGGTCGCATTGGCTTGGCCGGCGATCAGATCGGGAAACGTCGGGTCGCCGAGGTTCAGGACGGCCGAGGCGGGCGCCGGAACCAATCGCGCCCTCGGATTGCCCCGCCCCGCCGAGAAAAGAAACGGAGTCTTGCCGGCGCGGAGCTTGACCGGCAGCTTGAGATAGCCAAAGCCATAGGGGTCGCCCGCCCGAGGAGCCCCGTCCACATAGACCATGCCCCACCCTGACGATTCGAGGATCATGGTTTGGGCGGTCGGCGAGTCGATTTCGAAGGAGGCGTAGCCCCCTTGAAACGCGTTCCCGGCGAAGGTGCCGTCCTCGCGAACCGTCAGTTTGGTCCAAAGCCGCTTCTCCCCGCCCGAATCGAGACCGTCCCCCTCCTTGGGCCGCCATGCCGGGTCCTTGGCCATCGCGGCCAGCACGGCGTCGGTGAAGACCGGATTTCGGCCGCTCCGGGCAACGCTGCGGATGGCGAGCCCCTCTTTGAACTCGATGGGAGCCGATTGGATCGGAGGCAACAGCAAGAGGCCGAGGGCGAACGCGGTCATGGCGGGGGTTTTACCTTTCGAGGGACCAGATTTCCGGTACCTCTATCCGACGCGCAGGTACCTCCGGAAATAATGGCGATGTGGAGGCGATCCATCGACAGTTCGCGGTCTTCTTCGGCGCGGTCATCGTTTTGGCCGCCGGCTCGAGCCTGGCTGCCCTCATGCCGGGGGTTCGATTGGCTTCGTGGGCGCTGGGCCCGTTGGCCTTTCTGACTCTGTTGGCGATGGGGATTCTCTTTCGGCGCAAGGGCATCGATCTGGCTTGGCTGGCCAAGGCGGCTCTGATGGGGGCGGTGGCCTTTGTCGCGTGCTCGGCGGGGGCGTCGGCGTTGAGCTTTCGCCTGGCGAATCCGGAAGGGCTTCGGACGGCATTCCAACCGGTTTGGACGCTGCTCTCGATTCCCGGCGCGCTGGTGGGGATCGCGCTGCCGGTCGTGCTGGGGGGCATCCTGGGCGGCGTTCCCCAAACCGAAGACGATCGTCCCAAGTTCCTTTCGCTTCCGCCCTGGGGGCCGACCGTCGCGGTCGGGCTGATTCCCTTAGGCCACGTGGTGTTCTTGGTACAGGCGCGTCCGGGACACGTTGAGTTTCCTTCGCTCGGCATTCTCTTCATCACCGCGCCGATCGGGATTTTAATGGCGTTGGTGGGGCTGGTGCTTTCGGCGGTGAAGCACCGCTATGGCCCGCCGCTCACGGTGGGAACGTTGGTTTACGGCATCGGCGCGTTTTTGCTCATCATGGGGATGAAGGCGATCGGGGTCCGCTTCACCTTTCCGCCCTAGCCAGTACACTCCGCGCCATGCCCAACACGCGTGATGAAGCCTGGCAGGTGCTTTGCGATCACACCGATTCGGATTCGCTGCGACGCCATTGCCTTGCCGTGGCGACGAGCCTTGCTTGGTATGCCAAGCAGCTGGGCGAGGATGCCGACTTTTGGTGGATGGTGGGCGTTCTGCACGATTTCGACTATGAAAAGCATCCGGACGACCATCCCGGATGGGGCATGCGGTGGCTGGAGGCGAAGGGTTGGAACCCGGTGCTGATCCGCGCGATCGGCTCGCATAACGATCGGCTCGGCATTCCCCGCGAATCGGCGCTTGAGAAGCACCTTTTTGCGTGCGATGAGCTCAGCGGATTCGTGATGGCGGTCACGTATG
>CAYONY010000300.1:313-3648 GCA_964405415.1 uncultured Fimbriimonadaceae bacterium | reverse complement strand
GTCACGTCCACCGTGAACGGCTCTTTCCAGAGCACTTTGAGCTCCTTGCCGTTCAGTCGGACCGTCGCAAAGTTCTTGACCCGCCCCAAGTCGAGCGCCTGCACCATATCTCGCCCGAAATAGCCCTTGGGCAAGTCGAACTCTTTCACGTAGGTCGCCGAGCCGGAGAAATACTTGATGCCGGGGATCGGGCTCTCCGTCCATGAGACCAGGCTTGGCAGATCGGCGCTGGGCGGGGCGCCCCGATTTGCTTGAAACTGGACGCGCCATCCGCCGCCCAAGGAAGTGGGGATGGGCACCGAAGGCACCTTGATCGGCGTCAGATTCCCGCCGATCCGGACGTGGTAATCACCGGCCGTCCAGGGCGTGAGCACAAGCCGCCCGTTGGGTTCGAAGCCGAACTCGTATTTGGGCGGCCCCATCGGAATATGGGGAAGCTCGATCAGCGAAAGCGTCTCATTTTCGGCGGCGGTCTGCTTCATCGCCTTCCCGTCGCGTTCGTATTCCACCACGAGCCGTTTGACCACGTTCACCACCGGATCGCCAAACACGCCGTTCGTCGCCGGAATCTCGTATTGGCCTTCTTGGACCATTCGGGCAACCGTTTCGGTGACGTCGGCGCCGCGCCCATCCGCCGATTCGTAACGGGCGCGAAGCACTTTGATCGTGGGGGCGCGCTCGATCGGCTCGATGTCGCCCACCAGCCGGACGAGGTCGATCATCGGCCCGGTGATCGGGCGTCGAAAGACCACAAAGACCGATTCCGCGGGGTCGAGCGTGAGCGGCACGGTCGTTCGGCGGCCATCCTCCGTGTAGACGGGAGCGAATTGCACGTCGCCGGTTTCGGGCTTCCAAAGCTCGGGGCGGCGGCCGGCCACGCGGAACGTACACTCCACGCGCGTCCGACGGTAGTTCTGGTTGGAGACGAAATACACGTCGGCCCCGTCGATCGTTCGGTGGATATACGCGAGCTTCGACCCGCCAGAAAGGCTGCGAAATTGGAAGTCGGGCGGCAGCCGCAGGCCATCCAGAACCTCTTGCAGGGGTTTGCCCCATACGATCTTGCCCAGGCCGACCTTGCGTTCGCCGGTGGCCGCCGGAGCCTCGCCCCATAGCTCATCGGCTAGCCGGCTCAAGACCTCGTCGCAATGGGGAAAGTCGGTGAGGCTCGGTGAGAAGCGGGGCTTCGAGCCCAGGACCGTCGCCCCTTCCTTCACCAAGTACAGGATCTGGCGCACCATGCCCGGGGTCATAAAGCGGTTGTCGTCCGGCAAGACCAGAACTCGATAGGCCATCCCATCTTCGAGAACAAGCCGGCCGGCTTGCACCTTCAGGCGGTGGACGACGGTCGCATCCGCTCCGTCGAAATCGTAACCCCCCGGAAGGCTCGGCTTGAGGTTGGGGCGATAGGGAAGGTCCGCCGGCGCGGATTCGCCATAAAAGTACAGCGCATCGGCCACAAACTTGCCCTGTTGCAGGAGCGATTGGCAGCGCGCTACGTACTTGAGCCATTCGGCGGCTTCCGTCCACCAGGTTTGGGTGCGTTCCAGGTGGGTGCCCCAAGGGCCCATCGTCATCCCGGGAAGCAGGTTCATCCACGGCTGGTGGGCGTAGCGGTGGAAGATGTAACGGTTGATGCCGTGGGTGAAGACGAGGTCGCCAAGCGCCTTGGCGGCATAGGGTTCTTCAAGCCACCGTCCGCGAACATCGTCGGCGGTGAAGCTCTCCGCGCCGACGATCGCGCGGGCGTTCGTGTGGGCGGCGCTCGACGCCACTTTCAGCGTCTCCAGCGTCCCACCGCCCAGCCAGAATTCGCCCATTGGAATATCGGCAAGACCGCCGGCCTGAAGATTGTCGAATCCTCCGCTTCCATAAGGCTCAGTCGAGAACTGGAGCCCGTGCTTGCGGCAAAGCTCGGCGAAATAGCCGTAGTAGTTGTCGGCAAAGAGATCGGCGATCGTCCGGCGGAAATCCCAAAGGAACCGCTCCGACTTTTCTTTGCTCTCGACGGTTAGGCCCGTCACGACCGGCAGCCACAGCATCGGGTCGTAGCCGCGGCGGCGCTGGAATTCCTGGCGGAACTTGGGCGTCCAGTTTTGGCCGCCCACCTCATAGCTATCGATCAGCGCGTTGTTGAGCACGCGTCCGGCCAGCGGACCGGCATCCTTGATGACCGAAGCCATCGTGCCCGCCCAAAACGCGTCCATCGCTTCGCGGCTCATCTTGTCCACTTCCAGACCGTCCCCTTCGGGCGGCGCCGGATGGTTGTTCTTGCCGGTGGGCACGTGGCCGATGCGCAAGATGATCCAATCGCCGGGTGGAACGTCCCATTTCAGCGTCCCATCTTTATCCAGATGCGACGTGATCTCGAAAAGGTTGGCGCGCAGGATTTCCAACCCGGCCATTCCCGGAGCCGGCTCGGGCAGAAGCCCGTCGCGCCGTTCGACGCCGGTTTTGCCCAAGAAGAAGCCCCGCTCGGCCCCTTGGCGGGGGACGGCGGGCATATCGAACTGGGCTTGCCCCTCGGTGGGCGGGCGAAACACGTAGACGGCGACATCTTTGGCGTAGTCGACCTTGGCAAAGACCTGGGGGGGCTGGATCGGCGGAAGCTTCTGCTCGATCCGCTTCGGCCCGCTGACGCGCAGGCTCGACCAGGCCAAGACCTGCATGGCGTGTTCGGGCTTCACCCATGGGCCGCCACTGGATGACCAGCCCGCGCAGTTGTGCAGGCAAAGCTCGATGCCCAGTCGGCCGGCTTCGCGGATCGCGTGTTTGGTCATCTCCCGCCAAAGGGGGCTCATGTAGTCGACCGGGCCTTTCGGGATGCCTTGGGCGACCGTGAACATCTGGGCCCCGCCGATGCCGGCCTGCTTCATCGCTTCGAGGTCGGCGGTGAGGCCCTCCTTGGTGACGTTGCCATCCATCCAGTGCCACCAGGTGTGGGGCCGGGCGCTCGGAGGCGGATTGCGGAACGACTTGGCGAGCGCGTCGTTGGCGGGCAGGTTGGCTTGGGGAAGCGCAAGCAAAAGAAGGGCGGAAACGATCATAGGCAAGAGGGAGTTCGCGGCAAGAGGGGAAAGGTCCTTTCATATGGACAGGCTTGACCGATTCATGCCCTCTGAAGTGTGTATCTTGCCTCACTCGCCGCTCCGCAAGAATTGGCAGAGCTGAATACGCCTACCGTGCTTCCTCCGAACGAATCAGAGCCGCAAGTTCGCGCACCGAAGCGACGAGGCGCCTATGCGTTCGAAGTTGGAGGACAACGGTCGGGGTCTGATGGACCCCGAGACGGCGTCCCAAGTTGATGTCGCGTTGGAGGGCCAATTGGGCTGACC
>CAYONY010000300.1:0-303 GCA_964405415.1 uncultured Fimbriimonadaceae bacterium | reverse complement strand
CCTCACTTGAACCTGGCCCGCCCGTGACTTGCCTAAACGCGATGTTGATGTCGCGCGAGCTAAGATCTCCCGCCATTGCGCGCTCGATGAAGGCGCGGCCAAATCCGCGCCTTTGAGCCACCAACGCAAGTGTCGCCGCTTCCATTGACACGCCCGACTTTGGCACTGGCACGAGGCATACGAACACTCGGGCTTTCGACTCGGCCGTAGCCGCATTGATGATTGCTAACGCCTGAGCGCATGAACCGCAATGAAGATTGATGAAGGCAAGGATCGAAGTATCAGCACGAGGATCCCCCCACG
>CAYONY010000299.1:0-3659 GCA_964405415.1 uncultured Fimbriimonadaceae bacterium | reverse complement strand
GTGAGGAGTGAGGAGTGAGGAGTGAGGAGTGAGGAGTGAGGAGTGAGGAGTGAGGAGAGGGGAGAGGCAAGAGGTGACTCATGCTTCGAGGCGCTCGGCGCCGGCTTCGACCAGGGCGCGGTAGCCGATCGACCGATCCGAAACGCGTACGGTTCGCCCCACTTTCAAGGCCTGGCGCGCCAGTTTTTCCATATTGCCGTCTGGCGTGACCTCCACAAACTCGAGCCGATCGCTCAGCGAGGCGATCAACCGATCCCGCACTTGGTTATTGAGGCCCGCGAACCCGAGTTCGGGGCGGCAAGGTGATAGGGCGAGGTCGGTGAGGGGGTCGAATTGATAGCGCCAGAGTCGGGCGGCGCGGAAGGGCTCCTGATTCAGGTCCTCGCCGAGCGCCCGAAAGAGCCCCCGGTCGAGGCAGACGATCCGCGGCGCCCCCCACCGCAACGGGACCACCGCGGCGCGCTGATATTCGGGCCGGTCGTGCCCGGCCACCAGGGTCTGCCCGGCCAAAACCCCCGATTCGGCCAGCTGTTCGATCTGGTTCAACCCGGCGGGGGAGGTCTTCCGCGAACTCAACACAGTAAAGGTGGGATTGCGAAGCAGTTTCACATTGCCATAGGCAAAGAGGGCGGGTGGCGGATCGACATCGAACGCTTCGAGCCGCTCTGGATAGCTTGCATCGGCGGCGGTGAGGAGTACGACGCCCAGCGCCTCAAGCCGCGCTTCGACCTCTTCTACCTGCTTTCGCAGGCCTTCGCGGCCTTCCGCAAGGGCTTGGGCGGCTTTTGCGTTGAGCCCAAACTCTTCTCGGTAGGCGTCGACGGCCAACCCCAGAAACGTCTCCGGCGCCATTCCGGCAAGGTCCAATCGGGCCAGCACCCGGACCAAACTCTTGCCCCCGATGCCAGGGGTTAGGGCCAAAAGCAGCGTGAGCCGCCGGCGCGACATCGCCATCAGACCCTCGTTGTCGCCTCCAAGAGGATCGCGACGGCCCGCTCGGCGCTTCGCTCCATCTCATCCACGACTTCTTCGTGGGAGAGCTTGGCCCCCGTAAGCCCGCAAGCGAGGTTCGTGACCACGGCAAGACAGGCATAGGGCACGCGGGCTTCCCCCATGAGGATGGCTTCGGTGGCGGCCGTCATGCCGACCACGTCGCCGCCGAGGCGACGATAGAGCTGGATTTCGTACGGCGTTTCGTAGCGCGGGCCGTTGCCGTTGACATAAACCGCCTGCTCTTGTACGGCTAGATTTTGGGATTTCGCGGCCCCAATCAGCGCTTGGCGAGCCGACTCGGCGAAGGGTTGGGAGAAATCGGTATGGACGACGGTGCGATCGAACAGGGTCGCGTTGCGGCCCGTAACGTCCACAAAGTCGTGGCAAACCGACATCGTGCCGTTGGGCCAATCGTCGCGGAGGCCGCCGGTGGCGGCGGTGCTGAAGCAGGCGCGGACCTGGAGCCGACGGGCCGCTTCGGCGAGCGCCCGGTAGCGGATGCGGTGGGGCGGAACCCGGTGGCCGGCGCCGTGGCGTTGGAGCACCAGGATTTGCCTTCCGGCGTGTTCGATCAGGCGGCCGCGCGCAAGGCCGAAGGGGGTTGGTACATGGATTGGGCGGCCGCCCAGCGCTTCAAGGCGCGCGCCGACGCCGGTGCCACCGATGATTGCGGCGTCGATTTGCATTGAGGGGGAGTTTAACCGTTCTCGGGAGTGAGGTGATGTAAGGTGAGAGGTGAGAGGTGAAAGGTGAAGACGAACCACTCCAATTGCGAACCAAAGGCCAAGTCGACGAGTGACTTGGCCGTTGCCGAAGGCAAGGCGATCTCGAGTCATTTCGAACTTCGCGTTTATCAGGCTTCGGAAGATCTTGCGATGGAACTCTTTGAACTCAGCAAGGGCTTTCCGAGAGAAGAAAGGTATTCGTTGACCGATCAGATACGCCGCTCAACGCGATCAACGGCAACCGCCATTGGCGAAGCATGGAGGAAACGGCGATATCCGGCTGCATTCATCAGCAAGCTCAATGAAGCGGAAGCTGAAGCGGCCGAATCACAAAGTTGGATTCGTTTTGCGGTTCGATGCGGATCCATGGATGAAGGTCTAGGCGAGACTCTCATTGCAAGATACGATTCGATGCTTCGAACACGGGTGGGAATGGCCCCGCACCACGAAAGCTGGACGGGCAGGGTCGGATACAACGCATCGCCGAAGTAACCCCTCACCTCTCACCCCTCACCTCTCACCTCTCACCTCTCATCCCCACCCCAGGGTAACCTTCGCCCATGGACTCCGGCTACCTTGGGCTCGTGATCCTTGTGGTCGTGGCTTCCGTGCTCTGCGCGGCGATGGTCACCCTGAGCTGGGTGCTCGGGCCGAAGAAGGTCACGCCCTATAAAGTTTCCCCCTACGAGTGCGGGGTTGCCCCCAGCGGCAGCGCGCGCGAACGGTTTCCGATTAAGTTCTATTTGGTCGCGATCCTCTTTGTCCTGTTCGACATCGAGGTTGTGTTTCTTTGGGGTTGGATGACGGTGTTTCGCGACGCCGAGCCGGCGTTTCGCATCTTCAGCTTCATCGAGGTTTTGGTTTACATGTCCACTTGGATTCTCGGCTACGTGTACGCGATTCGGGTGAAGGCGATCGATTGGGACGAGACGGTGAGCCTTTCGCCGGAGAAGCTGGGCACGGCGGCGCTGGAGCCGGCCGGGGGCGGGTCCTGATGGCGGCGCCGAAAGCGGGAAGCGAACGTCTGGAGGCGGCAAAGGTCCGCGAAGCGTTTGGGGCCGATCTTTTGAAGGTGAAGGAGTTTCGCGGCGAGACGTTTCTTTGCGTGCGGCGCGAGCGGGTGGCCGACGTCTTGGCCTTTCTGAAGACGGATCCCGAGCTGGATTACGCGTATTTCAGCGAATGCGTGGGGGCGGACTATAGCCGCTGGGAGCATGAGCGCGACCTGCCGGAGCGGTTCGAGGTGGTTTACAACCTCATGTCCCTCCGGCATTCTTCCCGGATTTTCGTCAAGGTCGGGGCCGACGAGGGGCAGAAAATCCCGACCGTCAAGCACGTTTTTTTGGGCGCCGAATATCCGGAGAAGGAGATTTGGGATCTTTTCGGCGTGGTCTTTGAGGGCAATGAGCAGGACCAACGTTTCCTCATGCCCGACGATTGGGTGGGCTTTCCGCTTCGCAAGGACTACCCTTTGGGAGGCGACGGCGTTCAGTTCGACCAGGGCGACCGGGGCCCCTCGGTGGAGGAGATGAGCCGCCCTCATGCGGGGGAAAGTTTCGAGGGGAAGACGGGCTCAGAGAACGTAAGTGGGCGCTAAACCGCCAAGTTCTCCTTGAAAGTGCTTACTGACAAAATGTACCTCTAATGAAGAGGTACATTAATCCACTCCTCTATCTCCGAAAAATTGCTAATTGCATTTTGCGGAAATTGGTTTATGATAGGTCTCCAGGAATGGCACGCCGTTTGCAAGCGGTGGTGTTGTTCCGTCGTCGATCCTCGCAGCGGGTCAAAGTCCGGGTGACCCCGGTCCCGTTACGAAGGTCCCGAAATCAAACATAGGTAATAGGTGATAAATCCAGATGAGAAAAGCATTTACGCTCATCGAACTCCTCGTGGTCATCGCGATCATCGCGATTTTGGCTGCGATCCTCTTCCCGGTCT
>CAYONY010000298.1:0-3692 GCA_964405415.1 uncultured Fimbriimonadaceae bacterium | reverse complement strand
TTCTCGACCGGGAACGGGCGCCCGTCATGCAGTTTCTGGAGACGTTTCGGCCCCAAACGGCGGTCGTCCCGCGAGCGATGTTCACCGAGCAAGACCTTGTTGGCAAGTGGCAGCTCGAATTGAACGGCGCAATGTCCGGATGGTACACCGCCTCCGGCGGTTACTTGGGCGATGCCAGCACGGGGGGCTTGGAGAACCTCGATCTCAAGGCGGACGGCACCTACTCAAAGTTCCTGGTGGCCAAGGCCGCCCGGCTTGCTTGGACTCACAAGGAAGCCGGCCAATGGAAGGTACAGGATGACAAGCTCCTCTTTATTCCCGAGAGCGGAAAGCCTCAGAAGTTGCGGATCTATGGCAAAGCCATGCTCAAGGGTCGGGTCAATCTGATGACGGGACTGGACGACGATGCTCGCATCCCCACCGATGCGCTTGAGGCGGGTTGCCAAACCGAAATGCTGGTACGAGGATCGTGCCTCTTTAAGTACATTTCGCAAAGTTGATGATCCTGTCTCTTGCCGCTTTCATCGTGTTGGGGCGAGGCATCGTCTTGCTCATGGACGATGGGCGAGGCGTTGCCCCAAACGACTATTCGGCCGTGGGCCAAAGGGTCACGATCAAAGAGCTCGTGCGCTTTGAGGCCCCACAGCGGATCAAGCTTTCGCGAGTCCTGGCTCAATTCGACGGCGAGCCAGGCCAAGTCCAGCTCCATCTTTGGAAAGACATCGACTCCCGAATTCCTTTTCGGCACTTTGAATTCGACGCGGCGCCCCCAATCCGGCGCCAACTTTCCGTTCCGGACCTGCGGAAATGGGTTGCATTTGACCTTTCGGCCAAGGAGCTTTTTCTTGAGAAGGGCCAGCGTCTTTACGTGGGGGTGTTCGTGGCTGCGGGGCCCCGCCTGGCCTGCGATGCGAAACTCGACCATCCGCAAGGATCGACGGTCGAGATCTACGACCCAAACCGGCCGGGCAAAGACCAATCGAGTTTGCGATCGCCGGCGGGTGATTTTCTTCTCCGGCTCGAAGGTCGAGCCGTTCCGGAAGCAGCGAACTGCCGCTTCAAGCCCGTTTTTCGCGTCAACGGGAATGCAAACGCCCTAGCTTGGGCCGATGTCGATGGAGACGGCTATGAGGACCTGCTCATCAACGGATTCCAAATCCTCAAGAACCTGAAAGGAAGGGGATTTCGAGCGCTTCCGCCCTTGCCGAAGGCGGATTTTGGCGTCTTTGCCGACTTTGACGGCGACGGCGACCAAGACCTGTTCCAGGGAACTTCGGATCGAATGCGTCCCGACCGCATCCTGCGGAACGACGGCCATGGCCGGTTTACCGAAATGCCCAGTGCCCTCCCCAAGGAGAAGTTTTATGGACGATCCGCCTGTTGGCTGGATTACGACCAGGATGGCCGCCTGGACCTTTTTGTCGCCAATGGGGCCGTCTTCGGCGACCTCGTGACGAGCGATCCGAGTCGGCTTTATCGGAATGTCGGGGCCCGGTTCGAGGCAAAACGCAGTGAACTCGCGGTGGACGGCAAGGCGCTCTTCGCGAGTTCGATTACGGCGGGAGACCTCGATGGCGATGGCCGGCCTGAGCTCTTCGTTGGAACCTACCGGTTGGAGCCGGACCAATTGTGGGCCTTCAGCGGAGACGTGCCCGCAAACCTTGCGCCGAGATTGGGCTTGGATCGCATGGATTCGCCCTCTGGCAAGCCAGGAGGCGGACATTGTCTTGGTTCGGCGATGGCCGACTTCGACAATGACGGCGATCTCGACTTGATCGTCACCAATCTCATGCATCCGGATTGGCGGGGCTATTTGGGAAGCAACGAGAGCCTCTGTTTCGAAAACCTGGGGCAAAAGCGATTCAAGCGACGGTCCCTCCGCGAGATGGGGGTTGACTTTGAAGAGACTCCCGCCAATCCTGTCCTCGCCGACTTCGACAACGATGGGCGTTTGGACCTTTTTCACCACTCGATGTACCATCGGGCAAACCTCTACTTGTGGCGCCACGGGAAATGGGTCGACCGCACCGCCTCGTCCGGCATTTCGGCATCAAGCGCCCTGGCGGCCGCCGCTTGCGACTTCGATCACGACGGATCGGTGGACCTTGCCGTTGCCGACAAAGCGAAGGGTCTCATTGTCTACCGTAACGTATCGCGGCTTCAAAACTGGGTGGCGATAAGGCTGCGCGGAACGAATTGCAACCGCGCCGCCGGCGGCGCGGTTGTCCGCCTGAGGGTGGGAAATCAACTCTTGACCAGGCAAGTCACTCTGGGGCGAGGAATGGCCTGCCAGGATGCCGAGGTCCTACATTTCGGTCTCGGTGAATTCAAAGGGAAGCTCGTCGGCCAAGTCTTCTGGCCCTGCGGAACAAATCAAGCCTTCGGCCCGCTTCCTTTTAACCAGACAACTCACGTTTCCGAGCGCGGAGCTCCGCACTAAACTGATGAATTGCAACACGGGGGTAGCAACCATGAGACTGTTGAAGGTCTTGCTTGCCGTCTTTTTGACCAGCTTTCTTGGATGGCCGGCGCCTCAGTCCGAGGAATCCATTGGAAACCTCAAATTCAAGCTCCCCAAGGGCTGGACCAAGAGGCCCTATCGGAACGAGATCGAACTCAAACCGGGAGATGTTCGACCGAGCGAATGGTGCACCGTTACCATCAAATCGCAGCTCCACGCCGATAGTGATTTCGTTCTGTGGGTGAGCAAGCAGGCGAACGAGTTCCTTCGGGGCCGTGAAGTCCTCTTGAATGCCCCGATCCCCTATCAGGACGACCCCAAGGGGTGGGAGGGCTGCGGTCTCTCGTTTTCAGTACGCGTCAACGCGAACACGCCCACCTACTATCATATGTTCATCGGTTTTCGGCGCGGAGACGTCGTGGGGACCCTGCATTTCGTAACGGACAATTCGCAGTACACCCAGAAGTATCAGGAAGCGATCGGGGTGATTTCCAGCTCGCTTCAGCCAGTGAACGGATTCGCGGGCATAGCGGGCGCCCCTGTAACCCCCCCGCCGGGCAACCCCGCCGCAGCCGGCCAGCCCACATCTGGGCCTCCCACATTACAACCTGCCGGAAACTCCGATTTAGGCGGCCCGCCTCCCGCAGCGACGGCGGCGTACTTGCCCGAGGAGCTTCCATCCCCCGCCCCCAAGCCTTCGGGCACGGCAAAGCAGCAAGCCGAGGCCCTCGCCGAAAAGATTCTCGCGGGTGGGGCCGAGGGACTCGCCGCACTTGAGCGAGCGGTCTTGGAATGCGGCTACTCGATACACTCCCTACCATCCAGGCAGGTTATAGCCGCAGCCTCGGAGCCAAACGGAATGTCCTTCGCCGACATCGACCTGATTGGCGCGAACGCGCTGGAGGCCGCCCATGCGAGCGTCACGCTGGGCGAGGTGCAGAATTGCTACCGGGGCCTCAAGGCCCTTCAGAACGTCGACTTTCTCGCGCTATGGGACGCGTCGATCTATGCTTGCCGCGAGAGCAAAAGACCGGCGGATCGCTTCTACGGCGAACTCATGTGCGCCTTAGGAACCCAGTCCCGAGGGCGCTATTCCACCTTCCAAGGAACCCATGCGGATAGCCGCATCGGAGGGGCGCAGCTCTTCCTTCTGGCATGGCGAAGCGCGGGCCACACGATAGCCGCGATCAAGCACAAGGACGAAGGGGCGGTTCGCGCTCACGGCCCGCGC
>CAYONY010000297.1:0-3708 GCA_964405415.1 uncultured Fimbriimonadaceae bacterium | reverse complement strand
TTGCTCCACGAGCCCGGAAAGGGCCACCAGGTGGCGTTCAACGCGTTGAACTTGGGGCGGTTCAAGCTCAGCTCGATGTCGATCGGCCCGGCGCGGTTGGCGATGGGCGAGGCCGCGCAGTACGCCTTGGATCGCCGGCAGTTTGGCCAACCGATTGCGAGCTTCGGCCTGATTCGAAAGAAGTTCGCCGAGATGGCGGCCCGGTTTTATGTCGCCGAATCGATGATCTACCGGACCGGCGCCCTGATCGACGGCGCATTTGAAGGATCCGACGGTTCGGTGAAGGCCAATATGGCGGCCGCCGAAGAGCACTCGGTGGAATGCTCGATGAGCAAGGTCTTCTCCACCGAGGCCGAAGCCTTTATCGTGGATGAAGCCCTACAGGTTTACGGCGGCTATGGCTTCACCGAGGAGTTCCCCATCGCGCGGATCTACCGCGACGCCCGGGTGAGCCGGATCTATGAGGGCACGAACGAGATCAACCGCGTCTTTATCGCGGACCGCTTGATTCGCCGCGCCGAATCCGGCCGGGCTTCCCTGGAGGGGGCTCGGGATTCGTTTGTGGCTGAGCTGGCGCATCGGGCGATTCACAAGGTCAAGGATCGGGGAGCCCAAGCGAATCACGGGATCGAAGGGAATCGGGTGGACTCGGAGGCGCAGATTCGAATGGGCGCCCTGTCCGATCTGCTGATCTACGCCTATGCTGAGCAATCGTCGCGGCTTCGCGCCGCTTCTCCCTCCTCCGGCCCCGGTGGGGGTCTTTTGGCCGTAACCGACCGGCTGGCTCGAAACTGGCTGAATCTGAAAGCCGCCGAGGCTTTTCAGATCGCGGCCGGAGAGGCGGTTTCGGTTCCGGCGCCCGAACCGGCGGACGTGGATGCCCTGGCGGAAGCGGTCCTCGACCTCAAGCGCCCGATTGGCGGCTGATCGCCTCATAATCCTGCCATGGGCTTGCTCTCCCGGCTGAGGAAGGTCGCGGCGCGGGCCGTTTACGCCCGGCGGCTGAACCGCCGGTGGGCGAACGTTTTGGCCGAGCTTCCGGTCTGGCCCTTGCCGGACGCTTCGCTCGATGAGAACGGAGCGCTGCGGCTTCCTCGCATTCCCCTCCCCATTGCCGAGCCGACCCCGATCGCCAAGGTGCTCATCGTCGAGCACCGGTTGGCGGGCGACCTTTGCGCCCGCGCCGGCGCGCAAATCCGGTTCGTAGGGCCCGAATTGGAAATCGAAGTCGGCGGGATTCGGGCGGCGGCGCGCAACCGGGCCGACCTGCTGGTGTTCCACGAGATCTTCGTGGAGCGGCTCTATGCGTTCGAAGCTCCGGGGCCCTTCTTCGTTTTGGATTTTGGGGCGAACCTGGGGTTGGCCTCGCTCTTTTTCGCTCAGCGTTACGACGCGGAGGTTTGGGCGTATGAACTGGTCCCCGAAACGGCCGAGCGCGCGCAGGCCAATCTGAGTCGCAATCCCGACCTGGCGGCCCGGATCCGGCTGCACGCCCATGGGGTCGCCGAAGGGGACGGGGCGTTTGAGATCGACGTCGATGAAGCGACCCACTCGATGAACTCGCTCGTTCCCGATCCGGCCCGGCCGGCCCAGGGCCGCGCGGAGGTCCGCGTTCGAGACGTCGGGGCGGTGGCCGAAGAGGCCCTTGCGGAACTCAAGGGGCGGCGCCTGGTGGTCAAGATGGACATCGAAGGGGCGGAGTACGAGGCGGTCCGTCGGCTTGAGGCAACGGGCCATTTGGGGCAGATCGACGTGCTGTTTTTGGAGTGGCACGCGCGGGCGGAGCAGGACCGGGAGGCGATTTACGGGTCGCTGCGGAGGGCGGGCTTCCGGTGGTTTGAACGCGAGCATCCGGAAGCGGAAGTGGGGTTGATCACGGCGCTTCGTGAAAAGGCGGACGGTAGTACTCGGACAGGATCGGAGGCTGGTCTGGGCCAGGACGCACATTGAGAAACAGCATTCGGTCGCCGGACATCGGACCATGCATCCGAATCACTCGAACGGTAACCGCCTCCTTAGCCACTGTATCTACGACAAACAACGAAACAGCGTGTCGGCCTCGCACAGAGAATGCAGGAAGCCCCGCCACGAGCCGCGGGTGATCTACTGGGCTGAGGATCGCGATGTCGTCATGGGCGTTTCGGACCGTCGCCATAGGGATGGTGTTTCGCCACAAATCCCTCAATGCCTCTGCCATGGCAGTATCGATCTCACGATCGGTTAGCCGCTCACCGGCAAGATAAGTGGAGAGCTTAGAGCTGACTTTGGAGAATCCGTTGGCCACGAACCCTCCGAAAGTTGGGCTTCGAAGACCGACTTCGATGTGCAGCTCGGTACGACCGCGCCGGTCCAACTGGTGGAGCTTTGGCTGGAGGATTCCTTCCACCTTCAGCCGTTCCGCCAGTCGAAACATGTGGCGTTCGGGATGGGCGTTCTCAGGTGGCAAAGTCTTGGACATCGCATCGATGGCGACTTGAGGCAGGATGGAGCAGCCGGGGTCTTTTGCCGCAACCCGATACAAGGATTCTATGAGCCTTGAGTCGGACGAGGGATAGGGCCGGTCGGAGGCCGCGGAAGAAAAGATCAGAATGCGGCGAACGTCCGTCGCAAGTTGGGTTCCCAAAGAGGAAAGAGTGCCCGATGCAAGTGCAAGAAGGGACAATGTCGACCCGCAAAGCATGCCCATTAAGAGGACCGCGTTGCGGCTTCAATCGTTCACGCCGGCATTGGGCCGCCCGCCCCCTCTCCCGAGTTTCGCACTCCCCCTCCCTCGCGGGGAGAAGGGGAATCGGGACCTTTTCCTCACCCCGGAAACAAACCCCTCTCCCGGAGCATCTCTACATCTCCTGCACCGTGATCGGTTAGCCGTTCGTTCCTTTGGGATCGGACAGCCGGCCTTCCGCGGACCGCAGGCCCTGGGGCATGGCCCAGGCTAAGGCTAAGCGGCGGCAACGTCGTGAAAGGGTCGGGCGCCCATCCCGGCCGCCTCGTCGCAAGACGGGGACCGCTATGCAAGCCGAGACTCGTCATGCCTTTCCGCACTTCCGGGAGGGCTGAACTCCACGTCCGGCGTCCAGGCCCAACGGCGAGTGCTGAGGGCCGCGCACGGGGTCGCCCCCGGCAGACGGCGCCTGCGAAAGGATGAAAGGTGAGAGTCGAAGAGTGGGAGTTTGGGTGCGACTGGTCCGTCGGAAGCGCTCGGCTCCAGCCGCTCGGGTTGCGGCTTCTGGCCTCGTGCCGGAAGACGTCGTCCGGGATGGCCGTCTGGTACCCGCGGAACGTGGAAGGACAGGATGGCGTGGTGGATTTTGTGCCTAACAAGGCACGGAACGCCTGGCCGCGCGCGTCGTTCGGGCAACAAAAAGAGTAGCTCAGCTTGGTTAGAGCATCTGACTAAGAATCAGAAAGTCCCCGGTTCGAATCCGGGATCTTTTGCAAAAGCGAAAGAGCGGCCCCATACATGTGAAAGCAGCCTTTTTCCCTCGTCTGCGGACAGGAGGGAGGGCGGAGGTTCTCGCAAGGGCCTTCGTCTAAAGTCGTCGAGGCGTGGTCTGGCCCTTAGCGGGGCCTTAACGGGAGCTTGCAGTTCTCGGCCGAGCCGAACCGGCATAACGGCATGTGTGGAAAGAGGGCGCCGAACCTCTGTAAAAAGGCGGCGGCTGAGGCGCTTGCCTGGTTACGTTTCTCACAGCGGACCCGGCGGATAAG
>CAYONY010000296.1:0-3712 GCA_964405415.1 uncultured Fimbriimonadaceae bacterium | reverse complement strand
CCTTTGGATTGCTGGGAATCGTCAGGCCAAAGTAGCCCACCCGAACCTCGGCTCCCTTCTCTCGATAGACTTCGATGACGGCCGAAGGCACTTTGGGAAAAGCCTGCTTCTGCGCGTCGAGCACGTTGCTGGAAACCCATCCAAACTTCGACTCATCCATTCGCTTCTTAAACTGGTCGTAGCTCAAGTCGAACTCGTGATTCCCGAAAGTCACCAAATGAACCGGAAGTGCATTCATGGCGGCCACCATCTGCTGCCCCGCCAGCCGCTCTCCGTTCACCCGCGCGGTTCCGAGCGCCGACGGGCTGAAGAAATCCCCCGCGACGACGATGAAGGTGTTCCGATGGCGTCGCTTGAGCCGGTTGTAAACCGTCTTGACGCGCGCCATTCCTCCTTCGGCGGAGACCGAAGTGATTTCGTACACGTCGTTCATCTGGAGGAGCGTGAATGTGACTTCGGGGCCGGGCGAGCGCTGGGTCGCCAATATCGGCTTTTGGGCGGCGCCAAACGCCGCCAAGCTCACGAGTAAGCCCAAGAAGGCGGCACGGGGGTTAACCATGGTTTCCAAACTCCCTCACAGGTCCATTATGAGAGGGACCACGCACCCGAATCGGCGCTTTTCGATCGGCATCAATCCAGCACGTCGATCTCGACGGAGTGGAAGCGAATCCCTCCCGGCGACTTCATGACGATATATTGGTTTCCCGTCTTTTTTGGCGTGATGAGCACAAAGGCGGTTTTGGATTCGCGCAGCGCCAGCATGTCTTCGGTCTGCGCGGGGAAGCCTGCCGGTTCGAAGCGCAAGTTGCCGACCCCAACATAAGGCGAGACATAGAAAGTAATCAGATGGCGCTTGTTGGGCTTTGCCACGAAGAAGTTGAGGGTGAGCATCGGCGTAACATTGCCCACATAGGGATCTCCGTAGGCGCCGTAGTCGGCAATGCCCGGGCCGGAATAATCCGAGAAGAAGTTGTATCCTTTGAACCGCAGGCTCCCTTTGTTTGGGACCACGGGCCGGTTGACCGTCAATGTCAGCGTGTCGAGAACGCCCCTCGGCGGAATGGACAGTCCGAACTTTGTCTTGACCATCGCAAGCTTCGCTGTCGTGGAAAGCGCGCGAATCGGCGGGTCTTTGAGTTGGGCTTGTTCGCCGGCCCCCTGCCACGCCGGACTTGAGAATGCCGCGGCCGCAACAGAAGCGGCGAGCATGATGAGGATGTGTCGTGATCTCATGGAAGACTCTCCCTTGCAGGACGTACCGCGCATCGTACCGGTACGGCCGAATACGCGGCCACCCGCCAAGATCGCCCCGAAGGGCCGGCGCAACGCGGAAAAGGGCCGGAACCGATATCCATGGGTTCCGGCCCTTTTCAATCTCGGCGCCATGCCGTCAGGCCTTGCGGCGGCGAGAGGATCGCAGCAAGCCCAATCCCGCAAGCGCGAGCACGGTCAGGCTGGCCGGCTCGGGAACGGTTTCGGCGGTAAACCATTGATCGCCTTCAAAGGCATTCATGTTCAATTGGCCGACGGTGCCGTTGTAGCCGCCGTTGCCGTCGCCGCCGAGGTTGCCTTGCGGTGGCGTGAATCCGCCGAGCGACTGGTTCGACAGGTAATCGTGGTTCGAGCCGTTGATATGGGCGGAAACCTTGATCGCCCCGGTGGGGTTGCCGAGCGCGGTGAGCGGGATCGCCAGCTCGATTCCGGTGAGTACGGCGGTCGCGGCGGCCTGATTGGCCGCGCCCGTGCCGCCCACGACGCCGGCGACATTGTTGCGGTTATAGGCAACGCCAATGCCGACCCCGCCAAGCGCATTGGCATTGGAGCCGGTGAGGGACGCGCCAAAAACGCTGGCCGCGGTTTCCAACACCGACGTGTTGCCGACGCTTGAAAAGTCGATGTCGAAGCGATCGCCCCCAAAGTTGCCGTTTCGGAGGATGATCATGTAATCGGCGGCAAACCCGGAATCAAATGTAAAACCCGCGTATTTGCCGGCCCAGCCGTCGTTGCTGGAGTTGTTCCCGCCGTTGCCGATGTTGTTGGTGAGCTGGTTCTCGCCGCCCGCTTTCGAATCGAAAAAGATATTCAGCTTGTTGAAATTGTTCTCAAGGTTTCCCGTGAGCATCAGATAAAGCTTGCCATTGTGGATCTGCGACCAGGCGGCATCCAATTCGCTGCCGCCGTTCGGATTGGCATCGCCGAACTGCGTTTCGACCGTCTGAACCGAACGCAAGCTGTAGCTGCCATCTCGCGACCCATCCAGAACGGGCTGCGCCCAAGCAACACTGCTCAAAACTCCAAATACAGCCAAGGCACCTACTCTTCTCATGGAAATCACATCCTTCACTGAGGTGCAGTCCCCACCTCGAAACTCCAATCTACCTCGAATTCCAGCCGGACGTTCGGGGCGGGCTCTCGCTTCACAGGCCCCAGAGTCGGGTTCTGACGGCGTTCTTTCATGAATCATTGAAATTCCTGTCATAATAGAATTATGAGAATCGCAATCACGGGAGGAACCGGTTTTGTTGGAAGAAATCTTGCTCGACGCCTAATCGGCCAGGGCCACGAGGTCGTTTTGATCGCACGCGGTATCGACCGGCGCGATCTTGATATTCGGACCCAATCCGGCGTGTCGTTTTCCCCCATCGGCCTCGACGATCCTGAAAAACTGGCCCGCGCCTTTGCGGGCTGCGCGGCGGTGGCCCATCTGGGCGGCATCAACCGGGAGATCGGCGCCCAAACTTACGCTCGTGTCCATGTCCAAGGCACCGCCAACGTCCTTGAAGCGGCCAAATCAGCCGGAGTGAAAAAGGTCACTCTCTTGAGCTTTCTCCGCGCCCGTCCCGATTGCGGCTCCCCTTATCACGAATCCAAGTGGGCGGCCGAAGAGCTTGTTCGCGCCTCCGGGCTCGACGCCACCCTACTCAAGGCCGGCGTCATCTATGGCCGCGGCGACCATATGCTCGACCACATCAGCCACGCCCTTCACACTTTCCCCATTTTCCTTTTCGTGGGCTTTCGACCGCGTTTCATGCGGCCTTTGGCGGTGGATGACCTTACTAAGATCATGGAAGCATCGCTCGTGGAAGGCCGCCTGTCCGGCCAAACCATTCCCGTAACGGGACCGGAGGAGTTGAGTTTGACGGAAGCCGTCCGCCGGATCGCCAACGTCATTGGGGTACGTCGCCTCATGTTTCCCGCCCCGATTGCGGTTCATCGCGCCATGGCGTGGGGGTTTGAGCGGACGATGGCGGTGCCGTTGGCCGCCAAGGCCCAAGTGCGCATTCTTTCGGAGAGCCTGGCCGAGCCGATCTTGGCTCCCGACGCACTTCCGTCGGATCTCATGCCGCAGACGCCTTTCACGCCGGAGCAAATCCGAAAGGGATTGCCCAAACCGGGACGATTTGGATTGAAGGATTGCCTATGGCGGCACGCCAAACGGGCCGCCTAATGGCCACGGTAGGTCAGGCCGCTTTCTTGACCGTATCCGCATGGACCGTACGGTTTCTTCCCGACCGTTTCGCCTCGTAAAGCGCTTCGTCCGCACGGGCGATCAGCCCTTCGCGAGAGCCGTCATTCGGGCGCAGGGTCGCACAGCCAAAGCTCGCGGTCACGACTCCAGTCGCAAACTCATAGCATTCCAGGGCGGTTCGAAACCGCTCCGCGGCTTCGAACGCGCCACCGGCGCTCGTCGTTGGGAGCACGATCACAAACT
>CAYONY010000295.1:1259-3712 GCA_964405415.1 uncultured Fimbriimonadaceae bacterium | reverse complement strand
GGCTTGGTGACCAGCAAAAACACCGCCGAAGTGGCCCGTTTCCGCACGCTCTTTCCCGAGATTGGCCGCGTGGATGCCATCGTCTGCGCCAGCGATGTGGCCCAACCCAAGCCGAATGGCGAAAGTGCCCGGCGCGCCTGCCAACTCCTCGATGTCTCTCCGAAGGACGCCGTGATGATCGGCGATTCGATTTTCGACGTGCGCTGCGCCCGCGATGCGGGCGTGGCCGTCGTTGCCGTGGCCTACGGCGCGACCTCCCTCCCCACTCTGGCGGCCGAAGCCCCGGATCTTCTCTTCGAAACCCCTGAGGAGCTCCTGGCCTGGGCCGCCGAAAGCGATTTGATGACCTATGCCAAGAAAGAAACTGCCGCCTGCGGCACCTGAAGAAGAATCGACCCCGAAGCAACCGGCTCGCGCCCGCAAAGCGGCCTCGGCGTCTCCGCCCGCGCAACCGGAAGCAAAGGCGTCGCCCCGCCCCCGACGCTCCGGGAAAAAGACCGAGGAGCCCGTCGTCGATCATGAGCCCCAAGCCATCTTCCGGCCGCGCAAAACGACCCCGGCCCCAAGCTCGGAGCCCAAGGCGCCCCAAGCCGCCCGGGGACGGAAACCGAAGGGCAGCGAACTCGCCGCCGAACCCCTTGCCTCAGCCCCCGAAGCCCCCGCCCCCAAGAAACGAGGAAGCCGCCGCTCCGCCGCGGACGACGACCTGCCCGTTCCGATTTGGCGTCCCCTCAAATCGGCCGGCGAAGGCGACGGATCCGGGCGTGGCCGTGGCCGTCGATCGCGGCGCGGCCGCGATCGAGCCGAACTTGCCGAAACGAGCCTCGCTTCGCCTCGGACCGACGACGCTCGCGACGAGGCGTCCTCTTCGGTCGAAACGGTGTTTCGGCCATCGCGCGGGCGTCGCGCCAAGCCCATCGACGAAGCCCCCGCATTGCCCGAGCTGCCGCCCGCGACGCCACCTCGATCGGCCATCCCCATTCCCGAGGACGCCCCCCAAGTCGTGGTTCGCCAAGGCGTGCCGGCCCTCATTCGGCAGGGCCGCGTCTTTCCGCCCATTTCGTTTTTCGGCAGTGCGCCGGACGAGCGGCGGTCCCAGACCGTTCTCGAAGAGATCCGGCTTGCCGCCGAAAACGGCATCCACATCCATTCGCATTTGGTGGAACTCGAAGTGGATCCCGCCGCCGTCGGCAGCGCCCTCGGCCTGGCCGGGTACATGCTGCGCAAGACCCTTGAGATCGATCCCGAGGCCCAAGTGCTTTTCCGCGTCGTCTTCATCGCCCCCGCCGGATGGGCCAACCGCTTTCCGCAAGCGGCCTATTCGGATGAAAGCGGACGCATCGCCGAGCCTAGCCTCTGCGACGACACGTTTTGGGAGGTCGCCGAGGGCTGCCTCAAGGATTTTGCCCGGGCGTTGCGCCTCCTCGACGAGCGGGACCACATCTTGGGCCTGCATCTGGAGCGCGGCGAATGGTTCGTCGCCGATGGGGTCGGCTACGACACGTCGAAGGCCGCCGTCTACAAGTTTCGCGATTGGGCGCGCACCCGATACCTCAACGATTTTGTGGCGCTGCGCGCGGCGTGGTTCGATGCGAACGCCGATTTTGACAACCTTCAGATCCCCGCCTATCGGCATCCCGCCGACGATGGCGAAAAGTTCGTCCGTTCGAGCCGGAAAGAGCGGCGATGGGTGGATTACCACCTGTTCTTGAGCGATGCCACCGTCGCACGGATCGGAGAACTGGCTTATGCCGCCAAGGAGGCCAGCGAGGGCTATTTCCTGATTGGCGTCAGTTACGGTTACACCTTCGAGTGGTCCCATCCCGCGAGCGGCCACCTTTCGCTGGGCAAGCTCCTTCGCACCCGCGAAATCGATTTCATTGCCGGTCCGCCCAGCTATCGCAGCCGTGAGCCCGGGGGCGCCGCGCCCTTCCCTTCGCCCATCGACAGCTACGCGCTAAACGGCAAGCTCTACATCAGCGAGGAGGACTTCAAAACCGCGATCGGCGATTGGAAAGAGCCGGACGACTTCAACCCAGTCATCCGTACGCCGCAAGCCCTGGAAAGCGTCCACTGGCGCGGCGCCGGTTCGGCTCTCGCCCATGCCGCCGGAGTCAACTGGATGGACCTTTGGGGCAACGGCTGGCTGAAGACTTCCACGATCTGGCAGCGCGCGGCGCAGATTCGAGATGCGCTGACCTGGCGATTGGGAACGCCGCTTTCTGACCCTGAAGTGGCGATCTTCATCGATGAGCGCGCCCTCGCCTATCTCGTCGACCAAAACTCCTTTGCCCTCCTGGTTCAAAACGTCCGGGAATCGGTGCTTCGGGCCGGGGTCAGCGCCGGCTTCTACCTGCTGAGCGACCTCACCCACCGGGAGAAGTTCCCTGAGAGCAAGCTCTACGTGTTTCTCAATGCATGGGACGTGCGTTCGGATCTTCGCGTGGCGATCA
>CAYONY010000295.1:0-1249 GCA_964405415.1 uncultured Fimbriimonadaceae bacterium | reverse complement strand
TTCTGGCTTTATGCGGCGGGCCTGTTCGATTCAGGCCGCGAATCGCTCGAGCGAGCCCGGGAAGTCACCGGCGTCGCCCTCAAACCTCAGCCCTTCCACAGCCGCGCCGGAACGACTATCCTCAACCGACGCCACCCGCTCTGCGAAGCCTTTCCCGATCGCGGCGCAATCGGTGGAGCCAAGCTCGATCCGACCTATTTTGCCATCCCCGAAGAGGCCACCGTCCTGGGCGAATACACCCAGACCGGGCTCCCCAGCTTCGTGATTCGCGAATTCGACGGGCCTCCTGCCGAGCGCTGGACTTCCGTCTTTATGGGCGAACCGGTGGTCACCCCGGCGCTGCTTCGGGCTTTGGGCCAACTGGCGGGCGTCCACATTTGGAACTATCAAGACGACGTGGTCCACGTCCGGCCACCGTTCCTCACGGTTCATTGCCGAGGCACCGGTCCGCGGGCGATCACGCTTCCCGAAAAATGGGCGGCGTATAGCCTGACCAATGCGGAGTGGGTGGTCGAGGAATCCGCGAGCCTTCGCTTCAACGCGTTGGATGGGGCGACCCACGTTTTCCTGGTCGGACGTAAGACTGAGCTCGAGAGCATCCTGAGCCAAGACCCCGCCGAACTGCTGCGGATCGACGAGATTCCGCCCCGCGAAGACGACACGGTGCACTTCGATGCGGCGAATTTCGATGTGCCGATCGTCAAACTCGGCGAGTGGATGGAGGGCGGCACCCTCGATGACGTTTCTGAAGACTGGCTGCTCCACCCCAAAGTGAGCGACTTTGAAGAGGAGGAGGACGAATCGGCGGACGAGCCGGAGCGGGTGGGACGCCGCCGTCGGAAACGCAAAGTACGTAATGGTGATCGCGATCGGGGCGGCCGCGGTTCGACCGCGGTGGTGGACGACGTGGAGATGCACGTGATGTTCCGGAAGCGGGAGTAGCGCCTTGACCCATCGTTTCGGCCTGATCGCGGTTCTCGGAAAGCCCAATGTGGGCAAAAGCACGTTGGTCAATGCGCTTGTCGGCCAGAAAGTCTCGATCGTCAGCCAAAAGCCGCAAACCACGCGGCGACGAGTTCTGGGCATCGTCCAGGGCGAGGGCTATCAAATCGGACTGATCGATACCCCCGGCATTCACGAGGCCCATACCCGGCTCGGCAAGTCGATGGTGGATTCCGCCCGGCAGGCGCTTGGCGACGTCGATGCGGCGTTGGTGGTGGCCGATGCCTCGCTTGGGCCTGACGAATGG
>CAYONY010000294.1:0-3722 GCA_964405415.1 uncultured Fimbriimonadaceae bacterium | reverse complement strand
GACCGTCCGGAGGCAGAGGCGGCGGGGATGGTGCGCGAGCCGGTGGCGGTCTACGGTCTGCCGCGCAAGCTCACCCAGCGCGAGCGTGAGGTCGCGCGGCTGGTCTCGCAGGGGCTGCCGAACCGGCAAATCGCGAAGGTACTGGGGATCCAGGAGCAGAGCGTGAAGAACCTGCTGAGCGTGGTGATGCGCAAGATGAATTGCGACAATCGGGTGCAGGTGGCCTTGCACTTGTCGGCCCCGAGCCATTAGGCTTGACGTGGTTTGAAAACGCGCGTATTGACGGCGGTGGTGCTGATCCCGCTGGTGCTGGCAGTGGTGGGGTGCACGAATCCGTGGCCGTTGTTTGGCCTCATCGCCATCGCTCTGGTTCTTTCACTAAGAGAAGTCAGTTTGATGCTGACCGAACGTATTCAGGTTGGCGCTTTCTTTCCCCTAATCTTCGTCATTTCGCTTCTCGCTAGGGGTCTAAGCCTGGATGATCAGGATCGCTTTGCCCTCCTGGTCGTCTACTCATCTGCAACGCTTGTCGGGATCGGGATGGTCCTGTTTGGCTTGCGATCCCAATGCCGGCATGTCCTGGCATCCTTTGGGTTGGGCGGATTTGGACTTTTCGTTACAGCCTCTCTGCTCGGGATCATCGCCTTTTCGTCCCATTGGGCGACGACTGACTGGAATTGGCATCTCCCCAATGCCCTCTTGCTGCTCCTTCTTCCCGTCTGGGCCGGGGATATCGCCGCCATGCTCGGCGGGAAAGCCTTCGGCAAACACTTCATGGCCCCGACGATCTCTCCCAAGAAGACCTGGGAAGGGGCGATCTGCAATTTCGCCGCCTCCGTGCTCACCGGCTGGGGCGTTGGCGCCTGGCTCGGCTATGACGCGTGGGTCGGGCCCGCCTGCGGCGCCGCGGTGGGGATCTTCGGCCAACTCGGCGACCTGTTCGAAAGCGCCTTGAAGCGCGCGGCCGGCAAAAAGGACTCGGGGACGCTGCTTCCGGGGCACGGGGGGCTGCTCGACCGCATCGACGCCCTGCTTGGCTCCGTTATCCCGGTCTGGCTGATCCTCCACTTCAGTGGTTCGCTGGGCTAATCGGCAAGGAAGGAGCGCGGGCATCTTGCCCGCAGGCTGTCCGAAGTAGAATCACCCCATGCCCGCCATCGAGACGCACTACCTCTGCAAAACCTACGTCTCGACCAAGAAGGAGCCGGGCGTCAAAGGCGCTCTGAAGGGCCTGTTCTCTCGCCAAAAGGTAGAAGTCCGTGCCGTTCAAGACATATCTATATCGATAGGCCAGGGCGAGCTCGTTGGCTTTCTCGGCCCCAACGGGGCGGGCAAAACAACGACCTTAAAGATGCTGACCGGCATCCTCTATCCGACATCGGGCGAGGCCCGAGTCCTCGGCTTCAACCCCAGCGACCGGCGGCCCGAGATGCTCAAGCAGATCTCCCTTGTGATGGGAAACAAAATGCAGCTTTGGTGGGACCTGCCCGCCATGGACAGCTTTCGCGTGCTGAAAGAGCTGTACGAAGTCGGGGAGCGCGACTTCAAGGAGCGAACGGAGTTCTTGCTCGAAACGCTGCAGATTCAGGACAAGGTCCACACCCAGGTTCGCAAACTGAGCTTGGGCGAACGCATGAAGTGTGAACTGGTGGCCGCATTGCTGCATGCGCCGCGTGTGGTCTTTCTTGATGAACCGACGATTGGGCTCGATGTCGTCAGCCAAAAGCGAATTCGGGAGTTCCTTTTGGACCTGCACCGCAAGGAGAACTGCACGATTGTGCTCACCAGCCACTATATGCAGGATGTACAGGAGCTTTGCGACCGCGTGATCGTCATTGACCACGGCAAGCTCATCTTCGATGGTACGTTGGACACCTTGAGCCGCCAATTCAGCGATTCGCGCCGCCTGCGGCTCACTTTCGAACGGGATGTCTCCGAAGTCGAACTGACTCCCTTCGGCGCAGTCGTGAGTCGAAGCGAAGGTGAAGCGGTCTTGGATATCCCTCGCGACAAGGTGGCGGCAACGGCCGCCGCCGTCCTGAACCATCTCCCTGTCGCCGATCTGGCAATCGAAGAGGTCGACGTCGAAGAGGTTGTGCGAACCCTGTTCACCCAGCAGCGCTGATGTTTCTCGCGAAACGTTGACCCGGGTATCCTTTCGCAACTTTCACGACAGGAAAGGAGAACAACTCGATGAGCTCGACCCCCGAGCTTGCGACGCGGTACGACGCCTCGCAAGTAGAATCCAAATGGTACGCCGCCTGGGAGCAGGCTGGCCTCTTTCAGCCCGACCCGGATCCGGCCAAGGCGCCCTACGTCATCACGATTCCCCCTCCCAACATCACCGGCTCGCTTCACATGGGCCATGCGCTCTGCTATCCCATCCAAGATCTGCTCGGCCGCTTCTACCGACTCCGAGGCCGGAGCGTCCTCATCCTTCCAGGGCAAGACCACGCCGGCATCGCAACCCAATCCGTCGTCGAAAAACAGCTTCGAAAGGAGGGCTTGAGTGGCGCCAAACTCGGCCGCGACAAGTTCATCGAGCGCGTTTGGGCGTGGCGGCAAGAGAGCGGCGACACCATCCTTAACCAGCTTCGCCTCCTGGGCTGCGCTTTTGATTGGTCGCGTAACCGCTTCACCCTCGACGAAAGGTATGTCGAAGCGGTGCTCCGCGTCTTCATCGACTGGTTCGATCGGGGGCTAATCTACCGCGGCAAACGCGTCGTGAACTGGGACCCCGTTTTGCAGACCAGTGTCTCCGACATCGAAACCGAGCGACGTACGCTTCGGGGAAAGCTTTACTACATCCGCTATCCGTTCGAAGACGGGTCCGGTAGCCTCACGATCGCCACCACCCGCCCGGAAACCATGCTCGCCGACGTGGCGGTCGCCGTCCACCCCAGCGACAAGCGCTATGCCGGCCTTATCGGACGAAACCTCGTGCTCCCCTTGGTGAACCGGAGCATCCCGCTCATCGCGGACATCTATCCCGATCCCGAATTCGGTTCGGGAGCGGTCAAAATTACCCCGGCCCACGACCCCAACGACTATGAGGTCGGCGTGCGGCATGGCCTCCCCATGCCCGTTCTCCTCGATGAACGCGGCCGGATCACGGAAGAGGGCGGCATCTATGCGGGTCTCGACCGAATGGAAGCGCGTAAGCGCATCGTCGCCGACCTCGAAGCCGCCGGCTTGTTGGAAAAAGTCGACGATCATGAGATCCCCATTCTGGTCAGCGAACGAAGCGGCGAGCCGATCGAGCCCCTGCTCTCCGAGCAATGGTTCGTACGCCAAACGGAACTCGCCAAACCCGCAATCGACGCCGTTCGTACCGGTCGAACCCGATTCACGCCCGAACGCTACACCCGAATCTATCTCGACTGGCTCGAGAATATTCGCGACTGGAACATCAGTCGCCAACTCTGGTGGGGCCATCGCATCCCCGTTTATTACACCGAAGACGGCACGCCCATCGCCGCGCTCTCCCAGGCGGAAGCCGAGCAGAAGGCCGGACGGCCGATCGTACGCCAAGACGAGGACGTGCTCGACACCTGGTTCAGTAGCGGCCTCTGGCCCTTTGCCACCCTTGGTTGGCCAGATGAAACCGACGACCTCAAGCGCTATTACCCCACCACCACCATGGTCACCGATCGCAATATCCTCTACCTCTGGGTGGCGCGTATGTCCATGATGGGACTCGATTTCCTGCACGATATCCCATT